>JAQGOV010000151.1 GCA_028293425.1 Verrucomicrobiales bacterium
AACGCATTAACAACAAGGCTCAAAACAAATCATTCGGCACCAAGTGCAACGACCATTACAGCAAGTCGGAGATCAAAATGACCAAAGACTTGCTTAAGGAAACTTCGTGGAACGAGACAACCGTCCGCGAACGCGCCAAAGCTCTCGCGAAGACCGCGATACAGATTTGGAAGTGAAGATCCATCAGCGACGGGCTCAAAACCATAGCAGGCCTGTTTGCACGATCATAACCGCAGCCGCAAAGGTCATGCACAGCAGGACCAACAGGTTGGCTCCGAGCACCGGATGCATAAATCCGTCATGACCTTCTCCACGCCTGCATCCCTCCCTATTCCTTCGCCCCCTGCCGCGTAACAATGGGAACGTATCCGGCTTCCAGGCCGTTGGGGGGCGCCACAATTAACGCGGAGTCAATTTCTGCCAATTTGCCGACAGCAGGTGGAGGCAGATATTCGCGGTCGCGCTTCCAGTTGCGATGGATTTTCTCCACGCGGGCCTGCATAACTTCGCGCTCGGCGTTGGTCATGTCCGCATTCAACAGCGCGGGCTGGTCGACGAAACGGTACCAGTAGTAAGTGACGACGCTGCCGTCCCCCAACCGCGCCTCGAATGGGCCAGCCTTCGGGCCCGGCTTCTTCCATGAACTCTCCGGTTCTTCCGGCGTGACATACGGCGGCAACGCCTTCCCGCGCGGCCGCGTGAACCGATACTCGGCAAGGCCTGTTTCGTGTGGGACATCGGCCTCATGCACGGGAGTCCATTCGACTTTGTTCGCGGCGTTCGTCCGCAATTGGAAATACTCCGGCAATGTGGCCAGCGCGCCGTCCCTGGATTCGGTTTTGCGCACGTGTTCGAAGTTCCACCGGTAGCCGAAAGTGTTCGCATCCAACGCCACCGGTGTGCCCATGGATTTCCACGCCACGGGCGCCTTCTGTTCCTTGGGCGTCGAAGGCAGGTAAATCTTCCACGTCGCACCGCCACCACCGGGAAAATTATGCACGACCGACTGTTGCGCATCAATCACACCGCTGGCCGGCGCGCCGCCTTCGAACCATGATTTGACCGAATCCCAGAGCGCCTGCTTCGTGTAGGAAGTGATGCGATGCACCAAGACGGACTGGTCGTCCGTGCCGCGAGGGAATGCAGTGGGAGCGATGCGCGCGTAAACTCGGCCGACCGAGTCGGTGGCCTGCACGCTTGGCACGTATTGCGTCTCCATTTGCAGCGCTCGGTTAGGGTTGGATGGACGGCTGTCCAGCAATTGGCCGCTGAAGCGAGGTTCGCGCACCCTCTTCGCTTTCGAGTTACCGCGAGGCGAGCTTGCGAGCATCACTCAGGTGCCTAAAAGTATTTGCCCCGGACAGCCCAGGAGCTAGCCTCTTTCCATGGCAAACATTGAGAGCGCGATCATCAAGAATCTCCAGACTTTTGTGGCATTTGCTCGAAATCGGCTGGGCGATCATCATCTGGCGGAAGATGTGGTGCAGGAGAGCTTGATCAAGGCGTTGGCAGCCGACCGGCATCCTGAAACCGATGAAGAAACGACCAGGTGGTTCTATCGGATTCTTCGCCGTTCGATCATTGATGTGTATCGAACCCAGGGGGCACGCAAGCGCGCATTGGAGCGTTTCGAGAAGGAGTTTCCGGAAAGCCCCGACACTGAGGATGAGCGAGAGCTTTGCAAATGCCTTCGTCGTCTCCTGGCTTTGGTGCCGGAGCAATATCGAGAGTTGGTGGAAGAAGTTGATTTAAAAGGAAAAAATCCGGATAAGGTCGCAGCGAAGGCAGGTTTAACCCGAAATAATCTGACGGTGCGTCTTCATCGGGCCAGGAAACATCTGCGCAAAGCCCTGACCGCCAATTGTGGTGCATGCAGCGTTCACGGATGCCTCGACTGCACGTGCGACGAAACAGCGGCAGGAGCGCACTGCCATTAAGTGTTTTTGTGTAAAAGAGAGTGTAATCAATTTCCGGCTGGTCCGTGTGCCCTGGTGAACGGTCGGTGAATCCTGGCAACGATGCCGGGACCACACCGTGAAAAAACTAGAAAATCATAACATGAAATCGAATCGCAAACCTCAGCCAAAGAACCGCAAGAACAACATCAACCGCGTTTCAGCGTGCCAGTGCGGCAGCTCCTGTTCGTGTGAACCCGGATCCTGCAATTGCTCGCCCTGCGGTTGCAAGAAGTAGCCTTGTTCCTTCGGCGCAATAATAAGGCCGCCTTGGCAAATGCCGAGGCGGCTTTCGCCGGCGCAGCCTCGCTCTATAGTGTATCCAAGCTTGGTATTCCCAAGGGTCCCTCCAAGACGCGCAAGACCTGAGTTAGCAACGCCGGAAACCTCCAGCCGGGCGCATCTTGGCTTTCTGCAGCATGCGGAGGAGACAATTGGGATTTTTGTTAGACCACTGGAGAGGGTGCGTTGGTTTGCAGATGGGCGACACAGGTTTCACGGGCAGGGCTGGCAACGTCTAAAGCGCCAGAGGACTGGCGCAGTCCAAAACCTGGCGGATTTTCGGACGTTCCACCTCGGTTGTTACTTTGCAGGAAATTGAGAGACGCACCCTCCAGCCCTGGGAGCTCTATTTCGCTTGCCCCGCCTCTCTGGCAGTCACAATACAATGAAAATTGCATGCTACCTGGTGGCCTCTGCGAGTAAACGCTCTCGGCGCGTCTTCAACCTGGTACATGCGGGTTCTATGCTCCGAGCAGAGAGGAATGACCACGACTGAAGCCAGGTAGCGGAAACGGTGTTGCTCGAGTGGTAGCCCAAGGCCCAAATACAATTGCCCAGTTCCAGATTCCAGGCAATACTTCACGGCGATGTGGACCTGCCCAAAATGCGGCGAGCAACACGAGGATACGTTTGACTCCTGCTGGAAATGCAATGACCAGCCTACCCCCCCCACTGAAACCATCACCGTAGAACCCTTGGTTTCGCAAACCGGAGGGGCAAGATTGGGAGAATGGTTCAACGCGAGTTATCCCAACGCATCACTTTCTGCAGATAACAATGCAATCCAGATTTCCTGCCTGGGACGTGATTATATTTTCCCCAAGAGCAGCATCAACAAACTGAGCAGGCACCGAGGCATTTTTTCTGTTGGGCTCCGCATTGAACACCAGAATGCGCACATCCCGGAATTCATCGTTTTCTGGGCCTCCATCTTTTTCTGGACCTCTGGCTTCAACAATTTGAAAGCGCAACTGGAAAACCTCGGTTACCTTATCGACGCCTAACGAACGGGAATCGGTTTGGAACGAAAAGTATGCGGTTAATACCTCGTGCTCGACACGCCCGCCCGAGCACGAAAGAGCCGCGCCGTGTCTTCATGGACGGGCTCTCTACAGCTTCGCCCCACGCAAAAGCTTCTCCCGTGGCTGACGTTCCGAGCTATCCTGGGGTCCTTCATTGCGGTCCGCACGAGCTCCCGGCTCCAGATGAATGATGAAATTCTCCAGGCTGCCCTCTAACCGTCCAACCAGCCGCCCTTCGTTCAGCCAATCTTTGCTCGGATTTTTCGCGGAGACGCGGTAGCCGGTCACCCGCACCCATAAACTGATCGACTCTGTCGGTACTCCCTTGAACTCAAAAGTACCATCCTCATCGACTTTCGCCTGCAAACTGTCGGAGCCGCTTTCAAACCCAAGGGAGACACGAGTGTTCCCAGGCACCGGTTTGCCATCGCTGAGCACGACTTTGCCCTTAATGGAATGGGCAGCCTTCAGGACCAGATCCCCTAGCTTGACCGTGCTTTCATCCGCACCCGTGTTGACCGTTTGCGGGGCAAGGGATAACCCCAGTCTGGCCGCGTCCTTCAGCCGGGTAGCCAGGAAAAAGGCAGTGTTGGGAGGCACATTTGGAATCTTGAACAGCCCATCCGGCCCGGTCGTGGCATCGAAACCTTGCAAAAAACTCTCAACACTTCTGTCTTGGCTGTTCATTGAGACCCTTACTCCAGGAACCGGGTTGCCATCCTGGAGCAACCGTCCGGTCACCTCCACACCGCGTTTCATGCGGAGCAAATGCGCGCTGCCCGCGTCCAGCCACACCTTGCGTTTTGCGAATCCCCGCGCTTCCACCGTGGCACTGATCGAACCAATTCCGTTGGTGCAGGTGATCAGGAACTCGCCGCTTTCATCCGTGCCGCTAAACGTTTCCACCTTTCCTTTGACACCACCGTAATTGCCGTACGGCCCATTGCGATAGCCATCGATGTTCAAGACCGCACCGGCTACGGACTTTCCGTCCGGATCGATAATTTTCCCGATCACCTTGCGGTCGAGCGGCGCATCGCTCCACCGATGCGCCTTGAGCCGCTGTTCCACGCTGCCGAACAATGGATCCGCGTCCGTGATATAATCCACGCGCCACCCCTTGGCCGTCACCAGCAAGCGATACAGCAAATCCCCATTCAGCTTCTCGATCTTGAATTGTCCCTGGTCATCCGTGCGCGCCTTCTTTCCACAGTCGGGATAGCAGGTCGCACACATCGTCGCCTCGCCTTCGCGCGGCTTGGCTGAATACACATACACGCTCGCGTTCGGAATCGGACGGCCCTTCGAATCCATGATTACACCTTCAATCCTCGGATCATCCGCCGCTCTCGCGGTGGCAACCAGGAGGATGACCAAGCCCATTATCTTGAGAAACAAACGATTCATATTGCCTCCTTATTTTTTAGCTGTCTTAGTCGTCAACCGCTTGAGAGCGGCCTGAACCCGCGTTCCCGTGATGTCTCGTGATACCCGGTGCCCCTTTTCATCAAGTAAAAACGTCACCGGCAATGTTTCCACCCCGAGTTCCTCCGGCACAATCGCGCGCGCCGCCCCGGCCAGCCTGGTATGCACCCAATTCGCGCTCAATCCGTTTACCCCGGCCTTTGCCTCGGCGGGGTCATCATCCAAATTCACCGTCAAAAACGTAACATCCTTGTTCGCCGCCTGCGCTGCGCGAACACTGTCCAACTGTTGTTTTGAGCGCGGAGCCCACTGGGCCCAAAAGGTCAACACCACCGGTTTGCCACGCAAACTCGCCAGATCGAATGGCTTTCCATCCAGTGTTTCTGCCTGCAATGAAATCGGCCCGGCGCTGACCAGTTCCGGACTTTTCGATTCCAGTTCGAAACTGCCCAGGTCAAATTCCCCGTTGCCGAGGGGAATTATGATTTCCTTGGTTAATGAGGCTACAACTTCTTCGCGGCCGCTGAACCGCGCACCATTTTGGTTCTCCGGCGGCTTTGTGGCCCGCAGCCGCAATTCGTAATTGCCGGGAGGCACATCGTCCGCCCGAAAATCTCCATTCTTGTCGAACACCAACTGGAACTGGTTTCGGGCCCGCTCGTACGCCAGAAGGTCCGGCGATTGGGCATACTCCTGGCGCGCCTTCTCGTAAGTTTTGGCATCTCCTATTCCATAGGAAGGCGCGGGTGGGGGATCCCCTGCTTTGAGCACCAGCAAATGGGAATCATTCTGCCATTGCACCGTCGCATCAGCATCCGCGTGCCCCACCACCGTCCGCCCGCCGAGCGTATAGTTCACTTGCTTCACCTCGCCTGCCTTTACCTCCACGAACTGCCGATGGCTCTCAACCGTCGGCCCCATGATCAGGAACGGCGTCCGATACATCACAAAAGTCCCTGGTGGCACATTGGTAATCGTGAAACGGCCCTGGGCATCTGTCTGGGTCGAATACACAAGATGATAATCATTCACGCCTACCCAGTGGATCGGAT
The DNA here is from genome assembly GCA_028293425.1 of Verrucomicrobiales bacterium. Taxonomy (GTDB): domain Bacteria; phylum Verrucomicrobiota; class Verrucomicrobiia; order Limisphaerales; family JAQGOV01; genus JAQGOV01. Next base: position 5,737 of record JAQGOV010000151.1, read on the forward strand.
ACTTGATGCTCACCCGCTCGTTCGCCTTCGGTTTGCCATCCACCTGCAACACCCCTTGTATCCGCCCCCACGGCTGCAATCGAACTTCCGCTGCCTTTCGCAAGTCCCCAACCGACAGCGACGCAAAACCCGTCGCATGCCAAACCATCAGCCGATTCTCCGGCTCCGCTGCTTCAAACTGAAATTTTCCATCCGGCCCAGTGGTCTTCCGGGTCATGCCTTGCTGCAAATACGAATCCCGAGATTCATTGATAAAGATGGAGTTGCGGCCGGTGTTCAGGGTCACCCGCGCCTTTGCCGCCGGCTGGCCATCCGGCTGCAAAACGGTGCCGGCCGGCAACACTCCTTTGGGCAACTTGGCCAATACCTCCTGCCCGCCCTCGTCAAAATAGTATTGCTCATTCGTCCAAAGCCCGTAGCCCTCCGCCCGCACCTGGATGCGGTAGTTGGAAACAAAGCCGAATTGACGATCCCTTTGCGCAAGCTCATCCTGGAAAACCCCATCCTGGCCCGACTTGCCCCACGGCTCGTACCGGTCATTATTGAAAAAACTCTTCCCCACCTCGAACTTCGTCACTGGCTGACTGCTTTCCGCATCCACGGCTTTCACCTTCATCGTGATGGTTTTGGATGGTTCTTTCCGCATCACCACCCGGTGCTCGGAGCCGTCGGGCATCACGCGCACGGCCCGCTGAGGATACCGGCCGGCGGACACATAAAAACTCAGTTCAGTGGTGGGCGCATTCGTCCACACCGCCTTGCCTTGCGCATCCGTCCTTCCGTTCCAGTTGGGAATATGCCCTCGGTTTCGATATTCGATCGGCCTTACATCCGCCCCCGGCAGCAGTTCATCATTCTCCCCCACCACCAGCAGCCGTAGCGGTATCGGAGGCGATAACACCAAACGCACATTGTTCATTTCCGAAGGCATAACCGTGGCGGAATTGATCGCGAAGCCCTCGGCCTCCGCCGTCAGGAGGAAAACCGTCGCATCCCGGTTTTTCAGCTCAAACCGCCCATCAGGCCCGTTGGTGAACGTGTACGGCATCATGTAACCACCGTTCCCCCGCCGCTCGTGCAAGCGCACGTTGGCCACGGGCCTCCCCGCGGTATCCACCACCACCCCACGCACCGTGCTCCCCTCCTTCAACTGCAATACCGCGTTGGTCGCTCGAAGGGACGCCAGGCTGATGGAAGTCAGATTTTCACCTGAGAACGGCTCCTGCGTCACCGAGCCGAATCTGCTCACCGCGCCCGCCGGCCGAGTCACATCCATTAACAAGCTGTCCAGATCGGCTGGCACATTGCGAAATTCCCAAAAGCCTTTCGCATCCGTCACCACAGCCTTGTCTTCGTTGCGGGCCATCACCGACACCTCAACCGGCCGCCGCTCTCCAGGCTGATACATGTTCCCGGAATTTCCCCACACAATCACCTTCGTCCCCGCCACCGCTTGCCCCTTTTCATCCCGCACAAATCCGCCGATGCTCACGCCCTTGGTCAAGCGCATCGTGTATTCCGTCGGCACTTCGATCGGACCACCCTGCCCCTGCATCCCCATCTGTCGAATGGGATAATTCGAGTGCGTCACACTGATGGTCAGGTTATACATGACACCTCCCGGCAGCTTCAACGTCACCTTGCCATCGTCACCCGTCACCCACCCGCCAGCCCTTCCGTTAAACCCGGCCTCCGGCACATACTGGTTCGGGTTTACGGTGGCCCCTACGACCGGCTTTCCCGTCTCGGCATCGAGCACCGTCAGCTCCAGCGAACGCGACGCAGCAGCTCCCGGGGTGCCCGGCCTTGCCCCCGGCGGCCTGCTCGGCGCCGGAGCCTGCGCCAAAACAAGTGGCGTGAATAATAAGAGAAGCGCTGGAGCTAGACCCAGCCCGCAAAAAAGTCTCCGTATTTGTTTCATAATCACCTCACCGGCTTCATCCCCTGAACCGTCAATAAGATTTACAACCCCCATCACGCCAAGCAAGGCAAAACGAGCCGGGTGAATTCGAACCCGCACCCCAGGCACTCCGCGACACGATAAATATTTCCAAAAAAATGATGGGGTATGACAGCTTTTGTCATACCCCCCATGCTACAATGTTGCCGGAAAGGTGAACTATGCTGAGAGCAAAACAGTGCCAGACCAGTGCGAAACCACTCCCTCTGAGTGGAGGCAGCGCCATGCCTGCAATTCCCGGTAGAAATGGCAGCGCCGAGCCCGCGTCGTCGAATTCCCCACGTCTTCAAGTCCGCAATGGCCTTGGCCAACGAGAATGCGGTGGTCCCGCCCTTAAGCAGCCGCGCAACACTCAAGTCCGCCCAGCCCTGCACATTCAGCAGAAGCTCGCCTTCCTAAATGCAGGAATTCCGGCCGTCCAACAAGGCTTCAAAAGCCCAAAACAAGCCTTAACAAGGTCAGACAAGGCTAAACAAGCCTCTAAAAACAACACGCAAACAAGCCTTGTTTACAAGCTTTCACCGCTCGTAACTGCCGACGTGAGGAGGCAGACTCCCTTTCCGTCCAACAATCCAAAAATCCATCCAGCCACAAATCCAATTGCCATTGAAGACCGCCTCCACGCTTTTAATCCTGCACGTTCTCCGTACAATCACGGCAAAATGATCGCGCGTGTCACATTGGAAATCGCCCTCCGCAAGGAGTTCGATTATTCTATCCCCGCCGAGTTCGCCCCGCAAATCGAGATCGGCTCCCGGGTCAAGGTCCCTTTTGGTCCGCGCGAAGTCCTCGGCGTTGTCACCTCTCTGATTGAGGAATCCACCCATACCAATCTCCGCCCCATCCTCAAAGTGATCGGCCGCCAAAGCCTGGTCACTCCCAAAGTTCTCCAACTCGCGCGCTGGATTAGCGACTATTACTGCTGCCCGGTCGAGACGGCCCTCAAGAGCGTCCTGCCCGATTCCGTGCGCAAAGAAGAAGAAGGCTGGCGCGAGCGCCTTTACGTGCGCATCGCTCCACGGACCGGCGAACTCCCCAAGCTCACCAAACGCCAGGAGGAAGTCTGGAATATCATCGAGGAATGGCGCGAACTGCCCCTCCAGGAATTGCTCCGCCTCACGGACACCACGGCGGAAACGGTTCGTAAACTCGAAGACAAGGGCCTTGTCATCATTGCCCCGCAAATTTCCGAGCGCGACCCCTACGCCAACGAACACATTCTGCCCAGCCAGCCGCTCGAATTAAACCCAGAGCAGGTCGTGGCCTACAAAAAGATTGTGGAAGCGATGGACACTGTCATCGTCCCCGATCCCGCACAGGCCAAAGCCCCTCCTGTGGTGGATGCCATGCCCATCCCAAAGCCCCCGGCCAACATCCTCCAATTGGATTTTCTGAGCGGAACTCAAAAAGCAGCAGCGGACCCAAAGCTCCCTGAAACCAACAGCACCTCGCCTAAAAATGGCAATCCTTCGAGAGTCTTCCTCTTGCACGGTGTCACCGGAAGCGGCAAAACCGAGGTTTACCTCCAGGCCATCGCTCACGCTTTGGAACAAGGCAAAGGTGCCATTGTTCTCGTGCCCGAAATCTCGCTCACGCCGCAAACTGTCGAGCGGTTCAAGGCCCGATTCAGCTCTGGAAAGCTGCAAACCCTGGTCGCCGTCATTCACAGCCATCTCTCGGCCGGCGAACGCCACGATGAATGGCACAAGATTCGCCAGGGCCGCGCCCGGATTGTCATCGGGGCTCGCTCCGCCATCTTTGCTCCGATCGAGCCACTCGGGCTCGTGATTGTGGATGAAGAGCATGAGCACTCTTACAAACAGGAGGAAGCCCCTCGTTATCACGCTCGTGATGTCGCGGTGGTTCGGGGCCAAATGGAAGGAGCTGTCGTGGTGCTCGGGACTGCAACGCCCAGCATGGAAACCTTCTACAACGTTCAGAAGGGAAAATATACCCTGCTCGAAATGCCGACCCGCTGCGACGATAAGAAGATGCCCATCGTGCGCGTCGTGGACATGCGCCAGGAATCGCGCAAGCAGAAGGGCCCGCCGATTTTCTCGAACCAGCTCAAGGAAGCCATTCACCAGCGCCTGGAGCGAAAGGAACAAACCATTCTGTTCCTAAACCGGCGCGGTTATTCCACCTCGCTCCAGTGTCCCCTCTGTGGCTACGTCGCCGAGTGCCCGAACTGCAGCGTCTCACTTACCTACCACCGCACCACCCAGAAACTCTGCTGCCACGTTTGCGCCCACGAGGTGACCGCCCCACGGGTTTGTCCCGACGCGAAATGCGCCAACCCCGCCATCCGTTACTCCGGTCTCGGCACCCAAAAAGTGGAAGAAACCTTGGAGAAGCTTTTCCCCCACGCGCGAATCAAGCGCATGGATTCTGACGCGTTGAAGAAAAAAGACGATTACCGCCGCATCCTCGGCGACTTCCGCATTGGCAAAATTGATATCCTCGTCGGCACGCAAATGATTGCCAAGGGCCTGCATTTTCCGAATGTGACCCTCGTAGGCATCATCCACGCTGACCTCAGCCTGCACATCCCGGACTTCCGCGCCGGCGAGCGGACTTTCCAGCTCCTTACCCAGGTTTCAGGCCGTGCTGGTCGCGGTGATGTCGAAGGCGAAGTTATCATCCAGGCCTTCACTCCTTTCCATCCTGCCATTCAATACGCCCGCCGCCACGATTTCATCGGCTTCTACGAGCAGGAAATCGAATTCCGCGATCAGCTCAAATACCCTCCTGCCAGCCGCGTCTGCATGCTCACGGTGCGTGGCCGCAACGAGGAAAAGGTCAAGTTCTCCATCGATCACATCCGCCGCGAATTGGACACCTACGCCCCCGAAATCAAAGACCTCGTCATTGCCGGCCCCGCCCCTGCCCCGCTCGCTCGCGCCGAATCCAACTACCGCTATCAGGTCATGCTCCGCACCCGCCAAATGCCCAAACTCAGCCGCATCCTGGCCCGGCTCACCGAAGCCCTTGAACTCCCCGAAGACACCTACCTCGCCGTCGACATCGATCCAGTGAATTTGTCATAGGAAAAGGGTTAGGAATTAAACGTGGGAGACGAGGTAACGAGACTCTGATCTAAAAGTTACAACTCAAACGGAACATCGACTCGATGTTCGATTCGTTCCGCTCGGAAGCGCGCGTCTTGATTCACTCGTATGAGGTCCTCCTCACAAGCCCTGACCACCATGTCGATAGAAACCGTCACATGCCTGGAAATAAATGTGGGCTCAAGGGGAAACTCCAGGAAATCATCCTGTAGGGCCTTAATGTCTAGACTTTGAGATTTGGACGATCTGTTCATAAACGGCGCTGTTTCCGTAGCGTTCGCAAAGCTGTTTAAACTCGTCACTTAAAACATCGACCTTGTTAACTTCCACTAAAATCACAACATCGTCGAGGTCTTTTGAGAACCTGTGAAGTAACGACTGCTTGAGGACGTGGAGCTTGAGAGCCAACAGATGGTTGAGTGTTGGGTAGCAGACTTCTGCCCCTTCCACCCTCCCTTTAAGAGAAGTCGGATACATTTTTTGGAACGTCTCCTGATTCACTATCATCAGATCCACAGCCCAACCACGAGCAGAACTAGGAGAACATTGCAGAAAGTTCCCAGTTTCCAGGTCGATGGAGTAACCTAAACTCGCAAGCACCGTTTTCCACTCTCGAACACTTTCACGCGGCACTAGGATGTCCAAGTCAAAAGTCCTTCTGGAATATCCATGCAAATTTACCGCGAATCCGCCAATAACAAGGAACTGTAAATTCCGATGCTCGGCTGCTTGCTTCAGCTCTTCAAGAAGCTTCATTGTTCCGAATGCTCCCCCCCAAAAGCATGAGCCGCAAGACGAAACTACGCCAAAATCGCTTTCACCACCTTGCCACTCACATCCGTCAGCCGAAAGTCTCGGCCGCTATAGCGGAAGGTCAACTTCTCATGATTCAGCCCCATCAAGTGCAGGATGGTGGCATGGAGATCATGCACATGCACTCGGTTCTCGATCGCCTTAAACCCAAACTCATCCGTAGCTCCGTAAACCATCCCGCCTTTCACTCCGCCACCCGCCAGCCACATGCTGAAGCCGAGGCTGTGATGGTCGCGTCCTTTGGAACCCTCCGAGGTCGGTGTGCGTCCAAACTCTCCGCCCCAAACCACCAAAGTATCCTGCAACAGTCCGCGTGCTTTCAAGTCCTTGAGTAGGGCCGCAATTGGTTTATCGCTCTTCTTCGCATGGTTGCGGTGGTTATTGATATCCGAGTGATCGTCCCACGGTTGCCCGTCGCCGTAATAAATCTGTGTCATGCGCACTCCGCGCTCCGAAAGGCGGCGCGCAATCAAGCAGGCATTGGCAAACTCCCCTTCCCCATACATCTTCCGGGTGGCCTCGGATTCCTTCGTAATATCAAACGCGTCCTGCGCTTCAAACTGCATCCGAAACGCCAACTCCAGCGACGAGATCCGCGCCTCCAACTGCTCATCACGTTCACGCTGCTCCAGATGAATCCGATTCATTTTCTGCAACAGGTCCAGTTGGCTCCGCTGCGCGGTTTGAGAAAGATACCGGTTATCCAGGTCGTGGATGATCTTTCGAGGATTGATCTCCTTGTTATTGATGTGTGTGCCCTGGTAAATACCAGGCAGAAAACTGTTGCTCCACAATTGCGGGCCCACCACCGGTTTCCCGGGACAAAGCGCCACGAACCCCGGCAGGTTCTGGTTCTCAGTGCCCAGCCCATAGGTAATCCATGAACCCATCGAAGGCCGGATCGGCTGCATGTTGCCGGAATTCATCATCAGCAACGCCGGCTCGTGATTTGGGTTATCCGTGTACATTGACCGGATGATGCAGAGATCATCGATGCAACCCGCTACTTCAGGATAAAGCTCCGTTACCTCCGCCCCGCAGGCCCCATACTTCTTCCAGGTAAATGGGGAGGGCATCAGCTTTCGTCCCTTGGTTCGTCCGGTTTTTTCTCCAAGGAAATCAGGGCTTTCCCCGGCATGTTTGACCAGGGCTGGCTTTGGATCAAACGTGTCCACGTGCGACGGCCCGCCATTCATGAACAGGAAAATGATGCGCTTGGCCTTCGGCGCAAAGTGCGGGTTCTTTGGATTTAATGTAAACCCGGAAGCCAAGGGAACCGCCGCCGTATTCCCATCTGCTAACGCAGAAAGCAGTCCGGCCTGTGAGAACATGCTGCCTAAAGCTACCGCCCCAAACCCGCCGCCCAACCGGCACAGCATCTCCCGTCGGGAGAAATTCCTATTTTGTTCTACCGGATTCATAAACAATTGGACGCAGGTTCACCCTGCTTCAATCAACGTAAAGGAACTCGTTCGCGCTCAACAGCACCTGCGCGTATTGTTCCCATCCTGAAAGCCCGTTGCCCGAACTTGTCTGCTGCTGGTGATAGCTGGCCAGGAACTCCAGGCCAAGCGCCCGCTCTTCTTCGCTCGGCAACCGCCCATAAACCATGAGGAACGCCTTGGTAATCCGCTGCTCCTCCGGCTCAGAACTCGATTTTGTCAGCCGCGCAGCTAAAGCTTTGGCTTGGCGCACCATGAACTCGCCATTCAGAAAAAACAACTGCTGCAAGGGAACCGTTGTGACCGTTCGCAAATCACTTGTCACGTTCGGATCGGGAAAATCAAAGAGCCGCAACAGCGAATCCAGATCATGACGGCTCACCTTCGCGTAAAATGTCCTGCGGCGGTTTTCGGGCGAGGCGAGTTCAGTCGAACTACCACCAGCTTTGATATCGAGATTGCCGGAAACAGCCAACATGGTATCTCGCCAAGCTTCCACCTCTAAACGCCGCCGGTTCATGCGCCATAAAAATTTGTTCTCAGGATCTTTCTCATGATTGCTTGCGTTGAACTTGCCGCTCATCCGGTAGGTGGCCGAAAGCATGATTTGGCGGTGCAGCGACTTGATCGACCAACCGGATTCCATAAATTGGCTCGCCAGGTAATCCAAAAGCTCCGGATGTGTGGGTGGTTCCCCGAGCAGTCCGAAGTTGCTCGTTGTGCGCACCAACCCGCGCCCAAAGTGATGTTGCCAAACCCGATTTACAAAAACACGAGCCGTAAGCGGGTTTCTGCGATCCACAATCGCTCGCGCCAGCTCCAGCCGTCCACTGCCATTGGTAAATGCCGCCGGTTGTCCCCCGGCCAGCACTGAAAGAAAATGCCGTGGCACCTCCTCCCCTGGAGTTTCCGGGTTGCCGCGCAGAAGCACATTCAAGTTATGTGGCTTCGCACCATCCTTGATGGAGTGGGCAAATGGATACTTTTCCGGAGCGTTCTTCTTCAGAATTTCCAGTTCGCTCTTGAGAGAAGCCAACTGTGCTTTCCGTTCTTCGGACAAAAGCTTCTCCACTTCCCCTTTGGGCGGCATACAAACCCCGTCCTTCCCAAGAAAGGCTTCCAGGAATTCCGCTTTGGATTTCTCGAGGTCTAAAGTTTTGTCTTTGTCCGCTCCAATCGCCTTGGCAGCGGCTTGATGCTCCTGCATCGCATTCCTCACCTTTTGCAGGGTGAGCAGGTATTCCTGCACGGCGCCAGCCACTTTGCGAGTTTCAGCGATTGCCGTCTCGTTAGTCGAAATGTTTTTGGTCTCGTCTTGCCGGGTTAGCAGCGCGGTCCATTTAGCGAACTGGACCACCTTCTCCTTTTGTGCTTTATCCAGATACTTAACCCAGCGTTCCAAAACGAAGGTTTGCAATCCTTCCGCCTTGGCAATTTTGGCAGCCGAAAGTTTAGGCTCGGCTTTACTCCCATTCTTTAGTTTCCAAACCGCCATCATGTACTTGGCGGTGTCTGCCAGCAGTCCAGCCGACAATTTTGAAGACTCTTTCTCAATTAGACCATCCATCTCTTTTGTCTTCTCTGTAATCGCAGCTTGAGCTTTGTCGTAGGCTTGAACGATCCCCGGCGCAACGAGCGGCACATCCTCGTACTGGCTGCTGGCTATAACGCCCGCGAGCGCGTAATAGTCCTTGCTCGAGATAGGATCAAACTTGTGGTCGTGGCAGCGCGCGCATGCCACCGTCAGACCGAGAAAACCACGCGTGAGGGTATCAATCCGGTCGTCGAACTGATCGAACATCTTACTATCGCCGTAGTAAACCGGCCCCAAGGCAAAAAAACCAAGCGCAGGCACTCGCGCATACTTGTCGCCCCCCTCCAACAAATCGCCTGCAAGCTGCTCCATGACAAACCGGTCATAAGGCATGTCTTCATTGAATGCCTGAACCAGCCAATCGCGATAACGGTACCCTTGGGGATACAGTCGAGGTTGAAAACTATGCGCCTGGTCTTCCCCATAACGCGCGACGTCCAGCCAATGCCTGCCCCATCGCTCACCGTAGTGCGGGCTGGCCAGCAGATAATCCACCACCTTCTCGTAGGCATCCGGTGAAGGATCTTTTTCGAAAGCGAGGATTTCTTCCGGAGTAGGCGGGAGACCAATGAGGTCGAAATAGGCTCGACGAATCAGCGTGCGACGGTCGGCTGCGGGTGCTGTGGTCAACCCATTCTTCTCTAAAGTGGAGAGGATGAAATGATCAAGGCCATTGATAGCCCATCCTTTGGATTTGTTCTCCGGTGGGTTGGGGTTTTTGATCGCTTGCCAGGCCCAATGCTCTCGTTTTCGCTTCTCAGCGGCAGCCAATTCTTTGTCCGAAACAGCAAGCTTAGGCGCATCCTCCTTCGGCCACGGAGCTCCTTTCTTAACCCACTGCACCAAATCCTTAATGGCGCTCTCCGGGAGCTTTTGCTTCGGAGGCATTTGAAAGTCAGGGTCCGACCATCGCACGGCTTCAATCAGCCGGCTCTTGTCTGGCTCCCCAAGCACGACAGCCACCCCGGTTTCCCCGCCCTTCAGGAGCTCTTCTCGATTATCAAGATAAAGTCCCGCCTTGTTCTTTTTCGCTTGGTGGGAGTGGCATTCATAGCAGGAGTTCGCCAGGACCGGGCGGATCTTTCTTTCGAAGAATTCAGCATCCTCAGAGGCAGGAGCAGGAGCGGCGCTCAGCACGGCCGTCGAAGCCAGTCCCAGCGCCAAAATAAAACCCTTCGTGATCACCTCTAAAGGACGTTCCCAAAAGAACGAACCTTCAGATTATGTGAGGCTTACGCGGTTACTTCAAAAGCTCCAGCACCTTGGCCACTATTTCCTCGGGTTTTACCGGGGTCATAGCACCACCACGCAATTTCAGTTCGACTTCGCCCTTGGCCAGAGATTTTTCACCAATCCCGATACGAATCGGGAAACCCACCAGGTCCGCATCCTTGAACTTAACACCAGGACGATCATCACGATCATCCAGGAGGACCTCCACACCTTGAGTAGCGAGATCCTTGTAAATCTTCTCCGCCAAATCCATGACTGGGGTACCAGGAACCACGCCAAGCGGGGTGATGCACACCGTGTAAGGCGCCACCGAGATTGGCCAGATGATTCCATCCTTGTCATTGCTCTGCTCAATAACTGCCTGGAGCGTGCGAGTGATGCCAATACCATAGCAGCCCATGATGCAAGGCTGTTGCTTGCCCGTTTCGTCCAGGAACATGGCATTCAACGCGATGCTATATTTTGTGCCCAGTTTGAAAACATGGCCGACTTCGATCGCTCGCCGAATTTTGAGCGGCTGCCCGGTCGTGACACAAAGTTCCCCAACCAACACGGTTCGGAGATCCGCCCACTGCGTCACCTTGATGTCACGATCCGCATCGACATTGCGCAAGTGGAAGCCGTCCTCATTCGCACCAGTCGTCATTCCCGCCGCGCCGCGCAAAACCTCGTCCGCATAAATCGTCAACTCCGATTTCAACGTGGATGCGACCGCACCAAGGCTGCCTGGATGTGCGCCCATGCCTTCAAAAATTTCCTCCGCCGTTGCCGCGCGGAATTGGTTCGTCCCCAAAAGCCCAACGAACTTGGCTTCATTCAGTTGATCATCGCCCCGCATCAGCACCACCACCAGTTTGCTTTGAACGAGGTAAATGAGCGTCTTGATCTGTTGATGAGCCGCCACCTTGTAAGGCGGTTGCGCCAGGGCATCGATCGTCACCACGCCCGGCGTGGCAAACTTTTCGAGCGCTCCGGTGCTGGTCCTAGGTGTCGCAATGAGAGGCCCCTGGCTGGCTGCCTTTTCAATGTTAGCCGCGTATTTGCCTGTTTCGCAATACACCACATCGTTTTCACCCGTCTCGGCAGGCACCATGAACTCATGTGAGAATTTGCCGCCGATCACTCCCGTGTCAGCCTCCACCGCAAAAGCCCTCAGACCGCAACGTTCAAAGATGCGGCTGTAAGCATCATACATCTTTTGATAGCTCGCCTGCGCCGCTTCATCGGAAGAGTCAAAGCTATAGGCATCCTTCATGATGAACTCCTTCGCTCGCATCAGGCCGAAGCGAGGGCGAATTTCATCACGGAACTTGACCTGCACCTGGTAAAAATTCTTGGGCAACTGGCGGTAAGAGGAAATTTCATTCGCCGCAAGGCTCGTAATCACTTCTTCGTGTGTCGGACCGAGCACCCATTCCTTTTTCGCACGATCACGCACCTTGAAAAGCACATCCCGCGCGGTTTCATAGCGTCCGCTCTGCTGCCAGATTTCAGGCGGTTGCAGCGCGGGCATCAGCACTTCCAAAGCGCCCGCGCGGTCCATTTCTTCGCGAACAATTTTTTCGACTTTCCGCAACACGCGCAAGCCGAGCGGCAGGAACGTGTAAAGTCCGCCTGTCAGCTTGCGAATCAAACCGGCGCGCAAAAGCAGCTTGTGCGATACGATCTCAGCGTCTGACGGTGATTCCTTGAGGGTCGGAATAAAAGCCTTAGTCCAGTACATGGTGGGAGAAGTTACGAGGTGATTAAACGTTGTCGAATTGTTTTTGGGCCGGAAAGTGAACTTTC
>JAQGOV010000165.1 GCA_028293425.1 Verrucomicrobiales bacterium
GTCATTCCTTCTCATTAAAGGAAAAGGGTCAAGCACATTGATAGAACCTTCCTTTTCTTCAACCCCAACGGGTCCCAACGGGGTTCCGCCCACCCGCCCAAGGTTGCGCGCTAACGCTGTTTCTAGCGCGCGACTCTGGGTAAAACGCTCAAACGCGCCCGCTAAACCACGCCGGCTAGAGATTGTTGGTCATCTCCTTTAGCTGCTTGGTCGCGATGCCAACGGGGCGGTCCACTGGAATACCGGCACAGGCGAGGAGCGTGGTAAGGAGGTCGCCTTGATTGCCTTTGGTATCGGCCAGGAAACGTCCTGTATTGATGGAGCCGCCGCCCTTGCCCGCGATGATGAAGGGAAGGTTTTTGCGTTCGTGCTTGTTCCCGTCTTCAAGGCCGGAGCCCCACATCATGATGCAGTTGTCGAGCAGGGTGCCGTCCCCTTCGCGCAAGCTGTGCATCTTTTTCACCATGTAAGCGAACTGGGCTATGTTGAAAGCGGTGATGGCCGCGACCTTCCCCATCGGATCGGGTTCATTATTGTGATGGGTTTGGGAGTGATGCTCGTGCCTGAACCCGAGTTCCGGATACGAAACACCGTTGGGCGTCGAGCCTATGTAGGTGCTGACGCGAGTCACGTCCGTTTGGAACGCCAGCACGTTGAGGTCGCACATCACCTGCATGTACTCGCTACGTTTGTCGCCCTCTGGAATTTTGACCTCGATCGGCGGCGAATCCGAAGCCGTGCGTTTCGTCACGCTCACCCCAGCCTTTTCCAGCGCTGCCTCCTTCTGGCGGAATTCAATGGCCGCAATGCGGCGTTCGACGGACCGGACACTGTCCAGGTATTCATCCAGTTTGTGCTGATCGTCCCGGGGTAGCTTTCGACGCAGGTCCTTGGCGCCTCCGATAACCAGATCCAACATCTGCCGATCCAGAGGATCCGCCTGGACGGCGCGTCCCGAGTGATCGGACTTTCCGAAGAGCCGGTTCAGCACGCTGCGCGGATTGATTTCGGCGGGGACGGCCTGGGTTGCTGAACGAAAGCTGCAGTGAGAATAATACCCCTCGTTGAGGCCCTCCTGGTTTTCCTTGTGCGTCTGCGGCATCGTGGCCAGCTCCAGCGACGGCAGCGAGGTGAAACCACCCACGTAATTGGCCGCGATTTGGTCGGCCGAAATCCCGATGTTGATCCGGTTTCGTGTGTTCGCATCCGGCAACATGGCCGTCAGCCAGGTGGACAATTCGAGCGCATGCGGAGCGCCATTGAAGGGAGCGATCGGAACTCCCGAGATCCCCTTCATCAACAAACATTGGTCGAGGACGGGACGCAGCGATTCCAAGGCGGGTGGCGGCGACGACAGGAAGCTTTCCGGACTCTTGGGCCAGAATTGATCCATGATGACACCGTGCGGCATGTACATGAATCCGAGGCGAACCGGCGGCTTGTTAGGCTTGCCCGTGCCAGGCTCCGCCCAGCCCATGGATTCCAAAAGCGGCAGCGCGAGCGTGGCCCCGATCCCTTTCAGGCACGTGCGACGATTCATGAGGAAGTTACTTTTCATTGGATGCGAGTTGTTCCTGGATTCGGCGATGCGTGAAAGGATAGCTGGTCACGATTTCGGTGATGAGTGTCTGCATACGATAGCCGTCCCTGGCGATGGTTTCCATTAAATTATCCACCACAATTTCGTCGTAACCTTCCAGCTGGCGGCACAACGCGTAGGCCAGTAATTTCTCCGTCACGTTACGAGCAAGGTCAGTCTTCCGCGCGGCAAGGATGGTTTTCAGCTCTCTGGGAGAAGTGAATCGTTTCCCACCTGGGAGTTCGCCAGCGGCGTCGATCGGCCCTCCCGTATCATCCTGGTCGCGCCACCGCCCGATGGCATCAAAATTCTCCAGGCCGAAGCCGATGGGATCAAGAACCTTGTGGCAATTGGCGCAAACGGGGTCCTTAAGGTGCAGCTCGGTACGTTGGCGCAGGGTCAGGTTCTCGATGGCCTTCCGCTCCTGCTTTTCCAGGGCTGGAACGTTTGGGGGCGGAGGTGGCACATGTTCTCCCAGCACTTGTTCGAGTACCCACACGCCGCGTTTAACGGGGCTGGTGCGGTTGGGAAACGAGGTCACCGCCAGAACGCCGGGCATGCCCAGAATTCCCCCTCGATTCGCATCCGACAGCCTCACCTTGCGCCATCGGGGTCCGGTAACGCGTTTGTCCAGGCCGTAAAGCGTTGCCAGGGTTCCATTGAGGAATGTGTAATCACAGTCCACCAAACTCACGACACTGCGGTTTTCACGGACGATGCTTTCGAAGAACAATCGGGCCTCGTCATACATCGCCGCGCGCATCGCGCGAGTCATTTGGGGGAATTTGGCGAGGTCGAAGGTTTTGCTTTCCAGGCTTCCCAACCCAAGCCACTGCGCGCCAAAACCATCAAACAACGCGCGGGAACGGGGATCCTCCAGCAAACGCTTCACTTGCGCCTTCAACACGGCCGGCTCGTGGAGTTTCCCGTGATCGGCCAATGCTGACAGTTCGGCATCGGGCATGGTGGCCCACAACAGATACGACAACCGGGACGCCAGTTGGTATTCATCCAGGGGAACAATACCAGGAGCAGCCACCTCATCCCTGCCCCCTGCCCTATTTGACGGCGAGGGAGTTGGATTTTGCTTCAAGCGGCTCGAGGCGACTTCTGTGGCTGGCGTAATAAACAGGAACTGGGGGGATACGAGCACCGCTTTGAGCATCAGGCGCAGCGCCGCCGGGTAGGCAAGTTTGTTTGCGCGCGCCAGGTCAAACACCCGCAGCAGGACATCCAGTTCTGCCTCGGAGGCAGGCCGGCGGTAGGCCTTCCTGGCCAGAGAACGGGCGACCTTTCTGGCCGCCACTCGCTCGTCAGCGCCTGGACCTGGCATTTTGCCGAAAAGTTGTTTTCCCGCCTTGGTGGGCGGAGCATCCTTGGGCCCCAGGATCCGGTCCAGCGCCTCATTGGCAATCGCGAGATACTGCTCCGACTGGAGCGGTGACAGCGTGTTCAGATACCCTTCGCCGAATACTTCGTCCGGCAGATCATCGGCAACTTTTGGATCTACCCCGAGCAGATCATGCAGCGTGTTGCCATACTCCACCTTGGTCAAACGCCGGATCACAAACGCGCCCGGATCCTTCGAACTGAGAAACTTGATCTTGCCGATGCCCTCCAGAAACTTCCGACGCTCCTCATCGGTTGGCTGCTTTTTCGCCTCCTCCGGCGGCATGTCGTGGGATTTCACCACGCCAAGGGCTTGCTTCCACCGTTGGGTGGACGCGGTTTCACCAGGTTTTTTCAGCGCCGGTGCGAAGTTGACTCCACCCTTCTGGCTATCTTGCCCGTGACAACGTGTACAGTAGGTGTCGACGAATGGGGTGACCTCGTCTTTGAAGGATTTTTTGGCATGGGCCTGGAGCGCGGCAAAATCCGCGTCGCCCTCGGGCCCCGCTGCGCAATGCCCGGTCAGCGATAACGCAAAGACAACCGGAAGCACCATCATCACGCAACTGCCAAATGCACTGATTCTCTTCATTCGTTTCTCGGCTTCGCTGGAAACCATACCCGAAGGATCAGCCTGGAAGCCACCTCATAAATGAGCAGTCCCAGATGTGACGACCGGAAAATAGCCCATCGTTGAACCGATGGGTCGCAAGACTTCCACACGGCTACGGAGTGATGAGCCGCGCCGCACTGAACTCACTGGTGTTGTCCAAAGCAGAGCGCGCCGTGGCAGTCGCATATTGACCCGCGTGGCTCCCGGCGGTGACGAAAGTGAACTCGGCAAGCCCGTTCGCATCCGTGGTTACCACAAGGGTCCCAAGCGGAAACTGGCCTTCGCCATAGCCAGAAGGATCGCGCTGCAAACTGCTGAAGAACTCCAGGGTGAAGTTTTCATTCGCCCGGCTGAGTAGACGGCCCGTAAGCGTCGTCACGCCACCCGTGCTCGCCGCGGTGTCGATGACGGGAAAGTTCTGCACGATGTTTGTATCGCCGATGTCATTGAGCGTCACTGTTTCAAATGGCCGCGTAGATATGACATTGATACCCAACCCACCATTGCCAAAGAAGCTGTTTCCAACGATCGCGTTGGTGGTTCGGCCCGGGACCGAAATGCCGTCGCCGCCGTTGCCGAGCGCGGCGAGGCCAGTGACATCCGTGCCGATCCGATTTCCCTGGACCAGATTTTGCTCGCCTCCGCCGAGGAACCGTATACCGACGCCGAGATTGCCTGAAATCAGATTGCCGTCGCCCAGCGAGAGCCCGCCGATGACATTGAGATGAGCATTTTGCACAAGAATGCCGTCGCCGTTTGGAAGTGCCTTCGTGCCCGTGATGTCTGTGCCAATAAAGTTGCCGCGAACCACATTGGCCGAGCTCTCCAGCCAGAGACCGTAGTCATTGGCGCCCGAAATAAGATTGCCCACGATTAGATTGTTGCTTCCGCCTTGCAAGATGATGCCGTAGGGAACGTTCCGTATGATCTGCGTGCCGGTGGCATCCGTGCCGATGAAATTGCCGAGAATCTGGTTGTTCCCGGGAAGCCACATCTGAATCCCATAACCCGTATGTGAGATGACGTTGCGGCTGAGCGCCGTCGTGCCTCCGATACGGTTCTCGGTGGAGTAGATGCCGACGCCGATACCGGTAAAATCCGTTGCATAGCCGCCCTGCGCGCTTGGCCCAATGTAATTCCCTTCCACCACGCACTGGCCACCCGATAATGCCACCGCGATGCCAGTCCCCAAATTGTTTATAACCAGCCCGCGAATGGTGCAACCGCTCGCGGTCACATCAATGAGTGTCTCCATCGGGACGTCGTGGACGACCGCGTTCATGGCGTCCAGCTCGATGATGGGCGTGCCGCTGAAACCGGGTTGCGTGGTGCCGTCGATCACGACCGAGTGCGTAATGGGGGGCAGCACGGATTGGAGATGAATGGTCTGCAAGCCGCTTTCAACTGCGAAATGAATGCGGTTGGTGGTGGCGGGCGGGCGGGCGTTGGAAGTGAGAATGGCCTGGCGCAGTGAGCCGGGACCGGCATCGTTGGTGTTCGTCACCACTACGGTGATGAATGGCAACACGACAAATGGTTCCCGGCTGGTGGCAGCCCCAGTCGACGAAGTGACAACAATTGGACCCGTGCTGGCGCCTTCCGGAACGCTGGCACGAATCAGTTCCGCACCCTCCACGATGAAACTCGACGGCACTCCATTGAAGGTTACGGAGGTTACGGAGGTTACGCCGCCGGTGAAATTTAGGCCGTAGATCGAGATTTCCTCGCCTGGGGTAGCGCTCACTGGCGTAAAACCGCTGATCCAGGGCGCGTCATCCACGATTTCCAGGATCGCATTGGTGAGGTTGCCGAGTGATGCGCCGCGCACGTCGATTAGAACGAGCTGAACAGTTTCCAGTCCTTCGGGAAGGTGATCTCGCCGGATGGTAAGAGAAATCGATTTTTCCCGTTCATGCGCTCCGAACACCAGCCAGCCGTCCTTGTCTCGATAGTCGACTTTGGGCGTGGCCGTGCCCGGCTTAACCTGATAACGCACCTTCGCAGGCTCGTGGAGAGGGCCGCTTCGCCGCACGGGGATGTGGGCGATATGTTGGGACTCCCGAACGACATTAGTGGCTGAACGGAATTCGATAACACTGGCCGAATAGGCCGACATCACGGTCGTAAGAACGAGGATGAAACCGATCAGAAATGGCGAGAGAAGGCGGTTACATGGGAGCATTCTTTGAGATTAGACTAATCCGCAGATAAAGGGAAGGGACGTGAATTACGCATCCCGCAAGTGCCGAACCCGCTGAGCGAAATGCCCTTAGACAGGGATGAATGATACAAGCCCAGACTTAGGCCCCTTCGGCTGCCAATTTCTTCCGCCGAGCCAGTTCCGCTTTCGATGGCTTGTCCGGCGGGGCCGGCACCTTCGGAAGCGGTCCGGACGGTCGGTAGGTATTGAGGAGGACTCCGTCGGAAGTGCTCCGCGATTCAATCAAAGTGAGGCCGCGCGGCGGAAGGCCATTCCCGAATAGCCGCTTTCCTTTGCCAAGCACCACCGGATACACCCACATTCGAAATTCGTCGATGAGGTCGGCCGCCATCAGAGTCTGCAGCAAATCGCCGCTCCCCCAAATGTGCAAATCCGGCCCAGCCGATGCCTTCAACCGGCGGACCCCGGCCACGGCACCACCGTCTATTTTCTGCGAATTCTTCCAGTCGAGTCGGTCGAGGCTTCGCGTCACGACATATTTCGTAGCCTTGTTGAAGGCCTTGCCCACGGGGTTGTCGCCATGGTGCGGCCAGTAGGCAGCGAAGATCTCGTAGGTCCGGCGTCCCAAAAGCAGGCCGAACTCACGCGCGACAATCTCGCCAATGACCTGGCCCGAGGCGTCGTCACCGAAGGACATGCTCCAGCCTCGGTGGGTGAGCCCATTTCGCGGATCTTCCTCGGGCCCACCAGGCGCCTGCATCACGCCGTCCAGCGTCACGTGGGTGATGGCGATGATCTTTCTCAGGGTGGGTCTCAATTTCTTTCGTTCCATATAGCCATGACGAACAACCGAGGCGCTCCAGGACAAGCGAATTGATGCTGGATGCGCCTTGCCGTTTGGATTGCCGAACTCAAGGGGCCAG
>JAQGOV010000741.1 GCA_028293425.1 Verrucomicrobiales bacterium
TTTTTCGTCCGCTTGCGCCTCGTAATAGAGGCCCAGATAAAGATGGGCGTAGAAAAGGTGATCTTTCAAACGAGCGGGCGAAGGGGTGCCGGCGCTGGCGGCTCTGAGAACGTCTTCCGGGGACGCCTTGCCGGAGTAGAGCGCATAAATCTCCTTCATCGGCACCCGCGAGTCGCCTTCCATCGGGATCAGTGCCGAGCGGGCTTTTTCCACACCGGAAATTCTGGCCACACAAAGGTAATGCCAAACTGCATTTTCCACATCGTTCGGGTTGACCGTCTTGTGTTCCTCGAACTGCTTGCGGCCTTCCTCGAATTGCTGCGCGTAGTAGCAGGAAATCCCGCGCTGCCAATGGTAAGGTTTTTTCTCGGGTTCAATCGCGAGCGCCTGGTCAAAATCGCTGACGGATTCTTTGAAGCGGCCAAGAAAGAAATTTGCTTCGCCCCGGCTTTGGTAGGCCGTGGCAGCTTTCGGGTCCAGCGCAATCGCCTTGGTGAAACTCTCAACCGCTTTCGCCGGATCCTGGCTTCGGAGCAGGAGCATTCCCTGAAACAAGACGGGCTGAACGCTCTTGGGGTTTTCCTTGATGACCTTATCGACCAGGGTGAACGCCTCCTGTCTCTTTCCGGAATTGAAAAGCTGCGCAGCGTCCTGCAGCGGGTCTGAGGAGAGCGCTTCAGCCGCCGGGGAGGCAAACGGCATGATACAACAAACCGCACAAAGCAGCAGGGTTAATGGGCACAGCGATTGCATGAGAGCATATTAGTGGATTGGAGTAGTTGTGCAAGGCGACTTGGAAACGTTTCAAGGAATGCAGTGGTTTTCATCCTACCGCGAACCATGATGCCAATGCGGTTTGCGATGCGCCGATCCCATCCCACACTTCATGGTACATTTTTTTCCAGGCTGTGCTTATCCAGTTTGTTCTCAAGACGTTTCTCGGTGTCTTCGCGCCACTTTTTGATAAGCGGAGCTTTTCGGTCTACGTCCTCAAGGAGCCTTCTTGCTTCCTCCGGGGAACGGACGATTTTAGGACGGAGAAAGACCATCAACTCGACTTCGCGTGTCGATTTGTCCTTCTTTTTGAAGAGCCAGCCCAGGCCCGGGATAGCGCTAAGATAAGGAGTTTTCCGAAGCGTGTCTGAAACCTGGCGCTGTATGATACCGCCGAGCACCAGCGTTTCGCCATCCCTGGCATTGAGCTCGGTCTTGAAGTTGCGGGTGTCAAGAATCGCGCCACCGAACAGCGTTTGACCGGGACCGATCGAGGAAGATTCCGCGCGGACTTTTAAGGCGACATCGCCGCTGTCGTTGATGTGCGGAGTGACTTCGAGAATAACGCCGACGTCTTTGTAGGAGAAGGTCTGGTTGAGCGAGCCTACGTCGGTGCTCAAACTTTTATCAATGAAGGGAACCTGTTGACCGACGAAGAGCTTGCCCAGCTCATTGTCAGCGATGTTAATTTGAGGCTCGGCAAGCACCGTGGCGTCAGTGGTGCGACGAAGGAATTGAACGAGGAAATCCAAATTAATGCTGCTGTCGAGAACGCCGGACCGCAAGGAGCGGAGAGAATTGATAATGGCGCTGTTATTGCCGCCAAACTCCTTGGTGTAATCACCCTTCACCTTCGCAATAATTGAGTTATCCAGATCTTCGGCTGTGAAGGTCGCGCCGCCATTCGGAGACCAACGCACTCCGAGCTTGTCCAGGAAATCGCTCGAGACTTCCAGGATGCGCGCCTCAATCAGTACTTGGGCGGTGGGAGCGTCCATTTGTTCCACGAGTTTGATGACCTCCGGGAGGAAGTGAACATTCGCGGAAATGAGGAGCGCGTTGCTGCGGTGATCTGGAACCACGCGAACTCGGCCGATTAGATCACTGATGGGGCGATTGTTGTTTTTTCCATCGAGCCCTCGGAAGTTATCCTGCTGGCCGCCGAGCCAGGGAAAATACCCATCTTCTTTTACATCCTGCTCCAGCGCGAAGCCGGTTTGGGAAGGGGAATTCTGTTGCTGCTGCAATTGAGGGTTGGATTGCTGCTGGTTTTGCTGCGGGCTTCCGCGCAGGGGTGGAGAGCCATTTTTGGCAAAGAGAATATTAATGTTGTTCGCCAGGGTTGCCGCTTTGGCAAAGTGCAAGCCCACGCGCAAATTGGTTTCTCCGGCCTGCGAAGGGACATCCAGTTCTTTCACGACATCTTCCACGGCGGACATGCTTTCGCGCGAGTTCGAGCTGATGATGAGGGCATTAGCGTAAGGCTCGCTCGTGATCCGAATCTTGCCGAAGAGACGACCAGCGCCCTGCTCACGGTCCGAGTTAGGCATGCCGTAAGGATCCCAATACATGCGTTGCTGCTGTTTCTTCAGGAACAATTCGTTCAAGACGTCCTCCACATCCACGGCACTCATGTATTTGAGGCGGATAATTTTCGGCGCCAGGTTGTCACCGCTGACAGGTTCATCCAGCGCCTGGATCAGTTTCTCGAAGTTGTCCATGGCGGTTGGTGGAGCCTGGACAATCACCGTGTTGCGGCGCTTGTCAGCGACGAAATTCGATTTTTTTCCTCCCTTGTTCATCATCGAGGAGTAGGAATACATGTAATAGGGGTAACGGGAGGAGCTGTCCTGGTCCTGATTCAAATCCTGCAACTGCTTGGCGACATCTTCCGCATCGGCATTCTTGAGCGGGAAACTGCGCATCGCCTTTTCCTGGGCGTCCTCAGTATCGAGGCTGGTGACCAATTTCTGAATCACCTTGTAATTCACTTCACTGGAAAGGATGACCAGCGCATTACCGCGTGTGCTGGCGGTGACTTCAATGGTTTCTTTAAGGGACTTCCCGCTCATCTTTTGGTAAAGCGGGCCGACGTCCCGCACCAAATCCTCGGCACTCACGTTCTTGAGCGGCAGCACTCGGATCCCGACGTCCTGAGGTTTTTCAACGTCGAGCGTTTCAATCAGCCGCTGAACTTCCGCCATCTTGGATTTTTGGGCAGCGACAATCAGGCGGTTCGATACTTTGTCCGGCCATATCTTAACTGCTCCCCCAGCACCGCCGATTGGTGCGCTGCTGCTGGTACTGCTGCTCGGAGAGGGGGAAGGAGACGAAGAGCTGGAAAAATCGGGGCCGCTGTCGAAAGGCGAATTGAGACGGGAACTGCTCGAGCTGCTGCGCGGTGGTGATGGACGACTGGTGGAAGGGGGCAGAGGCTGAGCGTTCAGGATAGCGCCAATCAGGTTGCCGAGTTCCTCTGCTTCGGAATATTTCAAAGGAAAAAATTCCACAGCCAGATCGCCGCTGCCCACGACATCCAATTCCTTGAGGAGTTCGCCAGCGAGTCGGATGTTGTCCGTGTAATCCGTGATGATGATTTGGTTGGCCCGATCCGAAACCTCCGCGTTTCCCTTCTCGGAAAGCACCGATTTGAGCTTGTCGCGAGCTTCAGCAGCCTGAAGATTTTTGAGCGGGAAAATTTTAATGAGCCTTTGCCGGCCATCGGGGAGGTC
>JAQGOV010000196.1 GCA_028293425.1 Verrucomicrobiales bacterium
TGGGAGTGAGCGGGGGAGGTGCGGACTGAGCGATACGGCAAGTTCGGTAACGCTGGGTGTGGCCTGAGTGTCCGTTCCCCTCATCCGGCTGCGCCACCTTCTCCCGGGCGAAAAGGAACAGGGACAATTCCGCCCTCATCCGGCTTGCGCCACCTTCTCCCCCGGGAGAAGGAGAACCATCCGCGGCGTCAAGTGGCTATGTCGGTGTAGCACATCCCACGGTCTCCTCAGGAATGTCATTGATCCGTGGCGGCGGGTACTCCGGAGTTACTTTCCTGCCGCCCAGCTTATAGCATTCTCGAGCACTTTTTTGTAAGCCGGATGGTCATGTGCCTTGGCATCGTGCCCGAGCGCGATGCAGACAATGCGAGCCTTGGGATGTTGCACCACCCAAATGCTGGGATAAGATTTGCCAGTGGTTTGGCTGGTGGAAGTGGTGGCAAGCACCTCGACGGGAGTTCCCTTGGGATCAATGGTCGAGTAATAAAGCTCATCGCTGATTTTGAAGGTTCCGGGCACGCCTTTCATGAGTGGATGCTCCGGCTTCGCTACCGTTACTTCAAATTCCCCGAACCGATCATGGCTCCGCCAGCCGCCAGCACTCGGTTGTACTCGGGCCAATCCTTGTAGTTGTACCAGAGCCCCGGATGCATCAGAACCAGGCCTTTTCCTGCTTCCACGAAATCAAAAAGAGCTTTGCGCACTTCTGGCGTGGGCAACCCATTTTGGTTGGAGCTCAAGCCAAGCACGTCCGCGCTTTTCAAATTCGCAGCTAACTCAGCGGGGTCCTCCGTGTAATGCACGGTTACTTTTCCTGGGACACTCAGGATGGCTTCATCGGCCTGGTGAAAATATCTCTCAAAGTTATGCGAACTGCCCCCGCCCATCAGCAGCACACGAACGCCTTCACCCCATTGGAAAATCCGCGGCGACTTTGTTTCAGCAGCCACTTTCACCGTGACGCCCGCCGGAAGTGGTCCTTCGCCCGTTTCCGCGGTAATGGCAACCGTGACCGGCGCGATCTGGTTCCCAAAGCTTTCCAGCACTATATGGTCAATCATCGCGCGGCTTTTGAGAGGCTTGGTAAACCATCGAACCTGGCGCGAATCCACCACGCCGCGAGCGAACCTCGAACCGGGAACATCGATTTGGCCAATGTAATCCGCAAACTCCTCACCATTCCTCATCACCAACTCCTCCGAATCGCCGTCAGTGTAATGCACAGTGGCCTTAAGCGCCGGCAGCTTGCCGCCTCCTGGGAAAGCCCAGCCACCAATGCCTCCAAGAAAATGCAGGCGAGATGCCGCAAAACCAACCTTCATCTCTACTCGCTGCGGCAGAGTGGCCGCGTAACCATGGCCGCCCTTCAGCACTACCACGTTTTTCCGCACGGCACTCCTTGCTGGATCCACAATGTTAAAAGGAATTCCGTCCACCGTGACAGGCCCGAACTTTTTGAGAGGGATAGACTCATCGGTCTTCTTCTCGTCAGAGAAAAGGCCGGTGCGCGTGTCGGCAGTAAAGGCAGGCGATAGATCGATAAACCGGAACCGCGCCGAATCTCCGCAAACAAATGTCAAAATATCACGGAGGCTCTCGCCACCGAGCGCTTCGAAGCCCTCCGGCATCAGTGAGAGACCGGTGGAGCGTTGGGATTTAATCTGGCCTCGCGGAATTTCCTTTTCCACTCCACCAGCGTTCTTCACAAATAATGAAGCCTTATTTTCACGCGAGATGATGCCGGTGTAAGTTTCGTCATCCTTCGTTTCCACGTTATAAGCAACGTAGCTCGGATCGACTTCACGATTTGGGTCCAGGATATGCACCAGGAGTTCGGCAGGCCCATGAGCGCCCATGCCTGTCAGGATCGGGCCAACTTCATTCCCCAGGTCTCCGAGCTTGTGGCAAGTGGCGCAATTTTGTGTGAACAGCTCCTTGCCTTTGGCGATATTTCCGGGCTTCGAAACAATAGGCACAAACCTCGCAATCATCTCGCCCTTCTGTTTCACAGCGGGGCCGCGCAACCGGTCCACCAGGGATCCCGCTTTTTGAGCCACTTGAGCATTGGCATGCGTACGGAGGCGATAGGTAATGGCTGGGCTCAATTTAGTAGCGTCCACTTTGCCGTTATCGAGAGCGTTAAGAAAAGCCAGCGACCATTCCGACCGCTTGATGATTGCGTCGAAAGCCAGATTAGACGTTTCTTCATCAAAGCGCGGGAACGCATCGATGAGCACCTGGCCTGCGGCCGCGTCGGACGTCCGGCCGAGCGACTCGATCAATTTGGATTTCAGGACCGGAGACGCAGAGGAACTGAGCACTTTGGCCAAAGCGGGCTGTACTTCCGGGTTGAATTCGAGCAGTTCGAGGAGCGCCGATGCGGCATCCGAACGCTGCGCGTCAGACAGATTGCTGTCTCCAAGCTGTGTCACGAGCTTTGCGGCAGCAGCTTTGGTTTCGCTCGCGAGTGATTTATCGCGGTCCCAGCGGACAACCAGCGGCAGGGCCGCGCTGGCCACTCCGGGATTGCTGGATGACAAAAGCGTCTGGAGTTGCTTTTGCAGGTCCGCAGTCCAACGAGGCTGGCTGCCGGCCTTTACGTTTTGCGCAAGGCTCAGCAGCACCGCGCGCTTGATTGGATCAGCAGCGGCAGGCTTGGAGGCCGCAAGCGCAACAATCCTTGCAAGCGCATCGCCATTTTGTTGGGTGGCCAATTGCGCCACCATTTCCGCGGCGAAGCCTGCAAACACTTCCGGCTGCCCGGAATCAAAGGCGGCGTCGAGGAATGCCTCCGGTGATTTTGCTGCCACACCAACAAAGGCCGCTTTGAGCCATTCATCCTCCAGTTTTGGATAAGCCAGAGCGAGCGAGCGCGCCGTCTGTGCATCCACCTCGAAATTGCCCAATGCGAGCAAAGCTTCCAGACGCACACGCGCATCGGCATCACTCGCCAGCTTCCCTGCGAGCTGACGCACACCATCTTGCTTCGCATTCTGCGCGCCAGCGGCCTTGAGCGCATTTTTGCGCACAGCCGAGCTACTGTCGTTTGCTATCGTCATCAACGTTGCTGAGTCCAGCGCGTCCATGCGGCTGAGCGCCCAGAGACACATCACCCGGAACTCAGGCGCTTTTTGGGATATTGCGTATCCCCGCAGGGCGGTTGCGGCATTGCGCGGCTTCTTATCAGCAATCAACCGCAAAGCTGTTTCGCGGACCGCCAGGTTGGGATGTTGCAAACCTTCCACCAACTCAGTGCTACCGACCTTCGCAAGGTTCGGAACCTTGATTTTCTGAGCCTGCTTGTGGTCCACCTTCCAGATGCGTCCGAAGTAGTGGTCGCGGTCAGGACGCACGGCTGCATTGGCGGGACCATGGATGGGTCCGCGCGTGTCATTGTGGATCACCGCTTGATTATAGAAATCCAGCACGTACAACGCTCCGTCTGGGCCGATCCGCGTTTCGATTGGTCGAAACCACATGTCACGTCCACCGACGAATTCGGCCTCCCGTGTTTTATGCGCGGAATAGCTAGTGCCCTGGGATTCCACAACCTCGTGGTGCAGAATGTTAATGGTCGGCTCCGTTGTGAAATAGCTGTAATTCCATTCCTTCGGCCAGGTGCCCCCGCTGTAAATCGCGCACCCGGCGGAAGCGGTGAACATGCCGACTTGGTCGATTTGCACATAGGCCTGCTGGTCGTATGTGATCAACGGCAGGGACTTGCGCTGGACAATCAGCGGCTTGTAGCTCACGGTTTTTCCTGCCTTACTGCGAGAAAGCTCTTCCTCGGACATCACGATATGATTCAGCAGCTGCCCGCTGGTGGGCTGGGTGAAGAAGACTTCTCCGTCCCATGCGATGTCCAGCCCCCACGTATTTCCGCCCTTGGAACAATATTGTTCGAATGCAGTTCCATCCGGCTTGAAGCGCACCACACCGGAGCCGATCTTCCCAAATTGCTTCGACCGGTCGCCGGACGTCACGTTTCCCGAGCTATACCCGTGAGTGGCATAAACCCAGCCATCAAAGCCCAACCGCAAATTGTTGATAACCGCATGCGTATCCTGGATGCCAAGGCCGGTATAGAGTTTCTCAACCTTGTCCGCTTTGCCATCGCCGTTGGTGTCCCGAAGAAACAGAATGTCCGGAGCCTGCGAGACAATCACGCCGTCCTTGTAGAAGACAAAACCTGTGACCAGTTCGAGGCCTTCATAGAAAACGGCTTTGTTCTGAAAACGCCCGGTCGCATCGGGATTGGAAAGAATGGAAATCCGGTCAGTGGCCGGACGATCCACTTTTCCAGGGACCAGCGAGCCAGCGTCCTTCCAGGTGGCGTTCCGAATCTCCGGCCTCGTATGTTCCCGCCTGCCATTGGGATATTCCGGAGTTTCAGCCACCCAAAGTCGGCCTTGCGGATCCCAGTCGATCGCCATTGGTTTGTTGATCAACGGCTCAGCCGCGACGAGCGAAATATTAAAGTCCGGGTGCAACTCCAATTTCGCAGCCGATTTCTCAGGGGCCGTTGGACCACCCACCGGATAGCGCAGCGAGGCGAGCTCCTCCTTCGAGCACAGTTCATCCACGTTCTCGCGTTTACCCGCCCAGGCAATCCCCCGCAACACGACAGCCCGATAATGGGTCAGGCGGGTGGTCTCAGGTTGATTCCCGAGGATTGAGACAAAGGAGCGGTGGCCAGAATTCTCGTAGGTCCACATTTGCGGTTGGATATCATAAACCGATGGCCGCTTTCCTCCCTCAGTGCTCTTCATGGCCTTTTCCGTGTTGGGCGCGTTGGGAGTGTAGGCGGCGGCCAGCACATGGACCTCAGGGCGCATCGTGAGATCATATGCAATCGCGTCCTTCACCTCGAAATTGGAGGCTTCTTTCGTAATTGGGTGAGTTTTGTCCACGTAATAGAACGAAACTGCCCCTTCCAAAGACTTGCCGGAATCCTTCGCGCCAGCCCCACCGACCAGACCGGCCAACCATGTTGCGTCAGGAGAAATCAGCGTTGACCCCAGGGTCACGATTCCGCCGCCCTTCCCGACGAACTTTTCCAGCGCCTCGCGCTGGCCAGCGGTCAGGTCCGTTGCTGACGAACCCGCGAGGATCAGGACGTTGGCCTGCTCTAATTGCTGGGCGCTCGGGAAATCGGTGGCGGCCGTGGCCTTAGCCCCCCGCTGGTTTAGAAGTTGACTCCATTCCTGCGCAATGGCACCGCGGACAACCACGTCCAGGGCTTCCACAGCCTGCCCTGCCAGGACGGAGCCCAAGAGAGCCAAGGTGGTGAATAGTTTAATTTTCATGGTTTAAATACAGGAAAAATTCTGAAGGTTCGGTGGGCAAAATGAAGTGCCTTCC
>JAQGOV010000247.1 GCA_028293425.1 Verrucomicrobiales bacterium
CCCTGCCGCCCAACGTCCTAACGTGACCTCTCATATCCTTAAAAAAATGCCCTCTGTTATAAATGACACATCACTCTTAACCAATAAGGACAAGGGGTTGCCGCCTCTGACATCAAAGAAACCCCTGTCGTTATTGAGGGACGAGGACAGATGAGGCTAACAAAAAAGCCGCTGAGATTCATCTGTTCCTAAACAGGTCTCAGCGGCTTGTCACCTACACAAAAAAACGGAATGATGATGTGAATGCCTACTTGGTCGCGGCGTCGGCTTCGGCCTTGGCAGCTTTCGCTTTGGCTTCGGCTTTTTTCTTGTCGGCGTCGAGTTGAGCCTTGGCCGCATCTTTGTTGGCTTCGATGCGAGCCTTCTCGGCATCCGTTTGAGCATCAATCTGTGCCTTGGTGTCACGGGTCGAGTCAACAACTACGCCATCGCGAACTGTTCTTTCGGAAGTGGTGTCGCTGTAACTTCCTGTGCCACCTTCGTGGCGGTTGCAGCCTGTCACGAGGGCTCCGGCAAGTAATAACAAGATTGTGTATTTCATAAAGCAACATGGCCCACAGGGACGGAGGCGTCAGGGGAGGGGTTGTCCTGACGGGGGATGGAGGGAACTACTCCGAGGGGAATGTCGGCAATGGTATCCAATGAGGGCCAGGATGAATGACGAAATCAGAATGCCGAATGACGATCTCACAGGGAGGGATGTCTCACATAAGGTAACAAAGCGAAAAAAGGGGGATTCACGGGCGGACATTTGGGAAGGAGAATGCGAATCCTGGCAATGGCATTCGGCTGAGGACCGGCGGAAGAGCGCGGCAGGGCTGAAGGCTGAAGTCCGAAATCCGAAAAGTTGTCCGGTTTTCGGGGCGGGCGGGAACTGATATATAAAGACCGTTATATGGAAGATCGGGAACTGCTAGGTGAATATGTGAAGAGTGGCTCGCAGGGCGCTTTTCGTGAGTTGGTGGAACGGCATCTTCCGGTGGTGTATTCAACGGCGCGGCGGATGGTGAATGACGCGCAGCTTGCGGAGGAGATTGCGCAGAACGTATTTACGACGCTGGCCCAGAAAGCGGCATCGATTCGGTCTTCGCAGGTTCTGGGAGGGTGGCTTTATAACACGACTCGCAATCTGGCCATGCATGCGCTTCGCAGCGAACAACGCCGGCGCGCACGTGAACAAACAGCCTTTGATATGCAATCTTTTGACCAAAACGAGGAAACCCCGGACATCACCCAGCACCTGGAACCGGCCATGGAGGAATTGGAGGCCGATGATCGGGATGCGCTGGTGTTGCGCTTCCTGGGGAACCGCGCTTTGCGGGAGGTGGGGACGCAGCTTGGCATCAGCGAGGAGGCGGCTCGTAAACGGGTGAACCGGGCCCTGGAGCGGTTGCGCGGTGTTTTGGAACGCCGGAAGATTTCAGTGACTGGCGCGGTTTTGATCGGCGCTTTGAGCGCAAGCACGATTGCTGTTCCGTCGGGCCTGGGTGCGACCATCAGCAGCACGGCGTTATCGTCCGGGGCTGGTGCGGCGGGAGGTTCGGTGGCTGCGGCGGTGAAGGGGGGACTGCAGTTGAAAGCGGTCGGGGCTTTGATCGCCGGGGCGGTCGTTTTAGGCGGAGGCATTTACCTGGCGCAGCATTCGAAGGTGGGGCCATCCAAGCTACTGGCCGCCACGCCGCGCCAGGAGGCGCGAGATGTGGATGGGCCGATTATTGGAACGTTGAAAACAGCCGATGGGCGAGCGGTGACGAATGCCGAGGTATTTTTGTCCACGGTGACTGTGCCGGTGCCGGTTTATACGGCGCCCACGCCGTCAGTGACGGCAGCGCGAACAGGGAAGGATGGCCGGTTCGCGTTTCCACGAGATCCAGACAGTCGCGCGGTGATAGCGGTGCTTGAGCAAGGGTATGGGGAAGCGACGGTGTCCGATTTGGCAGCTCAGCCGATGCTGACATTAAAACCATGGACGAGGATTGAAGGGACCTTGCGCGAGGGGCAAAGCCGGTTGGCCCATCAAGTGGTCCGGCTGTCGCGGAAGCGGTTTGGGTCCAAGCTGGAACAGGAGTCTTATCGCACGGTGCATGATACGACCGCGGAAACGGATGCGGAGGGGCATTATGTGTTTCCCAGGGTAGCGCCGGGGGATGCCTGGATCGCGTGGAAAACGGAGGAAGGGTATGAAACGCAATATCGTTACGTGGATGTGCAGCCGGGTAAATCGCTGGTTGTGGACCTGGGGGGAATGGGGCGGCCAGTGACGGGGCTGGCTGTGTTAGGTGATGACGTGGAGGGCCGAGGCAAGATGTATGGGAGCGTGTGGCCGAGGACCGTGCATCAGATGCGCAGGCCGCCGAATTGGCCAGAGCTTTCAAAAGAAGAACAGCGCTCGACGCTGGCTGCGTGGGAAAAAACGCCGGACGCGAAGCTTTATAACCAGGAGAAATGTCCGATTGATTTTCGATTGGAGCCGGATGGAAAGTTCACGGTGCTGGACCTGCCTGCGGGCGCTTACACTTTGGTGGTGGCAAGCTGGTCCGGCGCGCCGGTCAGTTCCAAGATACTGGGCCGGGGCGTAGTTGAGGTGTTGATTCCCGAGATGCCGGGCGGGCGTTCAGACGAGCCGCTGGAGCTCGGGGTGGTCGGGGTTGGCTCGGTGCGCCCCTTGCGACCGGATGATCCGGCGCCTTTGTTTGAAACAAAAACGTTTACGGGGGAGCCGTGGAAGCTGGTGGAACAAAAGGGGAAATTTGTGCTGTTGCACTTTTGGAAGGCAGGGTTATCCGACGCTGAATTGGAAGTGGAGGGGCTCCGGGCGGTGCAGTCGAAATGGGGGAAAGACAAGCGGTTCGTGATGGTGGGGATTAATTGTGATCGGAAAATGGAAGCAGCAAAGGAGTTTGCGGCGGAGCATCAATGGACATGGACGCAGTGCTTCCTGGGGGAGAAGTCGACGGTGCCAGGGAAGTATCGGTTGAAGCGGCCGACCATCATGCTGATTGGACCGGAGGGGGTGTTGTATCACACGGATTTGGGTGGGCCAGGGTTGGTGGGGGCGGTGGAGGAGGTGTTAATGACGAAACCAGAATGACGGAATGACAGAAGGGGAGGGATTGCGCACAGAAGCAAGCAACAAAGGGGGAGGCTGAGTAATCAGTAATCAGTAATCAGTCGTTCAGTGATCAGAGTGGAGAATGTGGGCACGGAGCGTGCGAGGGGGGGGCACTCAGACGGTAAGCAAAGGGGTGAGCCGAGGAGGCGAACAGAGACAAAGTGATAGACCAAGTGGCGGAGATGAAGAAGCGGAGGGGGCTGTGAGGAATCGAGATGCCGCCTCAGCGGATGGGTAGATGAATAGTTCGCTTGCAAAGAGGGGCTGAAACTGCGTAATTGAGTCAATATGGCTAAAGGAAATAACAGTCACAAAAAAGAAGTTAAGAAGCGTAAGAAGGATAAACCGCAGGCAGTTCCTGAAACGCGCAAGCGTTGATCGATAGAGCCAGGCTCGCTCTTCAAGCTAACCTCACTGTGGGTTCGTACCCGCGGTGAGGTTTTCTTTTGGTTATAATTTTGGTTTGAAAATATAATATCCGTGGACGGGAGGGGATGGCAGGATGCAGGGAGTTTCAAAGATGAAACGTTTAACGGCATCTCTCCAGTGTTTGGTGGCGGCGGCGCTTTTGACGGCGACGGTCGCGTCCGACCTTGAGGCGAAAAGCTACGGGAGCGGAGGGGGCAGGAGCTATTCGTCTTCGCGAAGTTCCAGCTCGGGCGGAAGTCGAAGCGGTTCGAGCATGGGGTCCTCGCGCAGTTCGAGTCCGAGCCGAAGCAGCAGTGGGGGTAGCAGCAGCTCGAGCAGCAGGAGTCCCAGTTCCCCGTCCACTTCGAGCCGGAGTTCGAGTTCGGACCGGAGTAGTAGCAGCAGCAGCAAAGGGTTTACTTCGGGGAGCGGCAAGAGTTACGGCTCGCGTTCCAGTTCCAGCGACGGCGGGAGTTATACCAGCGGCAAGAGCTATACTTCTGGCGCGACGAAGTCAGAACCTGACTCGTCGAGCTTCAGCTTTGACGGTGGGGCGGCGCGAGCGCGCAAGGAGGAGGCGAGCCGAAAAACCTTTAACGAATACAAGGAGTCAATGGCGCGGAAGAATACGTCCGCGGGTTCGGAAATCCCGACTGGGGGTGGTAGCGTGCCACCGCGAATGGATAATAACCGAACGACTCCGGGAGCGGGCGGAAATTCGAGCGGGGGCGGGAATTGGAATGGGCGTGGAAGTTACATTCCTGACGGGACCACGGTGAGGACGCGGCCCTGGCGGATGTATGACACGTATGCGCCGTACTATTCGCGACCGGTGGTGGTTTACCGGGATTCCTATAACAGCTTTTTCTGGTGGTGGTTGCTGGATCGTTCGCTGGATGATCGGGCGTATTGGGCGTACCATCATCGCTACGACATGGACCCGGCGCGGTATCAGGCGCTGGTTGCGGAGAACCGGGACCTGGAGACGCGGGTGGAACAACTCGAGACGCAACGGGTGCCGCGCGATACGAATTATGTGCCGGCGAACCTGGACCGGGATTTGATGTATACCGATCGCCATGTGTCCCAGGTTTATAGCAACCGGCCGACGGCGGCCGGGGCGGTCATTTTCTGGCTGCTGGCGATTCCGACGGCTTTGGGAGTTGGGGCTTTCTTTGTGTGGCTGATCTTCTTTAAAAAATGGCAGGTCTCAACCGCTTGAAGAAAGGGATAACAAACTATGCAACTACATCTACCTGATTACTTTCTCAGTGACTTAATTTCAACGGTGGCGTTTGGAATCGTGGCGATCCTTTTGCTGATACTCGGTTACAAGGCGTTTGATAAACTGGTTAAGGGACTGGACTTTGACGACTTGATCCGCAAGGGGAACGTGGCGATGGCGATTGTGGTGGGGAGTTTTATCCTAGGTTTGTGTTATGTGATTGGGAAGGTGGTGTCGGCGGTGTTGGGAGGGTAGGGAAGGGGAGAGCGGGAAGCGTGAGAATGCTGATTGCGAATGACGAATGACGAATGACGAATGACGAATGACGAATGACGAATGACGAATGACGAATGACGAATGCGGATTGCAGAATGAAGAGGGAATGGGAAAATTGTTATGAATGAACCGGGTGGGAAGGGGAAGACGCTTTGGGAGATGCTGGTGGAGCGGGTGAAGGGGAATAACAGCAACGGGCACAGCACGACGGTGTCGTTCCATAATCCGCTGGATTTGCGGGTGGGGGCGGCGTTTCCGATGGCGTTTGCGAACGGGCCGGAGTTGGAGGATTTCGATTTTACGGTGCAGGAGATTCGGGAGTATGTGCGGCGGATTGCAGGCCAGGAGTTTCAATTTACGGATTATGCGCTCCACGGGTTGAATAAGAAAACGTTCGATGCGGATCAAGCGATGACGGCTCGCTTGCGGGTGATGCCGAATGCTGCCGGGGGGCAGGAGAAGGCTTTGCTGCGGCTGTATGATGAGTTTGCGTTTGCGGAGGACTTTTTGGCAGTAGTGAAGGATGAGTCGGGTGTTTTCGAAGCGACGGATGATGATGGGACAAAGGCTGCGTTTACGCGGATCAATGATTTGCGTGAATCTTATGAAGCGGTGGTGCTGGTGGTTTCGGAAACGACGGAGGATGGAAAAGCGGCTCCAAAGAAAACCTCCACGGTAAAAGTGGAATATTGGGATTATTGGCGGGAAATGGAACTAGGTGCCGGGAATACGACGAAGGAATTTATTTTTGTGGAGATGAGTTCCGAGACGGGCTGGTTTCAAATTTGGCGGGGGCGAGAGTTTTTTGAGTAAACTTGGAGCTACAAGTGAACAGCTAAAGCAACGAATGGAAGAGATCATGGTCAGAACGGGGCAAAAGGATACATTGACACATGAAAAGGGGATGGATAACGATTCGGGCACAGGCTCATGGAATTGGTTGCCAGGGCGAACTGTATCGATGTCCCCGGGCGGCAACTAAACGAAAAAATCAACTACCCACAACTTATGTTTAGAGCATTCAAAAGATTGTTCATTTGGCTCGGCCTTTCGGCTGAGCAAGCCACTGAAACAGATGCGATTAACCAGGCCGTGGTGGAACGCGGGATCCGCGATGCGAAAGCGAAGGCGGATAAGGCGCATTATGCGAACGGCCAGCTGGCCGGGCAAATATCGTTGTTGAAGGATCAGATCAAACGCCAGGAGCGCCAGCGCGATGACCTGCAAGGGTTGCTGCAAGCGGCGGCGGCGGCAAATGACGAAGCCAACGGCGCTCATTACGCGGAGGAACTGGCGACGGTGGAACAGGAATTGGCGGACAATAAGTCGCAGTTCGAAAACCTGGAGCAGTTGTATCAGCAGAATACGCAGATCATTGCGCAGAGCTTGCGCGAGGTGCAGAAGTTCCAGCGGGAATTTGAATCGGTGAAGGCGAAGGTGGCGATTGGCCGTTCGCTGGAGAACCTGGCGGGAATGATGAAGGGTTCGATCACGGAGTTGCAGGGGATGATGGGCGGCGAGATGGGGCAGTCCATGCAGCAGCTGCGTCAATCGGCGGCGGGCGGAGAAGGGCAGATGCGGGCGACGATGGATTTGGCGAAGGAGATGGGGTCTGGAGTGGCGCGGCAGCAGGAGATGCGCAAGACGCGGGGGGCCGCGTTGTTCCAAGAGTATAAAAAGAAGATGGGGATGGTGCAGAGCGACGCGGCTGCGCCGACGGCGGCCCCTGGCCAGACGGAACGGCAGAAGATCGCGGAATAAATGACCGATAGGCGGAAGCTGGCTGATGGATGACAACGACGGGAACTGAAATTGTGTCGACGGAAACTTCCGCGAATCAGCGGCTGCCTTTGCGCGGATGGGCTTTGGAGCTGGCGCGGCGGTGGAATAGCGGAACCTATTCGCTATTCATTCTGCACGGGAACATCTTTGACGTGTTTCCGGTGCAAACGGGAGCCGCTCTTTCCTATGTGCCGCTGAAGGCGTTCCTGGCGCGGCGGATTTTTGCAGAACGGGAATTTCTCCTGTTTTATGACATTGGAGACGGGCTCACATTTGGGTCGGGTGAGATGCAGAAGCGGTTTTTCGAATGGCTCGAGATTTACGACCAGGTCGAGCGGACGAATTTTCGTGTCCAGGGGCCGCCAAAGGACTTGATTCGGCTGGCCCCGTTGTTGCGCCGGTTTTTCCTGCGGATGACCGAGGAGGGAAAGGATTGGCGGGGTATCACGTTGATCATCGATTTTCCGGAAAAGCTGGTTCCCGCGGCAGAGGAGGCGGGGGCGAGCGTGGACGAACGGATGAACCTGGTGACCCTGCTGAAATGGGCGGCGTCGCCCGAGCTGCGAAAGATGGATGTGGGGGTATTGCTGGTGACGGAGTCGGCCGCGGAATTGCACGCCGACCTTTTGCAGAACCCGCATGTGGCGCAGGTGCGGATCGATTTGCCGGATGCGGAGGAGCGGCTGAGGTTTTTGCAGTCCGGCTGGGGTGAGGCGATGGCAGGGGGGAAGGCTTTTGCGGAGTGGAGCGACTTTTCGGCAAAGGAATTAGCGTCGCGGACAGCAGGACTGAATTTGCTGAGGATACAGCATCTGCTGGCGGAAGCGGTGCACAATGGTTCGCGAGTGACGGCCGAAGTGGTGGGGAATGGGAAAAAGCGGCTGATTGAAGAGTATTGCCAAGGGTTGGTGCGGTTCAAAGATCCGAAGCCGGGTGTGAGCCTGGATCTGGTGGCCACCCACGCGGCGGCGAAAGCCAAACTTCGCGAGTTGGCGTGGTTGATCACAAATCAAAAGACGGAGGTGCTCGAGCGTGGCGTTTTGGTGCCAGGCCGGGTGGGGGTGGGGAAATCATTTTTAATCGATTGCTTTGCGAGCGAGTGCGGGTTGCCGGTGATGGAAATTGCGGAGTTTCGGTCCAAGTGGGTGGGAGATACCGAGCGGCAGCAGATGCGGATTTTGATGACGGTCAGGGCGCTGGGGCCGGTGATTGTAGTGGTGGACGAAGCGGACGCGGTTTTCGGTTCGAGAGAAGGTGGGGATGGCGACAGCGGGGTTTCGGGGCGCATCTTCGCCGCGTTTGCCGCGCACATTGGCGATTCGAGTTTGCGCGGGCGGGAGTTGTGGGTCGCGATGACTTCGCGACCTGACCTGCTGGCGATCGACATGAAGCGGCAGGGGCGATTTGGTTTGTGCGTTCCGCTTTTTCCAGCGCAGGGGCCAGATGAAGTGATGCAGCTCTTTGTGACGATCGCCGGAGTGAAGAAGGTGAAGTTGGATGAGCAAAGCCTGAGCTACTTGCGAGGAGTCGTGGGGAATCGTCCACTGACTGGCAGCGATGTGGAGGCGATCCTGATTCGAGCCAAGGAACGAGCGGTGCTGAGCAGGCGAGATGATGACGTGCAACAAACGGACCTGGCGGAGGCGGTAGAGTCGTTTATCGACCCGCTTGATCCGCGCTTGCTGGCGATGCAGGAACTCGCGGCGGTGCTGGCGTGTTCGGATAGAAGGTATTTGCCAGAGAGCTATAAGAATGCGGACCGTGGGTTGTTGCGGGATGAGTTTGAGAAGGTGAAGAGTTAAGCGGATGGGTTTTAGCCTCAATGGGTTGTCGATTTTGACATTGAGCCGCCGTAGTACAACTTAAGTGGAGTGGATAACCAGCCGATTTAAATATCGGTGGAGGTTGCTCCTGAAGCCCGCGAAGGGCTGAGTGAAGCGATCGCTCAATCCACTTGCTGTATGAGCAGTCGTGAGCTCCAAACATTTTTCGTGTTGATTCGGGTCGGACTGAGGAAGCCGATCCGCACCGGGGATGAGGCCGTGAGTGGCTACTACCAAAACCTGGGAGTGAGTGCTTACGATGCCGAGGAAGCGAAGGACATGATCCTCGAGCTTGTGGAGGACGGCAGGGTGGATTGGCTGCGCTCTGAATGGATAGACTTCGATACTGTGCTCCCTGCGATAAAAAATCGTTCCGTCGGAATTGTGGCTCCTTTCATCTGGTATAAATCCGAGCGGGCGCTGTTCACGAAATAAGCGTCGCGTCTGCGAGCTTTTTCACTCAATTTCCTTTTCATGACTTAGGTCAAGGTGGACTTCAGGCATTTGCGTTAGCGTGGATGCATGGTGCCGTTTGATTTTAATGAGCGTCCGTTCATTGTGATTTGGGAGGTGACGCGAGCTTGCGCGCTGGCTTGCCGACATTGCAGGGCGGAAGCACAGTTGCGGCGGCATCCGCTCGAGCTGAACACGAGAGAGGCATTGCGCAGCGTGGAGCAAGTAGCGCGGGCCAAACCCGGACTGTTTGTGCTGACGGGTGGAGACCCAATTCGGCGGCCTGACTTGATGGAAATCATTGATCACGCAGCGGGACTGGGGTTGAGGATCGGATTGAGCCCCAGCGCAACCGCTGAGTTTTGCGAAGTTGATCTGAAGGAGTTGAAAAGACGCGGGGTAGCACGGATTTCCCTGAGTATCGATGGGGCCAGCCAGGAATCGCATGATCGTTTTCGCGGCGTCCCTGGAACATGGGATTTGACGATGCGGGCGATTCGGAATGCGGCAGAAGCGGAGTTGCCGGTCCAAATCAATACCACGTTCACACGACAGAACATTGGCGAGTTGGATGGCTTCGTGGATTTGCTGAAGACAATTCGACCAGTGCTTTGGAGCGTATTTCAATTGGTGCCGACAGGGCGAGGCAAGCTGGATGACCTTTTGAGCGGGCCCGAGATGGAGGAATTGTTTCAAAGATTGTGGGAGCTTTCGCGAATCGCGACGTACGACATCAAGACGACAGAAGGACAGCATTACAGGCGAGTGGTGCTGCAAAACACGCGCAACATCGGAGCACTCAAGCAACGGGCGCCCATTGGGGTGAACGATGGCAAGGGTTTTGTGTTTGTTTCGCATGTTGGGGATATCTGCCCGAGCGGGTTCCTGCCAATTGTCGCAGGAAACGTGAGGAAAGATGAGTTGCTGGAGGTTTATCAGAATCACCCTTTGTTTCAGGCTTTGCGCAAGCCAGAATTGCTCAAAGGGAAATGCGGTCGCTGCGAATTTCGATCCGTTTGCAGTGGTTCGAGAGCGCGGGCTTACGCGATGACGGGAGATTACCTGGCTGAAGAACCGCTTTGCATCTATCAACCTGCGAGGCGACTAGGGGAAGAGGCAAGAAAGGAGCATCTTCTGGCAATTTCGGAAGCGAGAGCTTCGGTCAATGCGGGGTAGGGTTGGCGATATGATCAACGTGACCAAACTTTTCTGTGGAGTGGAGCAACCGGCGGACGGCCTGCGCTACGGCCAGGGACATGGCGCGCCCGTGGCGGCATCGGAACGCAAGCCGGTGGTGGTATGGAATATCACACGTCAATGCAATCTGAAGTGCATTCATTGTTATTCGGACTCGGATGCACGGTCGTATCCCGGGGAATTGAATTGGGAGGAATGCACCGGGGTTCTGGATGACCTAGCTCAATATGGGGTTCCGGGCGTTTTGCTTTCCGGTGGGGAGCCAATGATACACCCGAAGTTTTATGACCTAGCGACTTACGCGCGGAGCAAGGGCCTGAGAGTGACACTCTCGACCAATGGAACGTTGATTGATGAAGAGGCAGCGCAGAAGCTGAAGCAAATTGGTTTTGCATACGTGGGGATTTCGCTGGATGGGATTGGAGAGACGCACGATTATTTTCGTGGACGCAAGGGAGCTTACGACAAGACGGTAGCGGCGTTCCGGCATTGCAAGGCGGTCGGGCAGAAGGTGGGGCTGCGGTTGACGCTTTCTAACAACACAGTGACGGATTTGGAACGGATCCTGGATTTTATCGAGAGGGAAGAAATCGACCGGGTGTGTTTTTATCACTTGGTGTACAGCGGTCGGGGAAGCAACGTGGTGGACGTGACGCACGAGGACACCCGGAAAGCGCTGGACAAAATCATCAATCGAACGGCGCACTGGGTACGGAGCGGGACTCCGCGTGAAGTGCTGACAGTGGACCAACCGGCGGACGGGGCGTATTTGTATCTGCGGCTGTTGCGGGAAAACCCGGCACAAGCAGAGAAGATGATGCGACTGCTGCGCTGGAATGGGGGCGGGACGAATAGTTCGGGCAGGGGCATTGGAAATATCGATACCCAGGGCAATGTGCATCCGGACCAGTTTTGGCAGAGCCTGACGCTTGGTAATGTGCGCCAAAGGCCGTTCAGCCAAATTTGGAGCGACCAGAGTCACCCCATCCTGGCCCAACTCAGGGACCGGGTGAAACACCTGGAAGGGCGCTGCGCGCAATGCCGCTTTCGTGAGACGTGCGCGGGTGGGTTTCGAGTGAGGGCGTTGCAGGTGCATGGGAATTTGTGGGCTCCCGACCCGGCTTGCTATTTGAGCGATGAAGAAATTAAGGACAATGGGCCTGCCGGGTTGAAAGCCTGCAGCGATGGCTGCGGAGGCGCGTGCGGGTCCCGGACTCATGATGGATTTTGTAAAAATTGATTGAGATAAATCTCATTGCGATGGAATAATCATTAGCTGCATCCATGCGACTTTGGCGAAACAGTAAAAATACGAGGAAGGCAACCGCCGTTGCCTTAACGCTGCTGTTGGCCGGTGTGGCGGCAGCGCGGGCGGACTTCCAAGGATCGACGCATCTGATGCCGTTCGACGATGAGACGATCAATTACAACAAAAAGGAGCCAAGCGGTGCGATTGCGAAGCTGCAAGAGCGGATCAATCAGGGGAAGGTGTCATTAAAGTACGAGCCGGGGTTTGGTTATGTCCGGAGTCTCTTGGATGAACTGAAAGTGCCGAAGTCATCACAGATGCTGGTCTTTTCGAAGACCTCCTTACAGCGGGAACGGATTTCGCCGAGGAATCCAAGGGCAATATTTTTCAACGATGATATTTATATCGGTTTTATTCCTGGAGCGCCGTTGGTGGAAATATCGGTGGCCGATCCGAAACTAGGGGCAGTTTTTTACACGCTGGAGCAGACCAAAAAGGACAAGCCACGTTTCGTGCGGACGGATCAATGCCTGGAGTGCCATGCTTCCGCGAAGAGCATGGGGGTTCCGGGGCACCTGGTGCGGTCTTTTGCGACGGATGAAACGGGCATGGTGGATGTGAATAGTGGGACGTCGCTGGTGGATCATCGAACGCCGCTGGCGGAGCGCTGGGGCGGGTGGTATGTGACGGGGAAGCACGGGAATCAAACGCATCGAGGGAACCTGGTGGGCAAGGAGGCATTTGAACGGCAGGAGAAGGAGCCGAATTACATGGGGAACCTGGAAAACCTCGATCCGTTCATTCAGACGTCCGATTACGTGGCCCCGCATAGTGATATTGTTGCGTTAATGGTCCTGGAGCACCAAACGCACATGCATAACTTCATTACGCGATTGAATTACGAGGCGACCATTCGAATCGCGGAATACGGGGCGGTGAAGTATTTAAACAGCCCGACGGAGTCGTTTCTGAAATATTTGTTGTTCGTGGAAGAAGCGCCGTTGACGGCGCCGGTGTCGGGGACGTCGAGTTTTGCGAAGGAATTTGCGGCAAAGGGTCCTAAAGATAAGAAGGGACGATAGCTGAGAGATCTACAATTACAGACGAGGCTGTTAAAATACCCTTGCAGCTACTTGATTTACTCGGAGGCATTCGATGCGATGCCGGCGCAGCTGAAGGAGAATATTTATCAGCGGCT
>JAQGOV010000250.1 GCA_028293425.1 Verrucomicrobiales bacterium
GTTGCCGACTCCAATGCTGAAGACCTCGTTCCATTCCACCACCAGGGAGTCGTCCGGGGCCACGCGCGGCGAAAACTGCTTCGGGTTTTGCCATTCCGCATGTCCAAAAGTATCCTCGTCCCAAATCGCCCGCGCCTTCTTCTTCGGCTCCCGCCCCAGTTCCACCACTTTGGCCATGCTGGGACGAATGCCGTCCCTCATCCAGCCCGGCGGATTTCGCGACGCGGTCTTCTCGTCCAGCTCCTGCTCAAACGGCGTTCGCAACAAAACCACCGGTGGCCCGTTGCTCGAAGAAATTTTGGAGACCACCAGATCATCCACCACGAAAAGCCCCACCGTGGCCGGCGGTCCTCCCGAAGAAATGACCAGCCAGATGCGAACGGCGCGCGGCGGCACCGCCACTGTTTCGCGGCGATGCGTAAGGGTCGATCCCTTCAAAGCTCCGCTCCAACCGGCGCTTTCCCCCGTCGCTCGGAAAACCTTCTGCGCGACTCGATCACCTTTCTCATCCAGAAACCGCATCACCAGGAACATCTCCCCGCCGCCCTCGCGCCACTTGTCCTCGAATCCTTCCAGCTTGTAATGCAATCGAAGTGGCGTTTCGCCGGAATTGGTTTCTCTCCCAAAATTAAAGACAATGTTCTTCGGAAACGGCTCCAGCCGGAGATCACTTTCCAGTCGCCACGGCATCGATTTCCCCTGCACCACCACGGAGCGAATCTCCAATGAATTGGAACCCTGCCCGGCATAATTATTCCCTCCCACAAAGCACGTCAAAATCGCTAGCCATAGAACAGCCTGTCTCATGCTCCTGATGGCTGGTGGTTGCCTGCGCATCGCCATGACAACTTTGCGCAGCGCACTGCTTCCAAAAAGATCATGACAGCGGTCAATTTCAATTGCCCTTCCCGACGATGAAATCCACCACGGGCTTCGGATCCTGCGGCTTGGTCGAAAAATGGCCTTCGCCCTGCCTCACGATCACCGTGAAGTTGCCGCCGAGTTCCTTGTATTTCTTCTCCGCCACCCGCGTGTCGCGGTCGAGCCACGGATCGAGGCTGCCGCAAACGTGCAGGATCGGCACCCCTGTTTTGGCCAGCGCGGCCAAATTATCCACCAGCGGCGTTTTCAACGGCGGCTGGTTGCCCGACATGATGGTGCGCATGGCGGGATTCTCCCCATAGATGCAGGAAACCTTGTCGGGGTTTTGGATCGCCCAGGCGTAGGCTTCCCCCGCTCCCGCCCCGGTGCCTTCCAAAGCGGGTTTCTTGGAAAAGCCGTGGTCGGTCATGAGCTTATAAGCTTCGTCCCATTCTTTCCGAGTGGGGCCTCCCCCCGTGATCGGAGCCGCCACGATGTAGTACCCCTTGGCCAGGAGGGCCAAATCAATGGCGGAGGCATCCCGGCCGATGCGGTCCGCTCGAAAGACCCAAGGCTTCCCGGCAGCCGCAGTCTTCGGCACCAGCAGCGCCATGCCGGTGTGTCCAAACGTGGATTCGAGAACCTTGTCGTAACGGTCGTAGCATGGCGTGAACTGCGGCCCCCGGCAGGCCGCGTAGGTATCCTCTTTTGGGAGATAAATGTAGGCATTCTCGGTGTTGTAATAATAGGATTTCGTGAACGTGTCGTCAACGAGATCGGGTCGGGCCGTGGTGGCCGGCTGAACGTGCTGTTCAATGAAATCGGCAATGGGCTTGGGATCAATCAGACTGTGCGGATGGTGGCCGGTGCCTTCCTTGATCATGATGCTGATCCGGCCGCCGCCCTGATGATAGATGTTCTCAATGACCTTCGTGTTTTTCTCCAGGACAAAATCGAGAGTCCCGCAGACGTTGAGCAGAGGCACGTCGTGCTTGATCAGCTCCCCGATTCTCAAGATGTCCTCCGGGTAGATGCCGGGATTGTCCGCGTAGATGCAGGAGACCTTGTCCGGATTGGAGGTCGCCCAGGTGTATTCATTCACCCCGCCTTTGCTCATGCCAACGAAGGCCGGTTTCCTGGACAGCCCATGTTTCTCCGTGAGGTAGGCGTACCAGGCGTCCCACTGCTTGCCCGGATATTGCCTGCCCGGATCGGGCGTAATGAACGCAATGTAAAAACCCCGGCGAAGCAATTCCAGCTCGGTCTGGGGCTGGTGGTCCCAATAACAACCCTGCCATGACCACGGATTGCCCGGCGCAACTTTCTTCGGCAGGACGACGATGCAACGGCGCTGTCCCTTCGCTGGATTTCCAACTGCGAACTTCTCTGTGTCCGGCCGCTTAAACGGCGCGAT
The DNA here is from genome assembly GCA_028293425.1 of Verrucomicrobiales bacterium. Taxonomy (GTDB): domain Bacteria; phylum Verrucomicrobiota; class Verrucomicrobiia; order Limisphaerales; family JAQGOV01; genus JAQGOV01. The sequence goes on from JAQGOV010000250.1 coordinate 2,276, forward strand.
GGCGAATGTCTCGTCATCCATCACGTAATCGAAACGCTCGAAACCTTCGTGCCAAAGAGTTTTCTCGCCTTCGAAAGGGATGGACGTTTCCGCCGCGCGCGACACGCTCAGACTCCAGCAATCTGTAGAGAATAGACTGAACACCGAGAAGACAAGGTGCGCTAAGGATTTTGCTTTCATGAATTCGGCAGAGTATCAACGGCTGGCGCGGAGGTCAACCAGACGACTTGAAGAGGTGTTTAGCCACGATGCGCTGACATTCCCGGCTCGCCAAGCGCCGACTTGTGCGTCAATGGATCGGCGATGCCGTCGCGGAAACGCTGGCGGGCTAGGTCGAGCGCTTCCGATGCGGCGCGTTCGGCTTCAATCTAATAGGCGAGCCTTTGGCGTTCGCGGTTCAGCGCGACCAGGCGGTTCTCCGTTTCCTCGAGGTGAGCAACGCGGTTTGTTCACAAATCGCCAACCCCGCTTCGTTGTGGGCATCAGCGGCTTTGATCCGCTGGCGCACGCCGCCAAGATCGAACGAGGCCACGAAATGCGCGGGCCGGAACTGTACGTGCCGGTGCCGGGAGACGTGAGATCGCGAAACCGCTTGCTTGCAACGCAACCGTGCATTGAGGGTCATGCGCGAAAACAGTTCAGCAACTTCAATCCCGATGCGCGCAGTGGCTGGGCTTACCTCACGTCTTTACGCGAAGACACAAACCGGCCGCGGCTTCCGCCGACGAACTCGCGCGAGGTCGTTGGCAAGCCTTGGGGACTTCAAAGATCTACGGCGTTTGTTCCAGAATCGGGCCTTCAAGGTGTCAGCAAAAACGTCAGTAACGGTGTACTGGCGGTGCCGGTTCTTGTACGCCGGTGTTAGCTTGCGTAGCCAACAAAAATGGGTATTATATCCCGGAAACGATGCTTGAGACGACCGATTTCGACCCTCCTCTCCAAACCGAACTGTGCGTGCAGCAAGGATTTAGGAAGGGTCCAAAGGGACACCAAAACGTTACACCGGAAGTTCGCCGACAGAAAGTCGGTGACACCTTCTCATTAATCAGTAACGCACCAGGATTCATTCCAATATGATCGCTTACGAAAAACGATCATATGAAAATTCGGTTTCGCCTTATTCGCCGTAACCTTCGCGGCGGAAAATTTTCCTGCGTTGACATTGAGGTGGACTTTGACCGTGATCAGAACACTCGGTTCTACCAGTTTGGTGGACCGCAATGTGTTGCGCGGAGGGATCTGCGCGCCTTGAAACAGGACGTTATTGATTTTTCTTACGCTAGCGTGCCTGCCGGCCTTGTCTCACTTTATCAGGAAATTGATGCAGGGCGCTTTATTACAAAGCAGGCTCAGAGCAATGCCTTTAACGAGACATTTGAAACCAAACCAGGTCCCGAAGAGTTTAACGCCTTTTCAGAGCAAGCCAGACATTCCAAAGAGAATTGGATTCTTTGTTCAAAGATTATCGTTGTCATGGAGCTTGCGTTTGAGCGCTTCGAAGGATGCGGGTTTTGGTATCTTGTCCAGGTTGCGAAGCAATTTTCCCCATGCAGGAAGCCTCATGATGGATGTGGAAACTTTAAACCCTTTTTCCGATGACGTAATTCAAGGCAAAACGGAACCCCGGGAAATTTGGCCCAACGCATCAGGAGAGCGAAAAGTAAGCCTGGTTAAAGGTGAGGACTGAAGCACTGCTCCTGGAGCAGTAGCATATTCCGATGACGTATGCAGCCGAGAAGCTTTTGAGCCGTTTGGCCGGCCCGGATAATACAAGCCCGGTTTGATTTTAGGAGTCGTCGATCTGTGAGGTGGAGCCTCATCTAAGTAATCTTCTCCAGGGAGTTCGAATAGAACTATATGCAGAAAGGCTACAATAGTGAGCGACATTTGGTGGGCACAGAGGTTGCCGAGGCTGTGCGGGTGGGAGCGGGGATATACGTTTTAAGGAAATGACCTCGGCATGTAAATTTCATTGGGTTCTGGGAGGGGGACTCGGAGAGGACGGAGCGCGTGGCTGTGCCTTGGGCAGAAGTAACCAAAAACTCGAGCCCTTGCCCGGTTCTGAGGAGGCTCCAATTACGCCTCCGATACGGGAGATGGCTTTTTCAGCAATGGCAAGGCCCATGCCGTGGCCCTGGTAGCTCTGGTCTTCCAACCGCTCAAAGAGTTTAAAAATTCTCGTGGTCTGCTCCGGCGGAAATCCAATTCCCTTGTCGTCCACATGTATTTTCACCTGAGGTCCCACCGATTCGCTCCAGATATGCACCTCAGGCGGAAGGCCGGGACGGGCAAATTTGAGAGCGTTGGAGGTTAGATTAAGCAAGCCCAGGTAAAGCGGACGCGGGTGGGCAAGGACGGTCAGCAAGGGGGAGTCAACAGTGATGGACGCGTGGCTCTGTTCTATTTGGTAGGCAAGGTCTTTGAGGACGGCAGAGACTTCCTTCTCAGGGTCCACAGACGTCAGAGGCAAATTCCCGTAACCCAGGCGGCCAAATTCTAGCAAGTCCGAGATGAGAGTATCCAAGCGGGCGGCAGCCTCGATAATGAAGTCTGGCCAGGTTAAGTCGGCGAGGGGTTCCCTGGGAGCCCAACGCGATTTGATGAGAGAAGCGAAGCCAGACATGGTTCGGAGCGGGGCGCGGAGGTCATGGGCGAGGTGATAGAGAATGCCTTGGAGGTGCTCAATGGTTTGTTGCATATCGCGAGTCCGCTCCTGGACTGTTTGCTCGAGGCTTGTGGCTTGGTGGCGGAGCTCCGTTTGGGTACTTACGAGTTGCGCCTGGATTTGGATACGCGTGGCGACTTCCCTTTCGAGGGATTTTCCATGCGCTTTTAAGCGGAGAATCAGGTAGGCACCAAGGAAAGAGTTGAAAGAATAGGCTAGGATTTGGTCGATTTGTTGGGGTCCAAAGGGCCCGATCACGTAGCGTGGCCCAGTAAATAAATAATCCCCGAGCAACAACCCCAGCGCCCAAGTCAGCCAGACTGGCCCTAGCCCTCCAATCCAGGCGGAGAAAAGCACAGCGGGACTGAAGAACATGAATGGAACGTAGTCCTGGCCGAGAAATGTCAGAGACTCACGAATACCCAAGCAGAGGAGAAGAGAAGTTAATGCCGCGATGTAAGTGGCAGCGGGTCCGTGACTACGTCGTGCTGGTCTCATTCGCAGCATATTAACCATACATTATACAGCCTTTGTCTAACGTCCGTATGTCAGGAAAAGCTCGGCCCTCAGGTCAGGCTCGCTGCAGCATCCATTTTAAGCAATATCCCGCACGACATGAAGCATGCACATTAATCCTGGGAGCCGAGTCCATGTCGCTGACTTGCCTTGCCATTGACTGCCGATCAGTGCATTTTGCCCGTCCTTTTTGTTCCAAGCGAAATGTAACAAGATTGATAAGAGCAAGGGAGTTTATAGTGCTACATTTGTCGGTGGTGCGGACTCATTCTCCGCGCCGCAGTTCACGGACAACCAATGTTGCTTGTATCGTCTTCATACCATTTCGGAGTGACTATCTTCGCCGGAGCATCGGTGTTGGTGCTCCCCCCCAAGGATTTGTGCACACTGTTTTGGAAAGGAGGGAGGGATTTCCGTTGGCAGAGAACGGTGTCCGACACTTGGAAATTCTAGGCGGTAATTGGCCCCGAAAACCCTCGCGTTCGAATCGATTGAGCCACAGAATCGAACCAGTCGGCGATGTTGTTATGAGTGGCAGGTAGAACTAAAGGCGATTATGAATCCTAGTCGAAATTGCATGGTTGATTTCCCGCACCCGCAGGTTTTCGCAGGCTCATACTACCTTGTCGCCTCCCAAGGCCTTTGTTTCTCAAGTTGAGATTAGCCAAGAGTCAGGCAAAAGTTCTGTCAAGATTTTGAGTTCGTTGCTATTGAGAATTGTGTTTCGACGTCACATAATTTTGTCGCCCTTTATGGCCCATTCACGCCTCGCGGCCAGGCAGTTACCCATCCATCACTCCCTCATACAGCCAATTCGGCAGACAAGATTTTTACTCGCTTGAATACCTCATTTTCCGGAGCACGCCTGTCCCTTGAATCCGTGCCTCATCAATGCGATGGTATCAAGGAGAATTGAGATATGGATTGGAAGGCACACGGAGTGAAGATCGTGCATGCGGGGGAGCTCGACACGGACACGCCGCAGACGTCTGGGATGACGCGGGCGGCGGCGATCACGCATGCACGTACCGGGGCAAACAAACTCTGGGCAGGCACGATGCTGGTACAGCCCGATGCCAAGACAGGGCCACATCATCATGGGGAACTAGAGACCGTGCTTTACGTGATGAAGGGGCGCGTGCGTATGCGATGGGGAGATCACCTGGAACTCAGCGGAGAAGCCCAGCCGGGTGATTTTATCTATGTGCCACCCTACGTCCCGCATCAGGAGATTAATGCAAGTCCCAATGAAGTTTGCGAGGCGGTTGTGGTTCGAAACGGGCAGGATCCGATCGTCGTGAATCTTAACGTGGAAACACCAGAACCGGCGAGCGCGGGGCTACCAGGCATGCCGTTCCATCCCGAGCGCTAAGATTGCAGTGACGCGTCATTTTACTGGTTTCCCCGTTCCGGTACCGTGAGAGCATGCACACCGCAGTTCCCTGTTCTATATGCGCGTCTCATTCTCAGGGATCCGGCAAGACTAAGGCGAACCTTATTCCACTAGCCAGGGTATCCGTTCACCGCTCTCCCATATAGTTTCAGAGGCCACGTCGGTCGGCCATGTGAGAATATGTCCAAATTTTAACACAAATCCTACCCCGGGTTCGCATAGAGAGCTTAAGTTCAACGGGTTGGGGCCAAATATTTCAAAAGATCTGTTTCGAAGCCCTCATACCTCAACACTGCCTAGCGGCAGCCGTCCTGGCCGGGGACTGTTGTCGGAAAGATGCGAACCGCAGTTTCATACATGAAAGAATGACGTAGGATGTGGGGCCGTGGAATATTTTGTAGCCGAAGCGAGGCTGTTAAATTTTGTTTAAACGGACGGTGGTGGCGATGGGGGAGGAGGTGATGGAAGAGGAATTCGAGTGAACGACACGGAAGCCAAGAGGGAACGAGCTATACCGGGCCTGAATGAGCAAGGGGGTGCGTTCGCCTGCCGGATAAATAAACTATAATTCTTAGGCCGAATCACAGGCGGAGGAATAGAAGCAACTTTATTTCTTGAAGGGAAGTATATGGCAGAAAGGCCACAGGAGCGGCTCGGTTCTGAACATGCGCCACATTTGCCGGCAAAAAGAGTCCCATTTCATCCTAGCAAATCTTGGGGGGTAGTTGCGGCAGTTTCTTTTCTCCTAGCCATTTTCTTTTTGCAGCACTGGCCAAAACCAACGGTTGTCACTCAGAAAACCGCGGCAGAACCGCCACCTGTCATAATTACCACTGTCACTGCCCGCAACGGAGATATTGGGATTTACATGAACGCGCTCGGGCTTGTGACGCCACTGAACACGGTGGCGGTGCGAAGCCGGGTGGATGGCCAGCTCATCAAGGTGAATTATGTGGAGAGTCACATGGTGCATGCCGGCGATTCCCTGGTAGAAATTGATCCGAGCCTTTTCCACGCAGCCGTGACGCAAGCGGAAGGCCAGTTGGCCCGGGACCAAGCGTCGCTGGAGAACGCCCGACGCGATCTGGAGCGCTACAAGGAGGCCTTGGCCAGGAACTCTATCCCCAGACAGTTGTATGAGACCCAGATCGCCACGGTGCGCCAATTTGAAGGGACGGTGAAATTAGACCAGGGGCAGATCGAGAATGCAAAAGTGCAGCTGGCCTATTGCCACATTACCGCCCCCATTACCGGGCGAGTCGGTCTGCGGCTGGTGGATGCAGGAAACATTGTGCATGCCACCGACACCAATCCTCTCGTGATCATAACGCAGCTTCAACCCATTACCCTTATCTTCAGCGTGGCCGAAGATTACCTGCCGCAAATTCAGCGCCAATTACGAGCGGGAAAACAGCTCAGTATTGACGCTTTGGATCGTTCGCAACGGAGCAAACTTGCCACCGGGATTCTCCAGAGCGTGGACAACCAAATTGATACGAACACTGGCACGATCAGGCTTCGGGGATTGTTTACGAACGAAAACAGTGTGCTGTTTCCCAACCAGTTCGTCAACGTGCGACTGCTGGCTGATATGCATCACAATGTCACTTTATTGCCGAACGCGGTCATCCAACGGAACGCCCAGGGGGCCTTTGTCTACCTAGTCCAGTCCGCCCAACGAGCGGCCTTGCATCCGGTGACCGTGGTAACGACCGACGGCAACCAGTCCGAGGTGGAGGGCGTGGAACCGGGAGCGATGCTCGCGGCGAGCAACTTCAACCGGCTGACCGATGGGGCAAAAGTAACGCTACGCCGGGAAACCGGGCAGAAGCAGCAGAAGCAAAAGGGGCCATGAGTCCCTCGCGCCATTTCATCCTCAGACCGGTGGCGACATCGCTGCTGATGGCAGCGATCCTTCTGTCCGGGATAGTCGCCTATAGACAGTTACCGATCTCGGCGCTCCCGCAAGTGGATTACCCGATCATCCAGGTGGTCACATTTTACCCCGGCGCCAGCCCGGAGGTAGCCGCGGCGGCGATCACGGCGCCACTGGAGCGACAGTTTGGGCAAATGCCCGGGCTGAACCAAATGACCTCCATCAGCTCGGGAGGCAGTTCCTTAATTATTTTGCAGTTCGCGCTGAACCTAAACATCGACGTGGCCGAGCAGGAGGTGCAGGCCGCCATCAATGCCGCGCAAACCTTTTTGCCCACTGGATTACCGGCTCCCCCGATTTACAGCAAATCCAATCCGGCGGATGCGCCGATTCTAACACTAGGGCTAACCTCTAAAACCCTTCCATTGCACCAAGTGCAGGATTTGGCGGACACCCGCCTGGTCCAGAAAATTTCTCAGCTAACCGGGGTAGGATTGGTGACGATCAGCGGGGGGCAGAAGCCCGCGGTCAGGATCCAGATCAATCCAACAGCGCTCTCTGCCTACGGGATCAACCTGGAGGACGTCCGGCTCGCAGTGCAGCAAGCCAGTGTCAACCAGGCAAAGGGTAATTTCGACGGGCCCCGGCAGGCATATCAAATCAACGCGAACGATCAGCTTTTGAGCAGCAAGGAGTATCATTCGCTGGTCATTGCCTACCGCAACGGGGTGCCGGTTATGCTCTCGGATGTGGCGAGCGTAATCGACGGTGTGGAGAATGCGAAGCTCGCCGCCTGGATGAACACGGAGCCGGCTGTGATCGTGAATATCCAGCGTCAACCCGGGGCCAATATCATCCAAGTGGTGGACCGGATTAAAGCTGTGCTGCCCCAACTTAAGGCCAACCTGCCGGCCGGAATGGATGTTTCCATCCTGACGGACCGGACCACCACGATCCGAGCCTCGATTCGGGATGTTCAATTCGAGCTGACGCTGACGGTGGCGCTGGTCGTAATGACGATCTTTTTGTTCCTGAGGAACCTGTCCGCGACCGCTATACCAAGCGTGGCCGTGCCACTCTCACTCGTGGGTACCCTGGGAGTGATGCACCTGCTGGGCTACAGCCTAAACAACCTCACCTTGATGGCATTGACGATTTCGACCGGCTTCGTAGTGGATGATGCGATTGTGATGATCGAAAACATTGTCCGGTATATAGAAGCAGGGGAACAACCGTTGGAGGCGGCGCTGAAGGGAGCGGGGCAAATCGGATTTACGATTGTGTCGCTGACCATTTCCCTGATAGCCGTCCTCATCCCGCTCCTGTTCATGGGCGATATCGTGGGGCGGCTATTTCGAGAATTTGCAGTGACCCTGAGCGTGACGATCCTGGTCTCCGCTCTGGTATCGCTGACGCTGACTCCGATGATGTGCTCGCGGTTGCTGCGGTCCCGGGAGGACCAAAAGGCAAGCCGCTTTTACCAGGCGTCCGAACGCTTGTACGAAGGGGTGATTGCCTTTTACGGACGAACGTTGCAATGGGTGTTGAAGCATCAGGTGGCTACCCTGCTAGTGGCTGCCACTATGTTGGTGCTGACCATTTGGCTTTACCTCCTCGTGCCTAAAGGAATCTTTCCCGTGCAGGATACCGGAGTGATCCAAGGTATTTCCGAGGCAGCGGAGACCATTTCGTTTCCGGCCATGGCGGAGAAGCAGCAGGCGCTGGCACGAGTCATTCTGGAGGACCCGGCTGTGGAGAGTCTCTCCTCGTTCATTGGGGTGGACGGCATCAATACCACTCTCAATAGCGGGCGCATACTGATCAATCTCAAACCGCTGGACGAACGGCGGGTTCGAGCTCCGGAAATTATACGGCGATTGCAGGCGAAATTGGCACCGATGGATGGGATCACGCTCTACATGCAACCGATCCAGGACCTAACGGTGGAAAACCGGGTGAGCCGCACCCAATATCAATATACCCTCATTGATGCTAATGCCGACGAGTTGCATACCTGGACGACGAAACTGCTCGAGAAGCTACGAACGTTACCGGACTTAACGGATGCGGCGACGGACCAGCAAACCCGAGGGGTGCAGGTAAACCTCGTAATCGACCGTGTAACGGGGTCGCGCCTGGGGATCACACCGCAGATGGTCGATGATACCCTGTATGACGCCTTCGGGCAACGCCAGATCGACACTCTATTCACGCAACTGAACCAATACCACGTGGTGCTGGAGACGTTGCCGGAATTCCAGAAGCATCCTTCGAAGCTCCAGGATATTTATGTGCGTTCTGCAGGCGGCGGAACAGTGCCGCTGAGCGCATTTGCCCATTTTGAATCCGGAACAGGGCCGCTGGCCATCAACCACCAAGGCCAATTTCCCGCAGTCACGATTTCCTTCAATCTGGCTCCGGGGGCGGCGCTCGGGCAAGCGACCAGGGCCGTTGAATCGGCGACCCGGGAACTCGGCATGCCCTTAAGTGTCCAGGCGGCATTTCAAGGAACGGCCCAGGCCTTCCAGTTGTCCTCGAAGAATGAGCCTATACTGATCGTGGCGGCGATTGTAACGGTTTATATTGTGCTGGGGGTCCTTTACGAAAGTTACATTCATCCGCTCACCATTCTCTCTACGCTGCCTTCCGCTGGAGCAGGCGCACTGCTGGCTCTGCTGCTATTCCGGATGGAATTGGGAGTCGTGGGGCTTATTGGAATTATCCTCCTGATCGGCATTGTGAAGAAGAATGCGATTATGATGATCGACTTCGCACTGGAAGCGGAACGGCATGAAGGCAAAAGCGCGGTGGAAGCCATTTACCAGGCCTCCCTTTTGCGGTTTCGGCCGATCATGATGACGACATTCGCGGCGCTGTTCGGAGGGCTGCCGCTGGCCATGGGCACGGGCACGGGATCAGAATTGAGGAAACCCATGGGCATCGTCATTGTTGGCGGGTTGCTCTTGAGCCAGTTGCTTACCCTCTATACGACCCCGGTCATTTACGTTTTTTTTGATCGTCTTGCGAAACGGTTCACCCGAACGTGCCCAACTGTCGGAGGGGGAGAGGCCGCACGTGGGGAGGGCAAATGAATATTTCGGCTCCCTTTATCCGGCGGCCTGTCGGGACCACGCTCCTGCTTGCGGGCATTGCCCTGGCAGGGATGGCAGCCTATTTCCAGTTGCCTGTCTCTCCCTTGCCGCAGGTGGACTTCCCCACCATTTCGGTGCAGGGGTCGCTGCCGGGAGCCAGCCCGGAAATTATGGCCTCCGCCGTAGCCGCTCCCTTGGAGCGGGAGTTGGGGCACATCGCCGGCGTAACGGAGATGACATCGGCAAGCTATCTTGGATCTACGACCATCACGCTGCAATTTGATTTAAACCGCAACATTGACGGAGCAGCCCGTGACGTGCAGGCGGCCATCAGTGCGGCCCGAGCGAATCTGCCGTCGAACCTGCCCAACAATCCCACCTACCGGAAGGTGAACCCAGCCGACGCGCCCATCCTCATTCTTGCGCTTACTTCGGACGTTTACGATAGGGGGCAACTTTATGATGCGGCTTCGACGATTGTTCAGCAGCGCTTGCTGCAAATTGAAGGGATAGGGCAGGTGAACGTGGGGGGGAGTTCGCTGCCAGCGGTGCGGGTGGAGATTGATCAGGCCCAGCTCAATAGCTTCGGGCTCGGGCTGGAAGATGTTCGGCTGTTGTTGAGCCAGCAGAATGCCAACCTGCCCAAGGGACAATTAGCCGATGAGGAAACTACCGCTGACATTGTGGCCAACGACCAACTGCTCAAGGCCAAAGATTATGCCCCCCTTCTCGTGGCCTACCGCAATGGCGCCGGGGTAAAACTTTCCGAAATCGCCATCGTGCAGGACTCAGTGGAGAACATTCGGACGGCGGGATTTTTGAACGGGAAACCAAGCGTGTCGCTCATCCTTTTCCGCCAGCCCGGCGCCAACATCATCCAGACGGTGGACCGAGTCCGGAAGGCGCTGCCCTCGCTTAAAGCCTCCATTCCCTCGGACATAGAATTACACGTGGTGCTGGACCGAACTACGACCATTCGGACCGCAGTCATGGAAGTCGAGCGAACATTAGTGATTTCCGTCTGTTTGGTGATCCTGGTGGTCTTTCTTTTCCTGCGTAATCGGCGGGCCACCCTCATTCCCAGTGTGGCCGTTCCGGTGTCGCTGATCGGTACGTTTGCAGTGATGTATTTGTTCGGTTACAGCCTCGATAATCTTTCGCTGATGGCCCTGACGATCGCAACGGGGTTTGTCGTGGACGATGCCATTGTGGTAATCGAGGATGTCGCCCGTCACCTGGAACAGGGAATGAGCCCAATGGAGGCAGCTTTAAAAGGGGCGCGGGAAGTCGGATTTACGGTCCTCGCCATCAGTATCTCGTTGGTGGCGGTCTTTACTCCAATCCTGCTCATGGGCGGAATTGTGGGACGCTTATTTCGGGAATTCGCCGTAGTGCTCTCTGCAGCCATCCTGGTCTCGTTGCTCGTCTCTCTGACCGCCACACCCATGATGTGTTCCCGATTGCTCCGGCGTGAAAGGCCCGAACAACATGGGCGGCTCTACCAAGCGAGTGAGAGGGCTTTTCAATGGATTCTGGATGCCTATGGCCGAAGCCTGCGGGTGGTTTTGCGTCATCCTGCAGTCACACTTGGCATCCTGCTTCTCACGATTGTGGTCAATATTTACCTGTTCGTGGTGGTGCCAAAGGGCTTTTTCCCCCAGCAGGATAACGGCACTGTCTTTGGCAATATCCGAGGCCCTGAGGATGCCTCGTTTCAGGTCATGCAGGTGGCGATTGAGCAGGCCGTCAGGATAGTGAAGGAGGACCCAGCCGTAGATAATGTGACTGCGTTCGTGGGCGGGGCAGGGGCGGCTAACAGCGGCTTTATCTACCTGGCGCTGAAACCACTTGCAGAGCGCAAGCTCAACGCCAGCCAGGTAATTAATCGTCTTCGCTCCAAACTGGCCGCTGTTTCCAGTGTCTCAGTCTTTCTACAGGCAGGCCAGGACGTGCGCATTGGCGGTCGCCAAAGCAGTTCCCAGTATCAATACTCCATCCAGAGTGACAACTTGGGCGACCTGGTAGAGTGGGGGCCGATTTTGCTCCGCGAAATGAGAAACCTGCCCGGCTTCACTGACGCAAACAGTGACCAACAGAACAACGGGCTCCAGGCTTCCCTAGTTTATGACCGAGCCACCGCGGCCCGGTTGGGCCTGTCGGCACAGTTGATCGACAACATCCTCTCCGATGCCTTCGGGCAGCGACAGGTCTCGACTATGTTCACGTCCTTGAACCAATACCATGTGGTGATGACGGTGGAACCCAAGTATTGGCAAAGTCCAGAGGCACTCAATTACATTTACGTGCGCGGAAGCAATACGGCGGTGGTGCCGCTGAGCGCGATTGCGCATTATGAACCGACGACCGCGCCCATTGCGGTCAACCACCAAGGTCAGTTTCCTGCCGTGACCTTGTCGTTCAACCTGGCACCGCGCGTGGCGTTGAGCGAGGCGGTCAGCCTGATTCACCAGATGGAACAACGGATTGGGAAACCAGGCAGAATTCAGGGCAGCTTTTCAGGCACGTTGCAGGCGTTTCAGCAGTCCCTGGCGAATACGCCCTTCCTCATCGTCACGGCCCTGACAGCGGTTTACATCGTGCTGGGCATCCTCTACGAGAGCTACATACATCCCATTACAATTCTCTCCACTCTCCCCTCGGCTGGCGTAGGAGCGGTGCTGGCCTTGATGCTTTTTCACACAGACCTGAGCATCATAGCGCTGATCGGGATTCTCCTGCTGATCGGGATCGTGAAGAAGAATGCCATTCTAATGATCGATTTTGCGCTAGCGGCGGAGCGGGTAGAAGGGAAGAGTTCAACCGAAGCGATTTACCAAGCCTGCCTGCTGCGCTTTCGACCGATCCTGATGACGACCATGGCAGCCTTGCTGGGCGCCTTGCCCCTCGTCCTGAGCACCGGCCCGGGTTCAGAACTGAGGCGGCCGATGGGGATCACCATCGAGGGTGGATTGATTATGAGCCAAATACTGACCCTCTACACGACTCCGGTCGTTTATCTTTACATGGAGCGGCTGCGGTTATTCGGCGAGCGCCTGCGGCGAAGGGGCCATGGTCAGGCTCCGCGAGCGGCGGGAGTCGAAGAGGGAACCTAGACATGCAACCCTCAGGCAAAATCTGGATGGTGGTTTGGGCTGGGGTAATTCTGCTGGCGGGGTGCAATTTTGCGCCTTCCTATTTGCGGCCTCAGGTTTCCATTCCCGCCAATTTCAAGGAGCTTAAACATGCAGATCTTCAAAATACGGAGGGATGGAAGGATGCGGAACCGAAGGAGCATGTCCTGCGCGGGAAGTGGTGGGAGGTGTTCGGTGACCCGCAATTGAAAGCGTTGGAAGAGGAAGGGAACGCCTCGAACCAAAGCGTGGCCGCGGCCTTTGCCAACTTTCTGGCCGCCCGGGCAGTTGTGAAGCAGTCACGCTCACTGTTCTTCCCAACCGTAACCACCACGCCGTCCGTGACCAAATCAGGAGGGCGGCAGGGAACGTCCGTCGGTGGGACGAATGTCACCAATAATGGAAACAGTGCAACTCTTTATTCGCTGCCATTTGATGCCACGTGGGAGCTGGATTTTTGGGGCCGGATCAAGAATACGGTTCAAGCTAACGCTCGGACGGCTGAAGCCGGCTTCGCTGATCTCGAAAATCTACGACTGACCGTGGAATCGGAAGTGGCGGTGAATTACTTCCAAATCCGAGCCCTGGATGGCCAGAAGCAACTGTTCGAATCGGCAGTGGTCGCCTTTCGAGAATCCCTGGAACTTACCAAAGCACGTTTTCAAACAGGCATTGCCTCGGACCAGGATGTAGCCCAGGCGGAGGCGCAACTAAACACGACCCAGGTGCAGGCTACAGATCTCGGAATTCAGCGAGCTCAGTTGGAGCACGCCATCGCCGTGCTCATCGGCAAGTCTCCTTCAATGTTTTACATCCCAATCGAACCGCTGCAGACCAAACCTCAGGCAGTTCCTTTCGATGTTCCTTCCACCCTCCTGGAGCGCCGACCGGACATCGCGGCCGCCGAGCGCCGGGTAGCAGCGGCGAACGCCCAGATTGGAATCGCTCGAGCTGCCTATTTTCCAACCGTGACTCTGAGCGGTTCCGCTGGTTTCCAGAGTTCCACTATTGCCAACCTCGTGAGTGGACCTTCATTGGCCTGGTCCGTTGGTGGTAATCTGGCGGAAACTCTGTTCGACGCGGGCAGACGTCGAGGGGTAACGGAACAAGCCTGGGCTAACTACCAAAATACCGTTGCCAATTATCGTCAGACCGTCTTGTCGGCTTTCCAGGAGGTGGAAGACAATCTTTCCACGCTCCGCATTCTTTCGCAGGAGATACGGGAGCAGGCGGCAGCGGTCCAATCCTCCCAACGCTTTCTCACCCTTGCCAACGACCGCTACAAGCTTGGAATCGACAGTTATCTCAACGTGATTACCGCCCAGACCACCCTTCTGAATAACCAGCGCATCGCTGTTAATCTGCGGGGCTTACAAATGACGGCTACTGTCCAACTCGTCAAAGCGCTGGGCGGAGGCTGGCAGAGAGGGCGCCTTCAGCGGTGAGGACCTGGAGCCGGTTACTAAGGCTAAGGGACTTTTTGAAAAGTTTTCGAATGTAGTCGATTTAAAACCCTTGAAACCAGGGCATTTTCTCATCCTCGGCGCATTCCATTATTTGTCGAATACTACACTAGAAGGAGGCCTCAGCCCAGACGTCGATCTGTGCTCAAAATCCAGGAGAATCGACTGCCTCATAATCCCGTTCTCTCCACATCATCTGTCCACGTCTTCGGGCGATAGCTGGAGGATTCGCCAAGCAGTCCAGTCGATGGGAAGCTCGCCGACGTAGGTTCGGACGCTGGTAAAAAGGTGTGACGGATGGCCCAGCAGCTTCAGTGGGATTCGAATGGTCGTCCGTCCGACCCTCGTTTGGACAACCACATTCTCCCTGGGCAGCCGAGTATTCCCATTGTAGAGCTCATGTCCGAAGATGCTCACCCTGGTCTCCAGCTTAAGCATATCTCCGAAGGCTGCGTCTGGCCGGTAGCCAAAGGTAAGCACATCAATGGCTTCGGCCGACAAACGTGAATGGTGGATGTGCAGGAGCAGCTCCTCATTTTGGATCATAACCTGGACCTCCTCCACCGACGGCAGCGCCGCACGCTCATCTACTGTGAGTTCCTCCGGGACGTCCTGGATGACCTTTAACCTGGCCGAGTTCTGATTCGTTCGCATGAACGCGGGGCTGACATTCATCACCGGAAAATCGCCAAAAAGTTCATTGGCTCGAACCAGCGCGAGCAGCCCATGTGCGCTGTATTCGTACTGGGTGTGATGCGCTCCAAGGACTGATAATCATTAAGGGCGTTGAAGCAAGCGGCTACCTCAAAGGATACCAGTCATCCCTCAGATTAAGTCACAAGGAAAAGGAAGGGTTCCACGTCTGCTTGAGAGCGAATATTGAGATTCGAGACAGCGTCCAAATTGGTGCTGGACGGGGGTGAGATGCCTCGCAACCGCCACCGGCCCCTCAGCAGATGATCAGCCAACAGTACCTAATCCTTACGTAGACTCGGATTGACGGCCGTAGGTGGCGGTATAAATTAAAGGTAGGGAGAATTGTTAGCAGACAGTCAGCGCAAGGAGGAAAGCAAAACACACTTTAGACGATGTTGCCCATGTTGCTGCTGGCGCGAATGCCCTGTCAAAATGAATCCCAGTTGTTTTCGGCCTCCCGCTTTCCCCCGGTGGAAGGTTGATGTGCCTGAGACATAAGCGCAACCCTTGGAGTTAATCCAAGGACTTGCTCGAATGATAATAGGTGTACCAAAAAGCTGAAAAGGGACAATTATGAAACATCAAGAACCATTTCAACAACTGCTTCGGCAACCCTACAAGTGGCTTGCCCTGTGGGGACTGCTTGGTCTGGTTGCCTTGCCTGTGTTTGGCGCCGGAATCGATCCGCGCGCGGATGAGTTGCTCAAACGGACAAGTGATTACCTGGCGCAGGATAAAAATTTATCCGTGCATGCTGAGATCTGGCAGGACGCCTTCACGCACTCAGGAAACCGCGTCCAGGCTGGTCGCATGGTTGACCTCCAAGTACGGCGACCAGACCGCCTGCACTCGGTCGTTCAGTCCACCCGACGCAGTCATGAGCTCTACTATGATGGAAAATCAATCATCCTGTTCAACCGGACGCAGAATCTTTATGGTTTGACCAACGCACCCGGCAATCTCGATGCAGCCGTCGACTTCGTCACCGAACGGCTCGGAATGGTCCTGCCGTTGGAAGATTTGTTTGTAAGCGACCCCTACAAAAACGCCATCCGGAACGTCACCTCTGGACGATATGTAGGACCGGTGACTGTCCAAGGTGTGGCCTGTCAGCATCTCACCTTTGCCGAACCGAATATTGACTGGCAAATATGGATTCAGGACGGCTCCGTGCCCGTGCCTCGCAAAATAGTGATCACCTACAAGGACGAGGAAGGCTTCCCTCAGTTCACCGCCCTCCTCTCCAATTGGGATTTCCAAACCAAACTACCCGATTTTGTCTTCCATTTTGAACCTCCTGTGGGGGCGGTAAAAATTCCCATTCAGGAAGTCAAGGCCCTAGACCGAAAGGACCAAAAGCCATGAACACTATTTGTAATGTTTGCAGGAGGGGAATTGGGCTACTGTTGCTGCTCTGCCTGCTGCCCGTGCCGTGGTCGCAGGCGCAACACGGCGGGGGAAGGGGAGGGGGAGGGGCAAGACCTGGACCTCGACTTGGACCTGAACCTCGACCCGCATTCCGCCCCGCAGTGCCGCGTCAGGAATTTGAACGAGTCCAGCATGGCTCCATTCGTCATGCTCAAGCCCCGGCGATCAGACAGGAGCGTTTCTTCGAACCCCGGCATGTGGATGTTGATGTGGATCGGGGCCATCATTTTTGGGGCGGATTTATTGGTGGCGCTTTGGTGGCTTCCCTGCCGATCGGTTATGAGACTCTGATGTTAAATGGCTCGCCCTATTACTACTACGACGGCATCTACTATCAACCGCAACCGACTGGTTATCAGGAGGTCTACCCGCCTGTGGGTGCTGCGATTACAGAGCCGCCCGATGGAGCTGTGCCCGTCGCGGCTGGCAACAACGTCTATTACTTCGCTGGCGGCGCCTTTTATTTGCAGCAAGGCTCACAATTTGTAGTGGCATCTCCACCTGTTGGCGCGACTGTTTACGAATTACCACCAGGGTCGGTCCAGGTGGTCGTAAACGGCCAAATTGCCTATCAATTTGACGGGCTCTACTACCGGCCCACGTTCGTGAACGGTGTTACCATGTATACTACGTTCGTGCAGTAGAAAGCGTTCACGTGCTGAACATTAACCGACCAAAAGGTCCGTGGATCAGATCGCCCAGCGACAGAGCCTTGAGTGTGGTAACGACCCCAAGCTTGAAACCTTTAGCAACTGTGGTTACCAGTCGAACTTGATGACGCGTTATAGCCCTGGGAAAGACGCTTGGACCTTCGTTCTGATTTTTAGCCTGCTTGTCAGGAACGCGCCCCTTGACTTCAGAATCATGGGCCTTCATCGTAAACGACAACGGCAGTATCGCCGAACATTAAGCGAGATGACGGACGCATGAAGCGAAGGCCATCCGAGGGAAGTGTGTTCGGGTTCCCAGAGGCACTGAGGTCAGGGCAGTAGGTAAAGCCCGAAAGGAGCGGCAAAATGAATGTGGCATTTATTGGCTTGGGCAACATGGGATCGGCCATAGCTCGCAATCTGATCGGAGCAGGACATGCACTGACGGTTTATAACCGGACGCGGAGCCGTGCTGAGGCGCTGGAATCACTGGGTGCAAAAGTTGCCGCCACCCCGGCCGAAGCTGCTGCCAATGCGGAAGCCCTCTTCACCATGCTGGCGGACGACCGAGCTGTAGAGGCGGTCATGTTTGCGCCGGGCAACGCCATTCAGGGTCTCCGTGCCGGCGCCATCCATGTTTCCATGAGCACGATCAGCGTGGCCCTGTCAGGGCGCCTGGCGGAGGCTCACCGCGAGCGGGAGCAGCACTATGTTGCCGCAACGGTCTTCGGCCGGCCTGATGCTGCCGCGGCGGCAAAGCTGTTTGTCGTGGTTGCGGGCCCGCCCGAACAGATCCAGTTTTGCCAACCACTTTTCGACGCAGTAGGACAGAGGACCTTCGTGGTTGCCGAAGACGCCCCGGCAGCCAACGTAATCAAGCTGGCTGGGAATTTTCTAATCTCGGCCACCATCGAAGGACTGGCGGAAGCCATTGCACTCGTCCGGAAACACGGAATCGACCAGAATGCATTTCTGGATTTCCTGAAGGGATCATTCTTTTCCGCGCCAGTCTATCGGAATTATTTAAGCATGCTCGCGGCGGACAAATTTGAACCCGCGGGGTTCAAATTGCCGCTGGGCTTTAAGGACAACCGTCTGCTGCTCTCCGCTGCAGAGGCGGTCGCGGTCCCTATGCCGTTAGCAAGCTTGGTGCATGACCGGTTTGTGGCTGCGATGGCTCAGGGATTGAGCGAATCCGATTGGGCTGCCATCGGCCGCATTACATACCGAGATGCGGGCCTCAAGAGGGATACCTAAGTCCACGTTGCGGTGGGCCCGACCATTTGTTTGGTCTTCAACCAATTGCCCTGGCCATGGCCACGGCCCAAAACTTAAAAAACGATATGGAAAACAGTCCTCACGATGACGACCCAGCTGGGGAAAACCGGGTTGATGCGCAACACTGGCCGAAAACCAATCAAGCGCAACAAACCGAAGCCGACAGGCTGGAGATGTTGAGGACCTGCGACAAGAACGCAGCAGGCGACCTTGAATTACGCCGGGCGCAGCCTCCTGAAGAAAAACGAAAAGTCAGGATCGGCCATTCGTCCGAAGCTGCCGCAGGGATCCCGGCCATTCTTAGGACCGCGCAGTATAGCTTGGAACAAATGGGCGTGAAACACACATTCAAAACGCTTCTCAACATCAATCAAAAGGATGGCTTTGACTGTCAAAGCTGTGCCTGGCCGAGCCCGGACGGGAAACGTCACATCGCGGAATTCTGCGAAAACGGGGCCAAGGCCGCCGCGTCGGAAGCAACGACCCGCAGGGTCACGCCGGAGTTTTTTCAAAAATGGTCGATTGATGAACTAGCTGACCAAACAGATCATTGGCTCAATGAGCAAGGGCGTTTGACCCATCCCATGGTTCTGCGGCCGGGGCGGCGCCATTATGAGCCCATCAGTTGGGGTGAGGCTTTCGCGCTCATCGCCGTGGAACTGAACCGGCTCAATTCGCCGGACGAGGCCGCCTTCTACACTTCGGGCCGCACGAGCAACGAAGCAGCGTTTCTCTACCAGCTTTTTGTCCGCCAATTTGGGACGAACAATCTGCCGGACTGTTCGAACATGTGCCATGAATCCTCGGGCACCGGGCTGGTGGAGAGCATTGGCGTGGGAAAGTCCACAGTGACCTTTGGTGATTTTTCCCAAACTGACCTAATCTTCATCATCGGCCAAAACCCGGGCACCAACCATCCACGGATGTTGACGACGCTCCAGAACGCAAAGCGTCACGGCGCGAAGATCATTGCAATCAATCCATTGCCGGAAGTTGGTTTAATGCGAGTCAAGAATCCCAACCCCCAGGAATATCCCAATCCACTAGCCTATCCCGTTGACCTTCTGGGAAAAGGCTTCAAGCTCGCCGATCTTTTCCTGCAAGTGCGCGTCAACGGCGACGTGGCGGTTCTTAAAGGCATCATGAAGGCAATATTGGAAGAAGAGGACCGGCGGCCGGGCCAAGTTCTGGACCATGGGTTTATCAAGCAGCATACGGCTGGATTTGAAGGCTTTGCCGATGACCTAAGGCGCACGAGCTGGGAGGAGATTGTGGAGCAAAGCGGAGTTTCAAAAGTGCAGATTGACGAGGCGGGTCAATCGATGGCAACCGCAAAACGTATGATTGGTTGCTGGGCCATGGGGCTGACCCAACACAAGAACGGGGTTGATAATGTCGAGGCCGCCATCAACCTGCTGCTGCTAGGCGGCCACATGGGAAGGCCTGGGGCGGGGGCTTGCTGTGTGCGCGGGCATTCGAATGTGCAAGGTGACCGGACCATGGGCATCTGGGAGCGGATGCCGCAAGGATTTCTCGATGCGCTGGGACGTGAATTCAACTTTACACCGCCGTCCAAGCACGGCTGCGATACTGTAGATACGATCAAGGCAATGCACCAGCGGGCGATTAAAGTATTCTTTGCTATGGGTGGGAACTTTCTCTCCGCCACACCGGACACCTGTTACACCGCCGAAGCATTGCGCCGCTGCCGCCTCACGGCGCACGTCTCAATAAAACTGAACCGTGCGCACCTGGTTACTGCAGAACAGGCGCTGATCCTGCCATGCCTTGGCCGGTCGGAGAAGGACCGACAAGTCACAGGCGAGCAGTTCGTGACGGTTGAGGATGCCCTGAATGTGATCAATTCCTCGCGCGGGGTAATTGAGCCCGCCTCATCCCATCTTTTGAGTGAGCCGGCCATAGTGGCCGGATTGGCGAAAGCCACCCTAGGGAGGCGAAGCACCGTGGACTGGGGTGCACTGGTGTCGGATTACGACCGCATCCGTGAGCATATTTCGCACGTGATTCCCGGCTTTGAGGATTTCAATCGGCGAATCCGCAGCGATATTTTTTACCTGCCCAATGCGGCGCGCAACCGTGTGTTCAAAACGAGAACAGGAAAGGCGAATTTTATCGTGCACAGGATTCCGCGCCACGATCTCAAGCCGGGCGAGTTTCTGATGACTACGATCCGAAGCCATGATCAATTCAACACAACCATTTATGGGCTGAATGACCGTTATCGCGGAGTATATGGCGGACGGCGAGTGATTTTTCTCAATCCGGAAGATCTCAAGGAGGCTGGGTTGAAAGCGGGACAAATCGTTGATCTCATCAGCCATTTCGAAGACGAGGAACGAGTCGCGTGCCGTTTTCAAGTTGTACCCTATGATATCCCGAGGCGATGTGCGGCGACCTATTACCCGGAAGCGAACGTTCTAGTACCAATCGGGAATGTGGCCGAGAAAAGCAACACTCCCGTTTACAAGTCGGTTCGTATTAGTCTGAGGCATCTACACGGCGCCTGATGAAGACCAAACCCAGGAGGAGAGAAGCTTGCATCTTCCTTCATTCGATTACGACACCTGGGACCCTTCCAATTACGCCGTTTGCAGATTTGACGGAAGGAGGGACTTCGACGGGGTGCATGCCATCAAAGCCTTTGCGGTGGGCCCAGGTTGTCGAAAGCAAAGATTCTGTGTTCTGATGTTTCGTTGCTGGCGCAACCCACCAACCCGATTGCAACAATAGCCAAGGTCAGCAACAACAGGTGCTCTGCAATTCGTTGGCTTTGGTTCATAACAATAGTTCTAATTAATTGTGGATTGTTTTATTGCTGCCTCGGAATGCTCATAATAATCGGCATTGCTGGCAACGCAGGCTCCTCACCGCCTTGGTCGTGGTCCTGGGGAGAGTCGCCGGCCTTCGATTTCCGGAGTGCCCCAGTAGCCCCAGTAGTCCCAATTCGCCGCAGCATCTTGATTCATCTGGGCTGCTGCTAATTGTTCATCGGCTAGCTTCTGCTGCTGGCCGAGTTGTTTATAACGCTGATACTCGTTCTCGCCCCCCATATAGACCACCCCGGCTTTCTTGTCCGCGTAGGCATAGACAACTTTTCCGTTGGATTCATTGCGTTGAAGCTTGTAGGGCGGCAAGGCAGCGTAGCATGCCTGTTGTTGAGGGGTGGAGGGAGTCACCGTGTGGAATCCGGCTGTCGAAAGCAGAGATTCTGTGTTCTGATGCTTCGTGCTGGCGCAACCCCATAAACCAAGCGCGGCAACCGTCAGGGTCAGGAGAAAGAGATAAGCCACAATGCGTTTGCTATTTTTCATAAGCGTAGATTAAGAAATGCATCAACCAATGATACTGTACCCTTTCAAGAGTCGGCGCTAGAATATCGTTATAAGGTGAAATTCCGATTGGGTGTAGGGTAAAAGCGATTTGGGCCAAACTGCCCCCGATGCCTGCAGGCAGAAAATTAGGTGCTTAGTAGGTGAAGGTGAACGCAGTATAGGCGAAATCAATGTCACTGTGGGGGCCAGTAGACGCAATAAAAGCGCCGTGGAAAAAGTGGCTGTAACCCGCGTAAGCGCTGAGATAACGGTCAAGCTGCCAAGTCAGCTGCAAGTCAATTTCTCCGCCGATGGCGCGGGCATCACTCCCACCGCTGGTTCTCAGGATGCTTCCTGATGAAGTATAGACGGCATCCTGATTGCTCTCGCGCCAAAACTGGCGATACTCTGTGAGCAACTCCAGCCGTTGTGCGCCGGGTTTATTTTCCAATAAAGTCAGGTGGAGCCCAGGATGCACATCGATTATGTTTTGCCGGCCTATGGCGTCTATGATACCGAACGCGTCGTGTGCGGAGGGAAAAAGCTGGTCAAAGGTGTCACCCGGGTTGTTGAGCCGTCCCCCGCTGGCGATGTCGAAGCCAAGAAACGTCCGGGGCTTGAATGCCACATTTTCGAGCGTGTATCCACCAATTGCCGCAATGGAAAGCGCTCGTATTGACTTGTTGTTGAAACGTCCAAACTGAAAGTCGGTCTCGAGATCAAAATCAAACGGCTTGGGATTGCCCGAGAACCGGGTGCCCAAAGTGTAACGATTTCCTCTCGCGGTGGTCTGGTTGAAAGTAATGCTCTGACGGTCGACATACAAGGCGTACATCTCCAACTTTGTATTCGCCTTTGCCCAAGTACCGGGAACCTTCCATGTGTTATAAATGCCTGCGATGAAGGTTTCAGGAACATCATCGTCGAACTTGTGTGGCAGCACCCGCACGGGCTGTGCATAAAATACGTCCAGGGTGTTCCCCGGCGAGGCCAGAGTTCCGCGGACCCCATCGAAAGTTCGGCGGACATTCGTCCAATCGGACACCCCCAGCAGACGCTCAGCGCCAAAAACGATAACCTGTCTGCCGCCGCGAACGGCGAAACTCGTATCCTCAGGGAAGGGGAATTTGAGGTCAAGAAATGCCTGGTGAAGATCAAGTTCGTCAACGTCACTTGGACGTGGCGGGCCGGCGCGACCTTGCTCCGTGGCACTGATTCCTTCGGTGAATACTCGGATTACCTGGCCGAGGCGCAAGTCTGCATTGGCCATTGCCCGGAGCAGGTTGTATCCGGATTTATCCAGGGGTTCGGTGCCAAACAAATCGTTCGGGAAGTTTTCGTATCGAGCGCGTAGTTGTCCGCCCAAGGTGATATACGAGTCGGTCCGAGCGCCTAGCGGGATATACTTGATTCGGTCAAAGGTATTGGTGCGAGCCGCAGGATTTCCAAGATAGCTGTAATCCTCATCGTAACGAAGAGCGGTGAACGACGGCGGAACATTGTCCTCAGCCTGGAGGGCGTTCCAAAATGGAAGGACCAATGAGCTGGCCGAAACGACCTGGAGGAAAGTTTTTTTCAGACTTCGTTCCTTTTTTTGCTGGTTGGAGTGCGAAAGTATTCGGTGCGGGCAAAAATTGGAAGTCAGGTATCCACGTAGTTAGTCAAAAAGCCGGTTTTACGAATAAATGGGAGACTGAAGGAGTGCGCTGTTGGATTGCGAAGAGGAGATAAATTAGAGACCAACACAATTAACGGGTAAGAAGTAACGCCCATGAAGCAGAAAAGGTTATGAACAAATCCATCACCCAAAAACCCAAACAATCACAAATCTCAAATCTGCCTCAATCCGATCGTGGCAATGAAGGATCATCGGACCGAGAACCCCCTTACGCGACGCCCAGAATCCCGACGCCATCGTATCGCCTTCCACGGACCTTGGCACGCTAGGAAACCTGAGCTAGAATTCGTGGTCACCGACGTGACAATCGCAGGAGCAGCGGCGATGGTTCCTGGGAGCGCCACCCGAAGGAAACGGCCGCAGGCTGAAACAGGTCCCCATGCAACCATGATTGGGAAAGGAGAGATATGAAAGATCGCCAGCTACGTGCCGGCAAAATTCTTCGGAGTGCAGAGCCACTCAATCTCGAGATGCCGTTCGAAAAGCTCGGGAGTTTCATCACGCCGACGGGGTTGTTTTTTGTGCGGATGCATCACGCAATCCCGAAGATCGACAAGTCCAAATGGCGATTGCGGGTTGATGGCGAAGTCGAAAGCGCTTTCGAAATTACGTTCGACGAGTTGATCGAAATCGAATCGAAAAAGGTTTTGGCGTTGCTAGAGTGCGCCGGCAACACGCGAAGTGTTCTTGAGCCCAAAGTGGCAGGAGTGCAGTGGGGCCTGGGCGCGGTCGGAAATGCACATTGGACCGGAGTTCCATTGTCAACCCTGCTTGAACGTGCCGGCGTGAAGCAGACTGCGCGTGAAGTGGTTCTTGAAGGCGCCGATGAGGGGCCCGCCGAAGATGTGCGAGGACCGCGCGGCAACGTGCGATTTGCACGGAGCGTTCCACTGGCGAAGGCGCGTGAGGATGTGTTGCTCGCATACAAAATGAATGACGTCGACCTTCCAGGGGAACATGGATTTCCTGTGCGGGCGATTGTGCCTGGGTGGTACGGGGTTGCGTCCGTCAAATGGTTGCAGCGCATCACGGTGATTGATCGACCGTTCTACGGATATTACCAAACAATGGATTACGCGTTCTGGAAGCGTGGCAACGGCCAACCTGAGCTCGAAGCCCTGCGCGAAATGCAGATCAAAGCCGAGATCGCGCAACCAACCGATGGCGAGGTACTCCCGGTAAATTCAAAAGTGCGTGTCCATGGTGCTGCGTGGACCGGGGAGGGGGAGGTCACAAAAGTCGAGCTTAGCCTCGACGGCGGCGCGACTTGGAATGAAACGAAGCTCGGCGAGACAGAACCGAACGCCTGGCGACTTTGGGAATTCGATTGGCGGACGCCCACAACGGCAGGAAAGCGAACCCTCATTGCTCGAGCGACTGATTCCAGTGGCCGCATCCAACCCGCCAGGCACGATCCCGATCGCGGCAGTTACATGATTAATCAACTCCTTCCGATTGACGTCCAAGTTCGTTAGGCCCGATGTCGAGCTGGTTGAGCTTCGCCGCCGTGATGCGTTAGCAGCAATCTGAGCAGTGGCCTAATCGAGCCGTGCGATTTAAATAGGCAAACGGACTGGTAACAAACATCCAATCGAGTTGATCTAGATTTTCACCGATTCGCTCGTGCCGATCTTTGTGGGCCTGCTGCTTGGATATGTAGCAGGCCTGCGTAGGATTATCGGTAACAAGGATTTGAAGGGCCTCATGACCTTCGCACTTCCTTGTACGGCAGGCGAATATGTAGCGCCACCGGAAGCCGTCCGAGGGCAAAGCTCCCAGGATGCGGGTTCAATTGCTGAACCCTGGGGAAATGACGAAACAATATGCGATCATCTTCTACCACGGAGACGAGGCATTTTCCGGACTGGCGGAATTTGCGGAGAAGTATCACGTTACGAGCGAGGATTTCACCGCTATGGGAGCGGTGAACGGAGCAACACTGGGTTGGTTTGATCCCCGGCGCAAAATGTATAAGAAGATTCCCATCCGCGGTCAGCACGGGGTGATTGGGATGAACGGTGACATCGCGCTGTGTCAAGGAAAGCACGGGGTCCATACACACATGATGGTGTGGGAATCTGACGGAACAATGCGCGGCGGTCATATTCTCGCTGCGTGTGTATCGCCGACGCTCGAAGTAACGGTCACTGTCGATCCGGTGGCGATGCAGAAGCGTTTTGATCCGGATACGGATCTGACGTTGATTGATCCTGCTTTGAAGTAGGAGCCTCGCAGCTCTCTTTTGGTCTGTAGTCTGAGCTGGGTTTAAGTGAAAGAACCAATATGCGGTGGAAACAAATCGGTGATGAACCGAAGGTCTTTGCGCTGATCTTTGACACCGGCGAGGAGGTCGCAAACGTGCTGCAAGAGTTCTCGAAGGACCAGTGTTTGGGGGAGCAACTTCCAAGCCATTGGCGCTTTTTCCTACGCGAAGGTGGGCTGGTTCAATTGGGAGACGAAACAGTACGAGCCAGCCAGCGTTTTCCACGAACAAGTGGAACTGCTTTCGCTCATTGGCGATATCGCCCTCAAGGATGGAGAACCGCAGGTGCATGCGCACGTGGTCGTGGGGCGCCGCGACGGGACAGCCCACGGTGGGCATCTCCTGGAGGCTCGCGTTCGCCCAACATGCGAATTGATTTTGACTGAGCGTCCGACTCATCTTCAGAAGAGACTCGATCCTGAATCAGGCATAGCGTTAATCCAAATCTAAAGGATGCATGGCAGGTAGCATTTTGTATCGCTACAGCAACGCCAACTATGAATGGAGAAGGTTGGACAA
Source organism: Verrucomicrobiales bacterium (assembly GCA_028293425.1). Classification (GTDB taxonomy): domain Bacteria; phylum Verrucomicrobiota; class Verrucomicrobiia; order Limisphaerales; family JAQGOV01; genus JAQGOV01. Next base: position 28,256 of record JAQGOV010000250.1, read on the forward strand.
CCATGGCTGACCGATATTTCTGCCAAAGCGGGTGTTCACCCTATTGGCGGAAATCTGTTGGTTGAAGCCGATTGCTAGAGGAGGAATAATCATCTGGGTAGCCATTTTAGTTCGTCTCACGTGAACAGTAAAAATCTCCACAACATATGAATATTTAAACTCAATCAAACCCACGTGTGCAATCACCAATCCCCTTTGATTTGGTTGCTTGAATGGCGAAGATTGGTGTGGTCACGGCACTCTAGCGCTTTTACATGGAAACCATATCGCCCGAGACCCGCATCTCAGCCATTGCGCATGTTATCCAACTGGCCGTTGCACCGGTGTTTCTCATCTCGGGCGTAGCCACTTTGCTCAGCGTTTTGGCGAACCGGTTGGGCCGCATCGTTGACCGCGCCAGATTACTCGAAGCCACACTCGAGCTTCCAGACGAAGCGAAGAGGGCACAGATGTTCGAGGAACTCGCACTTCTCTCCAGGCGGGCGCGCCTGGTGAACCTTGCCATTACCTTTGGCACTATTAGTGCCCTGCTCACCTGCGTCACGATAGCAACCCTGTTTACAGGCACTTTTTTGCCCATCAACTTGTCCAAAGGAATTACGGTGTTGTTTATCGCGACGATGTTTTCGCTCCTCTTGGCATTGATCGCTTTTCTACGCGAAGTAATCGTCGCCAACCGCGGTTTGCGCATTAGCTCTACTCCGCGGCCGCGGGGCGAGGGCCCGGCGAGGACATCGCCGCCTTGGGTGCAGGAATGACGCAATGACGGCGAACCTGTGGGATTGCTTTCCACCTCTGGAATGTGCAGCTCGTTGTAAAGTTCAATTTTGTGTTGGAGGCGAGGATCGAGCGCAGGCGCGTGCATCAAAAGCTTGGCAATTCAAACTGCAATGCAACGCATCCTGACTCGCAAGGTCGGCCAAATCCAAGTTCAAAAGCATGGGGACAGCGGCGTCCCCTCGCCGAACTCGACCAATTCCGCAAACCAGCCCCGGTTGGCCGAAAGCTTCATCATCCTGAGCAATACGCACCCTTCCGGCGAATTCGCCGTGCCGGAGCGCCGTCTCCAACAGATTGGAGTTCCTATGAACACGCGTTATCAGAGACAATCATTTCTGGGCGATAACAGTCAGACCATCATTGAGCGCTTGGCAGGTAGCATTTTGTATCGCCACAGCAACGGCAAACATGAATGGAGGAGATTGGACAACCATGGTTGACCGATATTTTAGCCAAAGCGGGTGTTCGCCCTATTAGCGCAAATCTGTTTTTTGCAGCCGATTGATAGAGGAGGAATATTCATCCGAGTATCGGGTCAAAAAAGGAGCCCGGCCATGAAGCAATTTCGGGCAATTTTAGTTCGTCCTGTGTGAACAGTAAAAATCTCCATAACATATGAATACTAAAACTCAATCGAACCCACGTGCCCAATCACCCAATCCCCCGCAGCCCATGCGCGGCAATGCGGGCGCATCGATCATCGGGCCGAGGAACCCTGCACGCGAGGCCGAGAATCGCGACGTCATTCTATCGCCTTCCACGGACCACGGCTCGCTGGCAAACATGAGATGGTCCTTTGCCGACAGCCACATGCATTTGACTTCAGGCGGCTGGGGACGGCAGACTACGATCCGCGAGCTGCCTATCTCGCCCGAGATTGCCGGGGTCAACATGCGGCTCAAAGCCGGCGGGGTCAGGGAGATGCACTGGCATCAGGCGGCCGAATGGGGCTTCATGCTGACGGGGCGGGCACGGCTCACCGCGGTTGACCAGAATGGCCGTACATTCCAGGACGATGTCGGTGAGGGCGACATCTGGTATTTCGCGGCTGGGATCCCGCACTCGATTCAGGGAACCGAGGGCGATGGTTGCGAGTTCCTGCTTGTCTTCGATGACGGCAACTTCTCGGAGGAGGAGACCTTCTTGCTCTCCGATTGGCTGGCCCATACCCCGAAAGAGGTTCTGGCAAAGAACTTCGGCGTGCCCGAGAGCGCCTTCGCGCACATCCCGGAGAAGGACCTCTGGATCTTTCAAGCCGACGTTCCCGGACCGCTGGCCAATGATCGTGTTGCCGGTGCTGGGCCCGTACCCCAAACCCTCAGTCACCGGATGATGGCGCAGGAGCCCATCCGTAGCAGCGGCGGCACTGTCCGCATCACCGACTCTTCCGTATTCCCGGCGTCGAAGACGATCGCGGCCGCGTTAGTTGAGGTCGAGCCGGGCGGCATGCGCGAGATGCACTGGCACCCCAATGCGGACGAATGGCAGTTCTACATCTCAGGGGAAGCACGGATGACGGTGTTCGCGTCGCAGAACAACGCACGCACCTTCAACTTCCAGGCGGGCGATGTTGGCACCGTCCCCTTCGCGATGGGGCACTACGTCGAGAATATCGGCGACACGACACTCCGTTTTCTCGAGATCTTCCGAAGCGACTACTACGCCGATGTGTCGCTGAGCCAGTGGCTGGCGTTCACCCCCCACGAGCTGGTGCGGGCGCATCTGCAGATCGATGAAGCGGTCCTTGATAAAATCCCGGCGCGCAAAACGCCAGTGGTGAAAAGTATAGCGAATGGCCAATGACTAGCCTGGCTGTTACCAATGGTCGCGTATGCCTGCACGGCAAGAAAGCGGTGGTGACTGGTGCCGCCAGGGGGATTGGCAGGGCCACAGCCGTGGCCTTCGCCCGTGAAGGCGCGGATGTTGCCGGCATTGACATCGGTGCACCAGTGGATGGGGCTTCGGGGGTCATGCCTGCAACGGCAGGCGATTTGAACGAAACGGGGCGGTTAGTCCGTTCAACGGGGCGGCGATGGCTAGGTATCGCGCTCGACCAACGCGATCTCCCTGCGTTGCGAGGGGCCGCTGATCACGTGGAACGCGAGTTTGGTGGGATCGACATCCTGTTTGCTAACGCTGGCATCCAAGCCTTCAAGCCATTGATGGAGATGGAGGATGCGGATTGGCACACCCAGATTGACGTCAACCTCACCGGCACGGCGAACGCCATCCGCGCCTTTGCGTCCCATTTGGTGCAGCGTGGAGGTGGTCGCATCATTGTGACCTCCTCGACTCAGGGACGGCATGGAACCAAAAACGGCGCAGCCTATTCGGCGTCCAAATGGGGGATCATCGGTTTAATGAAATCGGCAGCGTTGGAATTTGGAGTATATGGCATTACCGTCAACGCGGTCATCCCAGGTTTGATCGATACCCCATTGACCCGCCATGAGCAACGTTACGCGCAAGTAATTCAAGAATCAGGTCAGCAGCCGACAGGAGCGCCAGAGGATGAAAGCATGGCACGCAAAATTCTGACCACCAAGACACCACTCGGTGTGCCGTGGATTGAGCCTGAGGACGTTGCGCCCGTAGTAGTCTTTCTCGCTTCAGAGGCCGCGCGGATGGTTTCGGGCTCGACCTACGATGTCACTGGGGGCGACAGCGCCCACTACACGGCATGATTGCATTGCAGCCAACTTTTCCGAGCAACCGGTCGACGGCTGCACCCAATGGCGCAGTCGACTATCCGCGGCTCATCCTCGCCGCGTCGCTGGTCTAACCGGAAGAAAAGCGAGGGATATTAATTATGGCAAAAACCGAAACACAACCGGTCGACACCCGAGTTCGCGACCTCCTGCTTAAAGCGTTGACAGTTTCGTCGGGAGCAGTCGATGCGATCAGCTTTCTCGCCCTGGGCAAGGTCTTCACCGCTTTCATGACTGGGAACATCGCATTTCTCGGGCTCCGGGTGGCAGGGGCTAGTGCGCCGGGTGTTGTTGTGCCCGGTGTCGTAACTATTCTTGCCGCGATGGTCGGTTTCGCGGTGGGAGTCTACATCGGGACGCTAATCGTTCAGGCTTCCGAAAGTTCTGGCATGTGGTCTCAACGCGTGACCGTCGCGCTCGGAGTATCGGTGCTCCCGCATGCTGGTTTCCTGGCCCTCTGGTTTGCGAAGAACGGCCAACCGTCGCTTGAGGTCACCAACGTTCTCCTCGGCTTGTGGGGGATGGCGATGGGAATGCAGAGTGCCGCGGTCCGACGGCTTCATGTGGAGGGCGTTTTTACGACAGCTGCGACCGCTACCATCATAGTCGTTGTGGGCGACATTACCAACTGGGCTGCAACAGTTGCAGACAGACGGCGGCTTGCGGGCGTGCTCGTCTCCTTGTTCATGGGCGCCACTGCTGGAGGTTTGCTCCTGGTTTACGCGCATATCTTTGCTCCCGTCCTGCCATTCGCGATTACCGTCGCGGTGGTCACAACCGCGGCGAGCGTTTTGCGGGCGCCGCGTAAGAGTTGACCAGGCTCCACAAAGCGAAATGGCCTGAAGGCCCGTCCTCCGGGTTCATTCGCTCTAGCCTCAGGAGTTCTATCTACTGGTATGCATAATGGGCTGGGGAGTGCGAGCTTATCCAGAGGCAAACTGCAAGTATTCCTACTCGCGTGTTATCATCCTGCATGAAAATCTCCATCGTGTCGCAGACTGTTCGGTTACCCTTTTGTTCAAACACGTTCATGACTCTTGCCGCTCACGCGCATCTGCGTAGCTGGCATAACAAGCCGTGGGATGCCGAGCCACTTTTGAGTTGAGGGATTGCCTTCTGAATATCGATTCCAAGTGCCGGCTAATCGTCTCGATTATAAAGTATTTAGCTGTCGCAATTGAAAAGTTTGCAAGAAGTAGCGACCTTGACCGTGCTCGTGCCGTTTGCTGTCTTTTACATGGGCCAGCCGGTTACGGTGTATTTTTTATGGGCAGGATTGTGTATGCTGAGACTGGTCTATTTCATGTTCCGCTCCTCAGTTGGTTTAGGAAAACAATCAGCCCAACACCGCAGAGTGTTTGGCTCCACAGCCAAGCCAGGGCGTCAGGTTTATCCTGCTTTTGCCTAGGGAAAAAGCTACCATAGGCCGGGAGATTGATGAGGTGCCAAAGCATTTATTGACTTCAATGTGATCCGAAAGGAGGGTGGGACAAAGTTGGTACTCCAACGCGCTTGAAGGCAACAGCGACTATGGATAATTCAATAAAGCCGTTAGCGGTGTTCTGGATGAGGTCGTTTCTGCTGACTGTATTTGTAGTCTTTTATGAAGGAAATGTTTCCTCAGCAGGGACCAAACCCCCGCCCATTCCTAGACCCGGGCCGTTGGCTCAGTCCCGGTCTCTGCTGCAGGTTGGTGCGCCGGTTGAGCCGACACGCGCAACCATTCCGCCGGATAATCCGCAGACACCAGAGAAGATAACCCTGGGGCAAAAGCTTTTCTTCGACGGCCGATTATCGGTTGACGGCACGGTGGCCTGCGCCACCTGCCATGATCCCGCGCGTGCTTTTACCGATGGCCGGCCAGTCTCCATCGGTGTTCACGGCCGGGCTGGCCAACGCAACGCTCCGACGGTTCTCAATGCCCTTTACAACAAGACGCAATTCTGGGACGGGCGGGTCAAAACCCTGGAGGAGCAGGTGGAGCTGCCCATTACTAATCCCTTCGAGATGGGGCAGCCCAACATGGACGCGGCAGTCGCCCAGATTATCAGCATCCAGGAATACCGGGAAGATTTTGAAATCGTATTTGGACGTCCACCGAATGGTCCGGACCTCCAGCGAGCAATTGCTGCCTATGAGCGAACGTTGCTTTCGTTCAATTCCCCGTTCGATCGGTTCATTGCAGGTGACGGGAATTCCATCGATGATTCGGCTAAGCGTGGCTGGAAGCTGTTCAACGATCGGGGGCGGTGTAACAAATGCCACGCGCTCAGTGACAACCAGCCGAATCTAGTGAGCTTCACAGATAATGATTTCCACAACATTGGCGTCGGCATCATCAGGAACCGGGTCGTCCCGCTTGCGCGCCAGGCGGAGCGGTTGGTCAATTCAGGAAACTCGGCTTCCATCGACCGCGCGGCCATTCAGAGCGAAATGAGCGTGCTCGGTCGGTTTTTGGTTACCAAAAAGCAGGCGGACATAGCTTCGTTCAAGACACCCAACCTGCGCAACCTGCTGATAACCGCGCCCTACTTTCACGACGGGTCACAAGAAACGCTTTGGGACGTGATGGATCACTACAACAAGGGTGACGGTGTGCAAAACCCATTCCTCGACCAGGATATACAACCTCTCGCCTTGAGCGAGGACGATATCAACAATCTTGTAGCCTTGCTCGCCTCGCTGACCAGCGATGATTACAAGGAGCAGGGGGCCAGGGAATTAGCCCGGCAACGCGCTGTGGCCCAGACCAATCGGCCGCAACGCGATACAAAGAGGGCCTTTGGTCCAAAATCGGTCCAACCACCACCGCCCGGTCCGTGAATTATGTGGATTGTCCGCCTCGCCCTCAGCCGGCCATACACGTTTATCGTTATGGCGATGCTGTTGGTTTTGTTGAGCCCATTTGTGTTGCTGCGCACCGCGACGGATATCTTTCCGGTGATCAACATCCCGGTGGTAAGCATTATTTGGCAATTCAGTGGGTTGAGCGCCGAGCAAATCGAGCAGCGGATGGTTTACGTTCATGAGCGGGCGCTGACCACAACGGTCGATAACATTGAGCATATCGAGTCTAATTCCTATGATGGCGTGGGGGTCATCAAGGTTTTTTTCCAGCAGGGCGCTTCCCCCGTACAGGGCGTGGCGCAGATCACAGCCATATCTCAATCCATCCTGAAACAACTTCCGCCCAGCACAACCCCTCCCCTGATTATCCAGTACAGCGCATCCACCGTCCCGATTCTCCAATATGCCATTAGCAGTCCGTCTCTGTCCGAGCAGGAAATTTATGACCTAGCACTCAACCAAGTACGAGTCGGGCTGATCAACGTTCCGGGAGTCGGCATCCCGCTTCCGTTTGGGGGCAAGGTGAAGGTGATTTCGGTAGACCTTAACCTGAATGCTCTGCAGGCGAACAATATTGCGCCTTCGGATGTTGGCATTGCGATTAACGCCCAAAATGTGGTCTTCCCCAGCGGCACAGCGAAGATCGGGGCGAGGGAATATAACGTAAGCTTGAACACCAGCCCGCGGTTGCTTAATCGGCTCAATGATCTGCCGATCAAATGGGTCGAGGGGACCGTGATTTGTGTTCGTGACGTAGCGCAGGTTCGTGATGGTTACTTGCCCCAGCAGAACATGGTCCGGCTGAACGGAGTGCCCAGCGCGCTGTTGAGTGTGTTCAAGTCGGGCAGCGCATCAACGCTCCAGGTCGCGAGTGGAGTCAAGGCAGCGATGCCGCGCGTTCAAAGGACAGTCACCAGTGCGCTCGAGGTGAAACAATTCGCCGACCAGTCACTCTTTGTGAGCGCCGCAATTTCCGGTGTCGTGCGAGAGATGGTGATCGCGGCGGCCTTGACCGCCACAATGATCCTGCTGTTCCTCG
>JAQGOV010000265.1 GCA_028293425.1 Verrucomicrobiales bacterium
TTTCGCGTCAATGTTCGGCTCTTTTGAACTTGAAACATATGAGGCGAAATCCTACCCCATTCCGCTTCTTCCCTTCTCTTTGCATCCTCTGCGGCCATGCCTGCGTCTTTGCTGAAACCTCGGGCACTCCAGGGTCCCGCTCGTGCCGACGAAATCTAACCCTCTAGTGCCCTTCCCTCCCTCCTCAGTAGGGTTTCTGAGTATTCCACTTCTGCTGATAAACCTGACACTGGGACACGTATCCAGACCCAGGAAGATTTTTATGTTAAGAGACATTATCCGGCCCCTCACCACCCTAAAGGAACCCAAACCTGAAACCCAGCGCTCCAGCGGCAGCAGCCCGGCCACCCCCGCTGGCTGCGCCGCGAAAATTACCGTGCTGCTCGCCGACGACCATAACATCGTGCGCGAAGGCCTGCGCTTGCTCATCGAATCCGCAGCGGACATGCAGGTGGTTGCCGAGGCCGAAAATGGACGGCAGGCCCTCCAAAAGGTTATCGAGCTGCGCCCGGATGTGGCCGTTCTGGATTTGGCCATGCCCATCCTCAATGGCCTGGAAGCTACCAAACAGATTCTCAAAGCAGCTCCTGAAACCAAAATCCTGATTTTGTCCTCTTACACCGATGAAGAACGCGTTCGGCAACTCGTTCACGAAGGCGCTCTCGGTTATCTGATCAAACAAAGCGCAGCCACCGACTTGCTGAAAGCGATTCGTGAGACTCGCAAAGGAAACGCCTTTTTCAGCCCTTGCATCTCACGAAAAATGTTGGAACAAATGCGGGAGAATTTTGTCAACGGTGGCTCGGTCCAAAGGAAGAGCAACACGCTCACCACTCGTGAAACCGAAGTGCTCCAGCTCATTGCCGAAGGCTATGCCAATAAACAGATGGCTGCTGAATTGTGCATCAGCATCAAAACAGTGGAGAAGCATCGCCAGGCGGTCATGAACAAACTCAATATCCACGACGTCGCAGGCCTCACCCGCCACGCTATCGCAAAAGGCTTTACCATGCCCGTCTTCGACCCCGCTCAAGCACCGGCATTGAGAGCGGAAGATCCCCTTGTCTTTGAAGCCTCTCAAGCCCGGCCCTAAGCCGATCGTAACGCGTCATCGGCGCTCCTGTGTCTAAATCGACTTATAACCCACCCGCAACCAGGTGCTGCCTCATTCCGGGTCTCCTTCCGTCATCCAATTCAGAAAAAGGATGAAATAATCGTCGTAATCCACTTGGCCGTCGCCGGTGATGTCAGCCAACGGCTCGTAGGTGTAGAAGTTATTTCCGAGCACGGAATAATCCTGGAAGTTAATCAGGTTGTTTCCGGTGAGATCCCCGCCTCGCAGGTAATGATCGGTGGCATCGCTCCAGCCTGGCGCGCCATCCGAGATGAAGTTCGCTATCGCGTGTCCATTCGCATCCAAGGTCACTGGCATTGTCTCGCGGAGAGACCACGCGGTCTTCGCACTGATGGCTTGGGTCCCTGCCGGAACGTCCGTCAGCACATAGTTGGCGGTGTCACCGATGAACGCGAGATTTAGGTTCCAGGTCTTGGTGGCAGTGCCCCCGGTTGCGACGAAAGTAACCATTCGGTTCCCTCCGATAAAGCCTTCGGATTGAACAGAGCCGACGACTTGTGCCTGGTTAACGCAGAGGGTGAAAGTGGAGGTCGTCGTCTGCACGAGGTCAGAAGCGGTCACGATCGCAGTCCAGGTGCCGTTGCCTGCGGCTGGTGTTACTGCCCAGGTGTAGTTGAACGTGCCAGCGGGATTCTCGTCCACGAAAGCGGCCATGGCTGTGTCAGGACCTTTAGATAGCAGGATGCCTGGATGCCCATCCATCAGGTTGCAGTTATCGCTGGCCTGCACGGAGATGTTGACAACACCCTCCAGGATGGCGGCCGAGCAGTTCTTCACATCGACCCCAGCTCGGGTGGCAATGATGCCGCTGATCACAGGCGCTTGATCATCGATTCGCGTGTGGTAAACAACCGAAGCGAAATTGCCGCACGCATCGGTGGCGGTCACGGTAATGGTCACATTGCAGGGATCGCCGGTGGTCGCCACGGTCTTAACAGGAGTTCCAGAGCAGTTGTCAGTCGCGGTGGTGGCAGCCAGCGCGGCTCCTTCTGCATCGAGCAAACTTGCGTAGCGGCTTGCGATTGCCCCTGCCAGCACCACAGGCTTCGTGGTGTCATTCACGACAATCGTTTGACTGGCAGAGCTGGTGTTGCCACTTGCGTCCGCCGCCCGGTAGGTGCGTGTGATAGTGTAATGATTCAGGCAAACAATGCCCGAGATGACATCACTGTCGTGCGTCACCACCACTGGCCCACTGCAATTGTCAGACACCACAACGGCAGCATCATCTGGGACTGGAACCTCGGACGGGCAAGAAACCGTTAGATTCCCAGGCCGGCCAGTGATGACGGGCGCGGTTGCGTCCACAACCATAATAACCTGGGCAGCGCTTGCGGAATTATGGCAAGCGTCCATTGCAGTCCAGGTCCGCGTGATGGAATAGTTATAATGCGCCGAGTGAGCTGGATTCGGATCCCGAGTGCTGGTTTCAACCAGCGTCACGCTGGGGTTGCTGTCGCACCCATCCGTCGCGGTCACTACCGCGGGCATTGGCACACCGGCGCAATCCACGGTCGCATCGGCTGGTACGCCCACAAGCGCAGGCGCCGTGTTGTCGCGAACGGTTATGGATTGGGTGACTGGAAGCGAGACGTTCCCCGCTTTGTCAACCGCTGTCCAAGTCCGGGTAATCCTATAGGAGCCAGCGCAAGCACCCGGGGTAGTGGTGTCGCTGAAAGTAATGAGGGGGCCCGGGTCACAATTATCGGCAACACTTGGGGGCGTGAACACCGGGGTAGCTGGACATTCTATTGTGACATCAGTTCCCTGGCCGGTGAGCACGGGCTTGGTTTTATCTTTCACCGTAATTGTCTGGCTCGAGGTGGCGGTATTATGACAAACGTCGGTAGCGGTCCAAGTGCGTAGAATGGTGTAGTTGTAGTGCCCGATGTGTGCGCTATCTGGATCTTGAGTGCTCACCTCGTTGAAGGTGACGGAGGGAGCAGACCCGCAGCCATCCGTAGCGGATACCGAAGCAGGAGCAGGAACTGAGTTGCACTCCGCAGTCACGTCAGAGGGAATGCCGGCCATGACCGGGGGAGTGGAATCGTTGACCAAAATCGTTTGGCTACAACTCGTCACGTTTCCATGGGTGTCTGTAGCAGTCCAGGTTCTTGTGATGGTGTTGTTGCAGGAACTGCCCGGGTTGCTTTGAACTTCCCTAAAGACAACAGGCACATTTCCGTCGCAATTGTCCAGAGCTGTGACCACTGCTGGCTGGGGAACTAAAGCGATGCATTGATATGCTGCATTACCTGGACAACCCGCCATAACCGGAGGAACCAAATCCCTCACGGTCACAGTGCCTGAACGACTGGACTGATTTCCGTTCACGTCCAGGACTGTAAAGGTGACGGTATTCGGCCCAAGGTTTGCACACGTAAACTGATTGGGGCTGACGGCAAAGCCAGCAATGCCACAGTTGTCGCTGCTGCCATCGTTCAAATCGGCCGCAGTGATTGAGGCTTTGCCGTCACCGCCCAGATCGATAGTAACATTTTTGCATTGGGCAACGGGAGCCTCGTTGTCTGTAACCTTGACACTGAATCCGCAATTAAAAGTTCCACCTTGGCCATCGGTAATTGCACAGACCACAGGAGTGGTTCCGACGGAGAATGTGCCGGGAGTGGTTACCACGACGCCATTGGTTCGGCAGACTATGGCGCCTGCGCTGCAACCATCTATTGGCGGCAGAACCCAATCCACGGCCGCCCGGGAACATTGACCAGGGTCTACATTGAAAGCAAGGTTGCCGGGGCAGGCAAAATCGAACGTTTCTGTCTCGACTACAACTTGATCGATCAAGGCGCTGGCAATTCCTGCGGTGATGACCACTTTTTCCGCCCCAGGATTGGGCGGGTCTAATCTCCACAAGCTCTTTGCAACTGTCCAATGACCGCCAAAAGCGGTCGTTTCCACAATTCGTTCTTCCGCACTGACCAGAACCGCTCCAGGAATGGAGATGCTGGCATTCTCGTTGTAAACGCCGTCGCGGTATTGGGTGACTTGCACCTGCACATATTCGTGGGAGCTTGCCCGAACTGATGTGCCATTGGAGATCGTGAACGTGGCGCTGCCGAGCATCCCCAAATCCCAAATGCCTTGGCGGCATCCAAGGAATGCATCCGAATCGATATATCCATAACTGAACGGACCCAACTCAATGACCGCATTGGAAATGCCAAACCCATTGGTCACTCGTTCAGCTGCCAATGAGGCCCGGTCCCCGGATTCACTGAAGGCCCATTGCTGGAAAGTCGCACCCGGCTTGCCTCGCCAGCAGGGAGCAAATTCCGCCAAGTCGCCTGAAAAATCAATAACCCTGACCTGAAATGCACAAGGGCTGGAAACGTTGCCCGCATCATCGAGAGCAACGCAGGAAACGGTGGTGGAGCCCGGAGGGAAAATGGATCCAGAAGGAGGGGTGCAGACGGCAGTGGCTCCGGAGCAAGCGTCCTGCACGCTTGGGGAAAAGGTTACAACAGCACCGCAAAGGGAAGGGTTCTTGGCTGTTATGATATCGGCTGGGCACACAATGGTGGGTGCTTCCTTATCATTCACTGTCACGCTGAATGAGCAGGTTTCTGTGCCCCCTAAAAGATCGGTAGCCTGGCAAATAACCGGTGTTGTCCCCACTGGGAATGTGCTTGGATTAGAAACTGCCACTCCATTTGTGCGGCAGACTACACTTGTCATGGTGCAGCTATCCACGAAAGGCATTGCCCAGCTTACGCCGGATTTCGAACATTTACTGGCGTCGGCGTCCAAAGTTTGATTACCGGGACACGCAAAATTGACTGCAAGTGTCTCAACTACCACTTGTTCCAAAAGTGTGCTGTTAGTCCCTGCCGTAATAAGGACCTGGGCCGGTCCGGATCTGAAAGGATCCAACTTCCAGACAGACTTTTCGACAACCCACAATCCGCCAAAGGTTGTGGTTTCCAAAGTCTGCTGCTGCTGGGAGAGGAGCGTGGCACCGGGAATTGAAACTGAGGCATTCTGGTTATACAGCCCATCCCGATACTGAGTGACCTGCACCTGCGCGTATTTGGACAAAGCAACAGGAGCATTGGGAACGCTCAAAGTCAGAGCGCCAAGCTTCCCCATGTCCCAAATCCCCTGACGACAGCCCAGAAAGGGATCGTCATTGATATAATCCGCACTATAAATTCCCGGGGCAAGGTTGCCAATTGGAGTCCCATAAGCGTTTGTGATCAACTCAGCCGGAATGGAAGCAGGATTGTTCGAGACACCAAACGTCCATTGTTGAAAGGTGCTGCCTGCCTGACCTCGCCAGCAAGGTCGGAAATTAGGCAAATCGCCATCGTCCTCGAGAGCGATACGGGTGTCTACAACCACTTGATCGATCAGCAGACCCTTGGTGATGTCACCCTGGATCAGAATGGTTTCCGCGTTAGAGCCCGACGCGGCAAGCCAGACTGACTGGAGCGTTTTCCACATCCCGGGAGCGGCCACCTCGTTTGTGATGAATTTGTAACTAACTAATGTGGCACCGGCCAACGAAAGCACTGGCGGCCGGTACACGAGTGAATCCTCAAAGTAAGTAACCTGCAATTGGACGTAAATCCAGGGACTCGGAGACGTGGCAAAGTTCGGGGTTACCACCGCCGCACTGCCATTCTGGCCTAGATCCCAAATTCCAGACTTTGTGCCGAAGGAGGCAGGCTTCCAGCCCTTGGAAAACGCACCGGGTGAGAATGTGATTAGGGGCGTTCCATTAGGGTTATCGAACTCAAGAGCAATCGCGGGGTTATTGGAGGAGGCGAAGTTCCAACTCTGGTACGTTGTGCCACCCTTATTGCGCCAACAGGGCGCAAACGAATCATCCGCTCTTGTTACTTGCTCAAAGGCCGTTGCAGCCACAAAAAGGGCCAGAAAACACCAGGCTTTTATCTGCATAGTCTATCGCCTTTCTACTGTAGCGGTCCACCGTGCTCAGGACTCCGGTGGATCAGGGAAATAAATCTTTCTTCCTCGGGTTAAGGGTGCCTCAGGCGGAAGAAGAGAGTCCCTTCCTTTTGCATCGTGACAACCAAATGGTCCCCAATCACCTGTGGCTGCCCGCCGACCGGAGCCCAGCCTTTGGATTGTTCCAACCGAGGGTTTGCCTCCAACTGCCAACCAAGAGTGCCAGCAACTGGCCATGATACTTCGACACTATTGCTTCCTTTAACCGCGCTTTGGATGCTCAATGTCGGGGGCACCACGATTGGGATGGGCGTTTCCAGGGAGACTTTATCGATGAGAGCACCATTACCAGGGCTGGTCACAACCACGGAATCTGCGGAAGCGCCAACATCAATCATCCAGTGCGTCTCGTCCGTAACCCAATTGCCGATGGACCCTGACATCAGATAGGCTTGGGAACGGTTGGCTAACCGGGCACCCGGCACGTCCACAGTGGCCAATGTTCCGTAAATGCCTCCATCATACCATTGTGTGACCCGGACCGTTATTTCGTGGGATGCAGTGGCAGGGCCGGTTTGGTCAGACCACTTGCTCAGGGTAACGGTGCCCTTACGCCCCAGGTCCCAAATCCCTTTTTCCGTACCGAGCATCGAGTCCTGCTCAAACCAGCCAGAGGCAAACTGGCCTTGCTGAACGGTGGCACGTGCCTCTTCGAAGTTGGACGAGGTCACCTCAGGACCAGCGGGATTCGCATTTGAACTGAATGGCCATTCTCGGACAACAACCGCGGATTGTGCCTGAAGCGATCCAGTCAACCATCCCAGCGCCAATCCGAGCGCCGCCAGCGTCTTCTTAGTATGCTTCATAATGCATTTCATTTGGTTTGTGGCTGTTCCTCGTGCATTCGTGGTTCTCATTGAGGATCGCCGGCTGTCAGCCAATTCAGGACGAGAATAAAGTAATCATCGTAATCCACCTGGCCATCGCCTGTGATGTCCGCAATGGTGTTGAAGCTGAAAAAGTTATTTCCAAGCACCGAGTAATCCTGGAAATTGATGATGTTATTCCCCGAGAAATCACCTCCACGCAAGTAATGATCCGTCGCATCGCTCCAGCCTGCTGTCCCGTCTGAGATGAAATTAGCCGTGGCTTGCCCATTCAAATCAAAGGTGACTGGCAGTTTCTCACGCAAGGACCAAACGGTCTTGGCACTGATGCCTGTGGTGCCGGAGGGAACATCCGTGAGGACGTAGTTAGCCATCTCACCCACGAAAGCTAAATTCAAATTCCAAATCTTGTTTGAAACTCCACCAGTCGCTGCGAACGTTACAACGCGGTTCCCGCCGCTGAAACCTTGAGATTGCACCAAACCAGTCACTTGCGCTCTGTTCACGCAGAGAGTGAAGTTTGAGGTAGCGGTCTGACATTGGTCAGCCGCGTTTATAGTGGCTGTCCACGTCCCGTTCGCAGTGGCCGGTGTGATAGGCCATGTGTAATTAAAAGTCCCAAGGGGGCTTTCATTCACAAAATCGGCAGATGCCATCTCTAGCCCATTAGCCAGCGTTACGCTGGGATGGCCATCAACTAGATTACAAATGTGATTGGCCTGCACGGAAATGTTGACCATGCCCTGCTGAATGTTTACGGCACAATTCTTTGCGTCGAGCCCTCCCACGGCCGCACTCACGCTGCTGATAACTGGGGATTGGTTGTTGATTTGGGCGTGGTAAACAACTGTGTCCGAGTTGCCGCATGCATCCGTAGCGGTCACACTGATGATTGCATTGCAGGGACTCCCTGTTGTTGCAACTGTCTTCAATGGTGTTCCGGAACAATTGTCGGTCGCGGTAGTGGCAGCCAACGCGGCTGCTTCTGCCTCGCTTTGGCTTGGGTAACAAACCGCGATGGTCCCAGCCACAACAACGGGTTTGATTGTGTCGTTCACCACGATAGTTTGGCTGGCAGAACTGCTGTTGCCGGAAGAGTCCGCAACATGGTAAGTGCGAGTAATCGTATAGCGGTTTTGGCAAACGGCGCTCGAAATCACATCGTTGTCATGCGTTACAGTCAACGTGCCACCGCAATTATCGGTTGCGACCACCGCCGCGTCGTTCGCCGCAGGCACTTCGGATGGACAGGACACCGTGATATTTGCGGGAATGCTTGAGATAACCGGCGCTTCGAGGTCCTTCACTACTACTTTTTGCGTGCATGTCGCCTGGTTCCCGCCCGTACCCGTGGCTGTCCAGGTAACCATAGTCTCACCCTTTGGGAACTGACTTGGAGCGTTGTTTATCACACTTGTTCCGGGGCCGGTTTCACTGGCAACCGGGGTCCCCAAACTTACTCCCGTGGCGTAGCATTGGCCTGGATCTGTTGGAACATTCGTCAAGTCCGGAGGGCAGGTAATAGAAAGAGGTGCGGTTACACTATACTGGAAGAGTGTCGCCCGGGTAGAGACTTCAAAATCGCCGCAATCCAGGCATGTGCCGCTGTTCCCGAATATTTCTGGGCCGCCACCGGAACTCCATGCCCCAAAAATATATTTAACGGTCGTGCCCGCTGGTTGGGCAGGAATTATCCCCCCGACCACATCCACCAGATGCTGTTTTCCATCGCTGAAGGTGCATAAATAGGTTCCTTGTGCTATTCGAGTGCTCCCCGAGCCCACTCCGAAACTCCCTGCGGGACGGGAGCCATCGGTTGTGTAGTAGACTACGGTGTGGTCTGTGGAAAACTGGTATTCTACTTTCCAGCGCAGGTTTACCGCCTGGCTCGGAGAAGGACTTGCCACATCCAGATAGGGATCCGTTCCACAGCCGGGAACATTGCTCGTCCGCTCGTGGTAAACATAGTTAGCGAAGGCATGCACTCGCGGGGCCGTTCCCAGCAAGGCGATCATAATTGTTGCGATCGAAATCCCTTTCCAACCCACTCCGAACTTCCGGAACTCACGATTAAAACATTTCTGCTTGTCATGCATATCTTTTCTCCCTTCCAAAAACCAATCTTCACAAATCCTCCACGTACACGGTTGTCCATGGTCTTATTTGCTGCTGGATCATTCCTACAGGTTCGAAGCTTTCAGGTATCACTGCACCTGTTAGTGAACGGACAACAACAGGCCTGCAGGAGATTACCGAGGTTTGTCCCTTACCAACCTAAAGTGATCTGCAAGGATGGAAATCTATGCCTAAATCACAATGTAAGACCCTGTTTTTATTCACGTCGTAACTCATACAATAAGTAAGCACCCACGTTATAAAACTTCCCTTTAGAATTCTATTTGTCGGAAATTGGACATAGTATTTAGAGATATTCGGAATATAAGTCAAGCTCTACTCTCGTTTTTTTATGAGATGAAACAATTTCGCTGGAAGAGGTGCGGAGGGTTCTCATGCGGGATTATACCCCGCTGCTGGACGCGCCTTCTGGCCCCACGGCCTTCAGTTCCTCCGCGACATTTGGCATGAACATCCGGATCCATCCGGTAGCGTCCTTTCGATCCTCCGGAGTGCCGCCCTGCAGTGCGTAGTGACCATCAGGAAAGCGGACAAGTTTGGCTGCGCCCCATTGGCCCACTAATTCCGTGTGTTCTGATGGTTCCATGCCCATAGCTTGGCACAAGGCAGCCTGTTTTAAAACTGCAAAGGCTGAGAGAACCTGGTTCGAAAAGTCAGAAACGGGTAGGTTGAGGCCTGAATCGAGTTAACGTCGGCCTGACATGGCGTTGGTGGCGCCTTTGGGCACCTCTGCCACAATGGTCATGTTATCGTTGCGCGGGACTGCGATGGTGCCGTTTGGACCAATGTCCAGCGAGCTCTTTGAGAGTTCCCTTCGGCCACTCGCATTTATGACAACGAGAACCACTGTCAATAGTGCGCACAGGCCCATTCCAATCCATTTGCGTTTCATAATCGATAGACACCGCGGCGAATGCTTTTTGCATAATGGGCGGAGTGAAGTGAAAGATTTGTAGTACGATTAAGAGCAAAAATGACGAACAAAGGACATGCTCACAACCCTTTCACCTCGATCCATGTCTCGCGAACTTGGCCGGTCTCGGATTCGCGGACGGTGAAGCGGTGGGTGCCTTCCTTGAGCAAGGTGAATGTCTCACTTCCGTCTTCCACAACGGGTAAAGTATCGCTTTTCCATTCGAGCTTGGCTCCGAGGGCCTGCAAGCGAACGCGTCGATCTTGGGCGGGGACGTTGGGGTCTATAAAGAAAACAGTGCCGGGAACCGGGGAAATAACCTGCAACCCGGGTCGCTCGGCAAGGTCAATGCGCTGGCCCAGCCAGTTGTCAGCACTCCGCATCCACTTAGCGTATTCCTGAGGGAGCAAGACCCGGCCGTTGGTGTCATAGTCGGAGGGAGACTCCCTGGGCGGCAGCGCTTGAGCCAAAAACTTCTCGCGGACAGCGCCGGGGCGTTCTGTTGCAACGAGCTTCCCGGTGAGAGGGTCGATAAATTTTTCCACGATGGTGGCGGGCTGTCGATACCACGTCGTCCCATAGTCTGAGTGGAGGTGCTCGAAGATGTCGTGAAGGATAGGTGTCGCAGCGGTGACATCGGAAACGCTTTGCATGGGGAAACCGTTGAAGCTGCCAACCCAAACACCAACAGTGAATTCGGGCGTGTACCCGATTGCCCAACTGTCGCGGAAGTCGGAACTGGTGCCGGTTTTGCAGGCGACCGGAAAGGTAAAATCCAGGTAAGAGTCGGGCCCGAGGGCGAGCGCGCGGGCAGCAGGGTCGGAAAGGACATCGGCGAGGAGATAAGCGGTATCGGAGGCAAAAACCTGCCGGCCATTGTTTTCTTTGCTGGTGATGCCGGTCGGCTGAAGGTTGAAAGGCTTATAGGTTCCCAACCTGGCCAGGCAGGCGTAAGCATTGGCCAGTTCCAGCAGCCGGACCTCGGCATCACCGATCGCGAAACCGAGGCCATAAAATTCGGCCTCGCGAACGAGTGTGCCCACACCGCATTTCTGCAAGGTATCCTTCAGGGTTGGAGCGCCGCCGACAGAGGCGAGGACTTTCACCGCGGAAATGTTCAGCGAATTGCCGAGCGCCAACCGATAGCGCATGGGACCGTAGGTGCGATGGTTATCGTTGACGGGCTCGAACACGCCGGTGACGTTTGCAAATTCGGCGGGAAGATCGGGCACGATCGAAGCGGGGGTAGCACCCTGCTCAAACGCGAGCAGATATATAAATGGCTTGAGGGTGGAGCCGGAGGAGCGCGGAGCCCACGCGCTGTTGATTTGGCCATGCTGCAGATCGAAGTAATCCTCCGACCCAGCCAGCGCGAGAATGTTGCCGGTGCGGTTCTCGATCACAACCACAGCCCCGTTTTGAGCATCCTGATTGTGGATGCGACGAAGGTTAGCGTGGAGCGCTTTCTCGGCAAACCGATTCAGCCGCAGGTCGAGGGTGGTTTGGACCTGTCCCCCTTGAGCTGCGAAATCCGGTTTCTGCTCGGCGAGGAGATCCACGAACTGCGGTGCGGCAAAGGGCCGGCGCGTTTTCCAAAGTTGAATGGGCTCGTGCACCGCGCGGTCGTATTCGGCCCGGGCAAGGAAATGATTTTCAAACATCCGGTCCAAGACCCATTGCTGGCGCTTGCATGCCCGTTCCATGTGCTGGAGCGGGTTAAACCGGGCAGGAGCCTGGGGCAGCCCCGCCAGGAAAGCGGCCTCGGCTGGGCTGAGGTCCCGCACGGTCTTGCCAAAATAGAAGGCAGCGGCTTCGGCCGTTCCGCGGGTGAAGCTTCCGTAGTCTAACCGATTGAGGTATTCCTCCAGAATGCGTTCCTTGGACCAAACCTGCTCCAGGCGCATGGCTTGCAGGGCCTCGCTCAATTTGGTCCAGAGGGTGCGAGGACGCGGTTCGCTGAGCTTGATCAGCTTTTGCGTAATCGTGGAGGCGCCGGAAAGGACCCGGCCACATCGCGCGTAATCGTAAGCAGCGCGGAGAGTGGCACGCCAATCTACCCCGTGGTGCCAGCGGAAACGTTTATCTTCGGCGGCGATGATTGCTTCGACAAGGAGAGGAGGAATTTGGCGGATCCCGACCCAACGGGTAAACGGCGGCTTTCCTTCGGGCACTTCACGCAAGGGAAGGCCGGTGCAGTCGACGATTTCAACGCTGGGGAGCGGTGGCTCGAACAGGGCTCGTGGCAATGAAACCACCCCCAGCCACCATTCATGGGTTGCGAGAAGCACCACGAGCAAAAGCAGCGACGCAAACCCCCAGCGCTTCAAGCGACGCAGAAGGAAAAGCCTGCGAAGAGGCCAGTCCATAGTCGATGTGCGTGGAGGGGTCATGACTTTGGCATCAAAAAGATGGATCGTTCATCGAAAAATGGCGAGAGAGAATTTTGCACGCCTCGGAGGCGAGCGCATCCGGTGAGTACCGCCGAAATATCCGGGCTCCTCAGCGTTGTCCAGCGATTTCGGTGTTGAAGGAAGGAGTCGGGGTTGGAGTGGAATCTGGAGCAGGCTCGGCTGAGGCGCTGAGGCACGGGACATATTCGGGAACAGCTTTTTTCAGGAGCAGCTTGATCGTGTCCGAATTCGGATCGTGAAGGTTGCGAGTCAACTCGCGGATACGTTCCTGGACCGTCTTTAAGGTTTGCGAGCGCGAAACGAAGCGGAAAATCTTGGGATGGTTTGTGGGCACGCAATCCTCACCTTCATGACTTAATTCCTCATAAAGCTTTTCACCCGGACGCAAGCCGGTGAATTGGATTTCAATATCGGTGCCCGGCTCCCATCCCGAAAGCTCAATCAACTGGCGCGCCAGATCAACAATTTTGATGGGGTTGCCCATATCGAGCACAAAAATTTCTCCGCCCTGGCCCTGAGCGGCGCTTTGCAGCACCAGGCCGACCGCTTCCGGGATAGTCATAAAGAACCGGGTGACATCGGGATGCGTAACGGTGACGGGTCCCCCGGCGGCTATCTGCTTGTTGAAGGTGGGAATGACACTCCCGGAGGAGCCCAGGACGTTGCCGAACCGCACAGCCATGAACCTCGTTCGGGAGGGTTCGCTCGCGGCCAATGATTGCAAGAAAATCTCAGCTAACCGCTTGGTTGCACCCATCACATTGGTGGGGTTAATGGCTTTGTCGGTGGAGATGAGGACGAAACGGCGAACCTCATATTCCAGCGCGAGTTCAGCAATTTGAGCTGTGCCGAGGGTATTATTTTTGACGGCCTCGCCCGGGTGCCTTTCCATCATGGGAACATGCTTGTGGGCAGCGGCATGAAAGACGACCCCGGGCCTATGCTCTTTGAAAACGGCGTCCATTCGCGGATAATCCAAAACGTCAGCAATCAGCGGCAGGATAAGGCCTGAGTAGCCAAGCGAGATCATCTCCTGCTCGATTTGGAACATCTGCACTTCAGACTGTTCAACCAAGAGCAGGCGGTGCGGGTGGAAGGAGGCAATTTGGCGACAGAGTTCGCCCCCGATGCTGCCACCAGCACCCGTTACCATGACCGTTTGGCCTTGAAGAATGTTGCGGATGTTTTCAGTTTCCAACTTCACGGGTGCGCGGCCAAGGAGGTCCTCAATTTCCACGGGGCGAAGCTGAGTGACCTTCACTTTGCCGGTAGCAAGTTGGTCAAGGGTGGGAACGGTTTCGAACTTAATACCAGCTTCCTGCAGGGTTGTCACAATGCCACGGATCCGTTTACCCGAAGCAGAAGGCAGGGCAATGATGACCTTTTGTAAATTCAGTTTCTCCTGATTTTGCAACAAACACTCCGGAGCGCCAATGACGGGTATGTCATGAACACGAGTCCCTTCCTTTTCCGGGTCGTCATCGAAAAACACGACTGGGCGCAAACCCAGGTGGCGCTTGACTGAAAGCTCTCGAGCCAGAGTGGCGCCAGCGTAGCCCGCGCCCACGATGCCAACCCGGAGAACGTGAGGATTCCAAAGGAAGTGGCTTGAAAAAAAGCGTTCACGCACCATTCGGAACACAAGCCGAAAGCCGGAGAGGAATAAAATCGAGAGCAGGAAGTCACCAACAATGATCGAACGGGGAGGCGCCGCGTAACCAGCAGAGACGAGCCACACAAAACAAACCATTGCGCAGGTGACGCCGAGCGCCAGGATGAGCCGCCGCAAATCAGGGATGCTGAAGTAGCTCAGCAGCCCGGTAAATTGCCCAATCATAAGCAACAGCGAAAGCTTGGTGGGAATAATCCAAAGCGCATGGACAAGGCTGGAGGACATCTCACCAGCGGGGACGTTGAAATCGAAGCGCAACTGGTAGGAGAGGAAAAAGCTCGCAACCAGCCCAAGCGAATAAACCACCAGGACCACCACCAACCTTGACGTTCGCGAGAGCCTGAAGGCCAGCAGATAATCCAGCCACTCCGGGGTATATTTATTCCGGTTTGCGTTAACCTGAGTTGAGCGAGCCTTCACCAAACTTCTTTCCTCCAAGGGGGTTCATGCAAGGCAACATGATTTGTCCATGCGAACAATACGTTGGAAACATCCTTGCTGGGTAATACCCGTTTTTTTGAGTTAATGCGGATTCAAGGAAAAACGTTCCAAGCCTCCTGAAGCAGCGGATTCATCCCTACCTTGGCGGATGCGGCCGCTCAAGCTTGGCGGTCGTCTTGAATCCCGTATTGCTTACATACCCACCGCACTTCATTAACTTAGCCATGCGACTATAGGCGGGAGGGAACGGGAATCAATCTGTGTGAAATGCCTAGGGTGCGTAAGGAAATCAGGAATGGTTGAAAGGGAAAGGCCCAGCGTTTTCATTCCTTAGGATGCGGAGTGGGAAGATCGTCCTCAAAATGATTTTAACATCCGTCCACAGATTCGCCTCCCTCGCGTAGGAGATGTTCAGGGCAATTTTGCGGGGGATGCATTCTCGAGTATAAAATGTTTCCAGATCAACGGCACGGGTGAGCAATTCCTCCTCACGACGAAACTCAAGCGTCGCGAGGTCCGTGATGCCTGGCTTCAGCTCCAGGACTTTCCGCTGCTCGGCCGTGTAAAGAGCCACATACCGCGGCACTTCGGGCCGGGGGCCCACAAAACTCATATCGCCCCGTAAAACATTCCAAAGCTGCGGGAGTTCGTCGCACTTGGTTTTACGCAACCACCGGCCTACGGGCGTAATACGGCGGTCGTTGCCCGCAGTGATGCTGTGGCCCAGTCTCTCGGCATTCACAACCATGGTCCGAAACTTCCAAATCTTGAAGAGCCGTCCATGCCTTCCCACCCGTTCCTGCAGGAAGAAAACGGGGCCTTTTTCCGATGATTTGATCAGCACGGCCAGCACCAGCAGGAGCGGCGCGAGCACCAGCAGACCAAGAGCGGAGAAAACCACGTCAAACAGGCGCTTGGCTGAGAGGTCGAGCATGTGGAACCACAGGGGTTACGAGTGATTGCGCTTTACAGCGAAGGTTTTGCGCGCGGGCGATAATCTCATGGATGCCCTGGCAGATGTAGTCAACCTGGGCAGCAGTTAGATCCGGATACAGGGGCAGACTGATCATTTGCCCGTAGAGCGACGCGGCTATCGGGAGGTCTTCAGGCCGATAACCGTATTTTTCACGATAATAAGGATGCATGTGAAGGGGCATCCAGTGGACGCTTGCCCCAATACCGCGCTGTTTTAGCTCCTCCATGAACTGATTCCGTCCGATAGCTAAGCGGTCCAAACGCAAACGGATTGGATACAGGTGCCACGAATGGACACGGTTCGGTTGAACGGCCGGGAGAATGACCTCTTCAACGTGTCTCAGTTTACGAAAGTAATACTCAGCCCAGCCAGCGCGTTGCTTATGAAGGCGGTCGGCCTTCCGGAGCTGATGCAAGCCAATGGAGGAAGCAATATCCGTGAGATTGTATTTAAAACCGGAAGCAATAATTTCGTAATACCAGGAACCCTCGGCCGTGAAACGCTTCCACGCGTCCTTGGAAATGCCGTGAAGTGACATGATGCGCATGCGCTCGGCCAGCTTCGGATTATTGGTACAAGCCATGCCTCCTTCACCCGTGGTGATTGTCTTGTTGGCATAGAAGGAGTAACAACTAATGGCGGACTCAGCGCCAACACTTTTCCAAGGCGCGGACTCGTGATCACGATAAAATGCCGGGCAGCAATGAGCGGCATCCTCAATGATGTGCAGGTTGAAACGACGAGCGAGTTGCAGCACCCCAGCCATGTCGCCCACCTGGCCACCGTAATGGACGGGGAGGATTGCTTTTACGGTTTCGCCACGAGCCAAGGCCGCCTTTATTTTTTGTTCGGCGTCGGCGACGTTTAGGTTGAAGTCCCTTTCCCTGCAATCCACCAACAGCGGCTTGGCTCCGAAATAACGAACAACCTCAGCGGTGGCAGCGAACGTCATGGCAGGGACAACCACAGTGTCGTCAGGCCCTAACCCAATCGCTTCCAGGGCAAGATGGAGGGCGGCGGTGCAGGAATTTACCGCGACAGCGTGCGTTTGACCTACGTAAGCCGCGAAATCCGCCTCGAATTGTTTAGTTTTGGGACCCGTAGTCAGCCAGCCGCTCCTGAGAGTGTCCACCACCTCGTCGATTTCTGGTTGCTCAATATTTGGGCGGAAGAATGGAATTTGCATAGACCTTTGGATTCGTTGGACCCTCCATTAAGTATTGCGCCAGGAGGTGACCAGCATCACATCTCCGCGTGCACAGTGAGATTGGATCAAAAAACCGGAAAGGCAACCGGCCTGGGAGGAAAAAATGCCTCATTAGGGAATTACCGGACAGGTTCGTTCCCCATACCCTGACAGCTCAAAGATAATAAAGTGGTTTTTGAATCAGTTAAGAAGAAAAAGCCGTTCAAGCGTTCGGGGCAGGAAGACGGCATCTGATTTGCTGAGAAGAAATGCCGTTCATCGCGAGAACAACCACTCGCGAACGGACTTTGAGTTATGCTGACGAAAGATCTGATTTACCTGGGGCTGATCGCGCTGGCAGGGGTCATTTTTTACTTTCATGGCTATTTCAACGGCGTGAAACGGAAAAAATCCACCGCCCCGGATAACAAATTGAACCAGGCCGATTTGGTATGCGAAGATCCGGCCGAGGATCCTTCTTCAGGCCCGCTTTACTTCTTTCGGGGACGGAGTACGCTTTTCCGTTCCGAGGGACGTGGCAATTTTGGGAAAAATTAAGAAGATTTCTTGAGCAAGGGTTCCAGCCTCCGTAGCACCCATTCGTCCGCCCCCAGTAATTTCGCCGCCTCGTAGTTTTTTCTAGCCTCCTCCTGCTTCCCAAGCAACGCGCACGCCAGACCGCGATCTGCCAGGAGCGTCATGTCCGGAAATCGCGGATTGGCCCGTTCATCCAATTCTTTCAGAACGACCCGAAGGTCCTCCTTAAATTCCAAGTGCAGAGCCTTCCTGGCGCGCGCGCGACGCAGGAGCCATGAGCTTTTCCATCGCGCATTGGCCAGGTGCGGTTCAATCAATGCGAGAGCCTCTCTCGGCTTGCCAGCGTCGATCAGCGCCTCAATCCATTCAATTTCGAGCACGATGCTGCGGGTTTCATCGTAGCCCTTCTTTAAGCCACTGAGGCACGCATCCCATTTCCCGAGCTTGGCCTGGAGTTGACCGCGCTGGATGTACCATTCCAATTCGGGAGAGCCTTCCTTGAAAGCTTGCTCCATATCCGCAAGCGCTTCGGGAGCCTTGTTCATGGCGGTGAAAATTTCAGCCCGGACCATGTAAATCGAAGGTTTTTCTTCGTCGTCACTGCTCGTGGCGATCGCTTTGTTGATCGCTTCCAAAGCCAGGTCGTACTTGGCCTGGCCGAGGTAAAGCCGGCTTAGCTCCTTCCAGGCGAAATCAGCCGACGGATTCAGAACCAAAGCTTCTTTGACATCGGTAATTGCTTTATCCACCTGGCCGAGCGCCCTGTATTCCGACGCACGCTTGAGGAGCAGCGAGGATGACTTCCCCTGGCTGGTCATGATGGAAGTTAACAGCTCCACTTGGTGCTCGGGGCTATCATGCGCAAAAAGACCCCCTGCCCCGCTCGTTACCAGCAGTGCAAAAAGGCATTTTAGCCAGAGCCGCATAAAGTGACTAATCTTCGTAGATAAGATACGGGTCGATCAGAAAGTCATGGCTTTCAAGGCTGGCATTGTGGCCTTCAATCGAAAGAACGTTCCGCCCATCCCTGAGGTATTTTTCGTAATCCTTCAGCGGGAAATAAGAGAATTTGCCATTTGCATCGCGGCCCTTGATCTTCTCGGCTTTACGGCCGCTCTTTTCAACATTGGCACGGGCCACTTCTTTGCCATTCAGATAAGCAATGAAAGCGTCATCGTAGCTGATCATAAGGCCGATCTCAGCGATGGAATCAGCCTGCTCGATGTTGAATTCATGGCGCAGGTAAATAACGGAATAGTTCCCCTGCATATCGTTCAGAATGGTGCGGGGTTCCTTGTAATCATAGCCAAACCCGGCGGTGCCCACTTTCCATTCCGAATCGTTGAAATCCGCGCGAGTCCAATTGGTTTCCGGATGAGAACCAGCGAGGTAGCGCCATTCTGCATTGCGATTAATCGCGTACTCGAAGTCTTCTGGAGGCTCGGGAGGCGGTTCTTTGCCGTCCGGTCCTTTAGGCGGCTTATAAGCAGGTGGCTGCCACGGATAGGTGATGCGACGGGGATTGACCACGCTATGCTTGATTATCGCAAAATGGTCTTCGACCTCGCCAAAGATGTTTAGCATGACCGCATCCAGCGTGTCTCCCTTGATATCCACCAGCACCGACCCGTGTTTGACCACGACTTTGCGGACCAAGGGCACCGTGCCCTTTCGGCGCAGCGTCGTTCCGCCGTGCCCAGCCACAATATGCACAAGACCTTCATTAGGATGAATCCCCGCGCTCTTTTGATAGGGACCGTCCTTATCAGGGTCACCATCGCGATCGTCCAGGACGCAGTTCTCCGCGATGGTGGGCGTGGCATAGGCACCATCAATGAGCATGGAGCGTTCGTAAATGTGGGAGTGGCCAGTGAGGATCAGGTCGGTGCCGCCGGATTCAAGGATGGGAAGAATATGGGTGCGCATTTCCACCATTTGCTTTTCGCGGTCGCTGTCGTGGGAGCCTTTGGTGTAGCAAGGGTGGTGAAAGAAGGCGATAATCCAATCCATTTTCGTCTGCTCCATGTCGGCTTTGAGCCAGCGGGCCATTGCGCCCGTGGGCTTGCGATCCAGGTCGTGCGAGTTCAGGCAGATGAAATGAGCGCGTCCGTAATCAAAGGAATAATACGCCTCGGTGCCTGAGGCCAATCCGCCGGATTCTCCCTTGGTCGGCATCACATAAGCATCATAGTAAGGTCCGATCCCATTGGTGCCCCTGGAGGTGATGCCTTCGTGGTTTCCCATGGCGGGCCAACAAACGACGTTCCTCAAAGTGCTTTCGTACATTTCAAAGAAGCGGGATTGGAACTCAACATCGCGCCCGCGGGTGTAGGCCATATCGCCAACATGAACGTAGAAATCCAAAGGACGGTTCTGTTTGGCGGTATATCCGAGCATGGCGGTATGAACGCTGAGCTGGTTGGTTCGGCCGGTGCCTGAATCGCCAACCACCCAAAACCGAAACGGCCGATCAGTGCCCGGCACGGGTTGGGTGCGAAAGCGGAAGGTGGAGTCATCCGGGGTCAGGCGGGTATCACCATCACACACCGCATAATAATAAACGGAGTCAGGCTCCAAGCCGGAAATAAGGGCCTCATATTGCCAGCAGCTCGCCGGCGCGCTATGCATGCGGCGCATCCCCGGGGGGAGTTTCTGAGCTTTGTTGGTGCTGCCGGTTGCGATAGTGACGGCTTCCAGGGGAACAACCTGGTCGAGTTTCTCGACCGAAGTTCCGTAGCGAACGACCGGAATGATTGGAGTTTCACTTCTCCACACGACATAAATGGAATTGGGCGTCGCGGCCTGAATGTAGGGTGCTCGCAAAAAATTGCTCGAGATGCTGGAGTGCTGATGGCGGGAATGCCCGTGATTTTCGTTTTCCTGTCCCTCTCGCTCGTGCTGAGAAGCGAAAACCGGGACCACAAGCAAAGCTGCGAGGACAAGAAACACTGATAGCTTCGGGTTCATTCGTTTGCTAAGACCATTATGAGTAAGATGAACGGACGAAAACGGCAAGGAAAAGCGCGGCAAACTGCCGGATTTCGGGAATGCGCAGCTCACAACGTTTGGTCTTTACTTGCACGAAACTTGCTAACGGGGCAAAAAGAGGGCACTGAACAGGCAGAGAAATGATAATGAACGACCTAAAAGCAGCAGCGCATGGCCAACTTTTGCCTGGTAAGAGGCAATTGCTGGCTGGTTTATGCCTCGTGCTTGGAGCTTTTCTTGTGCTCCTGTCCCCCGCAAGTTTGCGCGCGGCGGGAGTCACCGCGCAACTGGACAGGAACACAGTGCCGGTTGGCGAGACGGTCACACTGTCGCTGGTCTTTGATGAGATCACTCCGGGTGGAGCTCCGAGTCTGGGAAACTTGCCCGCTAACGTTCAACTCGGCGGAATAAGCCAATCCAGTTCGTTTACGATTGTTGGTGGCGCCGCCCAATCGAAAGTCACTTACGACTACAGCCTCTTGGCCACTCAGCCGGGCGACATCACCATCCCAGCCATGCAGCTCGTGGCAGGAGGCAAGCCTCTCGCTACTCAGCCGCTTAAGTTGAAAATTGTTCCCGCGAGCAGCCCGGCGACTCCCGACGCCACCATCTCAAACCTCGCATTTCTGGTCCTCACCGTGCCCAAAAGCGAGGTCTATGTCGGAGAATCCTTTCCGGTGGAGCTGCAGCTTTACGTTCAGAATGCTCAGGACGTGCAAATGCCTCAATTGCGAGCAGAGGGGTTTTCCGTCGGCCAAAGCGCAAAACCGCAGCAAACAAAAACGCAAAGAAACAATACGGTTTATAATCTAGTGATTTTCAGGATGTCTGCAACGGCAGTGCGCACCGGGGAACTGACCTTGTCGGCGGATTGCAGTCTAACCCTCCAAATACCGAACCGAGCGCGCAGTCAGGATCCGTTCGACCCGTTCGGAATGTTTAACCGAAACGTGAGTTTGCATCCGACTGTCCTAAAGACAGAAACGCAGACGATCCGTGTGCTCCCATTACCCACGGAGAATGTGCCGGAAACGTTCAATGGTGTGGTGGGCAGTTTCACGATGCAAGTGACGGCTGGCCCCACAAACGTGGCGGTGGGCGACCCGGTTACCGTGAAAGTCAGCATCAGTGGAAATGGCCCAATCGAAGCCTTGCGACTGCCTGAGCAGCCCGCCTGGCGCGAGTTCAAAACATATACCCCCAATACCAAAAGCGAGTTGAACGACTCGCTTGGTTTGACCGGCAGCAAACAATTCGAGCAGGTGATTATCCCCCAGAATCATGAAATCAAAATGTTGCCACCGCTGGAGTTTAGCTTTTTTGATCCAAACCGCAGGGCTTATCAGACCCTGAAGGGTCCAGCCATCCCCCTAACTGTTCGAGCCACCCTTGCGGTCGTGCCGCCGCCCAGCCTGGGCAGCAACGCTACCGTCCAGAATAATGGTCCGGCGCAAGATGACATCGTGCATATCAAGGCCCAGTTAGGCATGAACTCGGCGGGAAACGTCCCACTGCTTCGGCGGAGCTGGTTTCTCGCTCTCCAGGTTGTCCCTTTGCTCGGCTGGCTTGGCTTGTTAGCAGCCAGGAAGAGCCGGGAAAACCTCGCGAACAACCCGAGGCTGCGAAGACAACGGGAAGTGGACCAGCGGGTGCGAGACGGTCTAGCACAATTGCGGAAACAAGCAGCAGCAACCGATTCAGAAGGATTTTTCGCAACGCTCTTTCGATTGCTCCAGGAACAACTGGGTGAACGGTTGGACATGCCAAGCTCGGCGATCACGGAATCGGTGATCGACGAGAAATTGGCACGAATGAGTGTGCAGGCCGAAACGCTCACCGGGCTGCGGGAACTTTTCCAGATGTGCAACATGGCTCGTTACGCACCGCTCAAGAGTGTGAAAGAACTTAACTCAATTATTCCGCGCGCGGAAACGGTCCTTGCCGGGCTGAGGGAGATAAAGTCGTGACAATGTCCGGATTGGTTTTAAAACGAAGCGGATGGAGTTGGCAACGGGCCGGCCTGGCAGCCGTCTTTTGGCTGCTGGCGGGATTAGCGAATCATCTCGGTGCAGCCGAAACGGGCCGGGACTTTTTCGAGCAAGGAAACAAGTTTTACGAACAAGGAAAGTTTGCTGAATCCGCCACGAGTTACGAAAAAGCCATTCAAAACGGCCAATCCAACGGGGCAGCTTTTTACAATTTGGGTAATGCGTACTACAAGGCGGGCCAAAAGGGACGGGCCATTGCCGCTTACCGTGAGGCGGAGAAAACCATCCCGCGCGATCCCGGGCTTCGCTATAACCTGCAGTTCGTCCGGGGCCAGATTTCCGGCGCAGGCGCGCCAGTGGTCAGCGGCTGGAAAGCATGGCTGGCCCGACTGACATTGAATGAATGGACTGTGATTTTCGTATGCTGTTTTTGGCTATTCATGGGCTTGTTGGCTTTCAGGGAGATCCGGCCGGAAAGCCGAAAGACATTGCGTGGTTATACAGCCACCGCCGGGGTGATAATGGCTCTGCTCGGATTTTGCCTGGCGGCGGCGGCTTATGAAAACCAGGGCGAAAAAGCAGCCGTGGTTGTCGTGTCCAACGCTGTGGTTCGGTTTGGCCCGTTGGATGAATCGAACGTGGCCTTTCAATTGCGCGATGGCTCGGAAATCACCGTCGTTGATGAAAAGCGAGTCGGCGCGGAGAAGTTGGATCAGACCTGGTATCATGTTCAGGATGCGGCCAGCCACGATGGGTGGGTAAAAGCCGATCAGGTGCGGTTGGTTCGTTGACCCTAACCAACTGCTGAATAACCGCCTCTCACAGCGAGTCAGGAGGAGAAACAATTATGAAACCATTGCATGGAACCATTCTAGCCTTGCTCGTAAGCATTGGCGGCGCAGGTGCCGCGGAGAATTTCAAACCCTTGGCGAATGGGAAGGATCTCGAGGGCTGGCATGCTACCGGGAAAGGTGACTGGAAGATTGAGGACGGTGCCATTCATGGAACTCACTCCAAATCGGAGAAAGAGTTCGGCCACTTGGTGAGCGACAAGACTTTTAAGGATTTCACCGCCCGGTTCAAATACAAGGCTCTCAAAGGGAACAGTGGCTTTTATTTTCGAATTGAAGAACAGGGCTTCAGCGGCGTTTCGGGGTTTCAGGCGGAGATCGATCCGGAAAAAGACACCGGCGGCTTATACGAGACTAATGGGCGTTCCTGGGTGTCTCAGCCAAAGCCAGAGGACGTCAAAACCTGGTTTCACCCCGGCGAGTGGAACGAGATGATTGTTTCAGCCCATGGCAATCATATCGTGGTGACGGTGAATGGAAAAAAGACCGCTGAATTGCCCGCCGACAAAGGTCGAAAGGAAGGCAAATTGGCTCTGCAGCTTCATGGTGGTCAGGACCTCGATGTGTGGTTTAAGGACCTGGAGATTAGCGAGGACTAGTAGCCACGATACGTCCTATTTTGGAACACAAAAGAGTTTTTTGGAACAGTTGGCCGAGTTTCAAATCATGGGTTCCAGAGGCAAAAACATATCAAATCATTGAGCTTTTGACGGAAAAACAAAAACGAGACAGTCGCCATCCAAATGCCTTGGTACGGACGCTGCTAAAGAAGAGTTGAAAGTATCGATGTTATGCAGAGCGTTCTTCAACAAATTCCGAGTGCAGGCAGCCACTGGCTTCACCAATTCACACGCTGGGCGCTGGCGGAGTGGAAGCAAATACGGATTTCGCGCATCCAATCCCAATCGCGCAATGGAGATTCGGAAGCCGAGTATCGCCTGGCGCTACTTTATGAATCGGGTGAGATGCATCCTCCTTCTCCCCACACCGGCCTTCAGCTTTTGACCCACGCAGCCTTCGCCGGTGTACCCGCGGCCCAGGTCCAACTCGCTTTTAAGTATAAAGATGGAAACGGAGTGCTCTCGAACGCGGTGGAAGCCGTCGTTTGGTTCCGCAAAGCAGCCGAAATGGGGCACGCTGAAGCCCAGTTTCAACTGGGCCAAAGCCTGGCTCATGGAATCGGTTGCGAAACAGACTTGGCCCACGGCATCCGGTGGCTGCGAAGAGCAGTCCGCCAGGGTCATGGGGAAGCTGCTGACTTGCTCTCGATTCTCAGCAACGAGTCAGCCCTGGCAGCCTGACAATCCGTAAACGGGAGGGCTCACGCTCGCAACTTTACCAGCAAATCCTTGCTCTCCACTGTGTCTCCCACCTGCACCGTGATGACCTCCACCACGCCGTTAGCGGGAGCATAAACCGTAGTCTGCATCTTCATCGCTTCCATCATCAGGAACTTGTCGCCCTTTGAAACCTTTTGACCGACGGTCACAGCGATGCTCACTATCAATCCCGGAATGGGTGCGCCGACCTGCAGGGGATCGCTCAGTTCCGCTTTGGGACGGGTCTTGGCTTTAGGGGCGATGCTTTTATCGGCGATAAAGGCCTCACGAGTCATACCGTTCAACTCGTAATTAATGGCACGACGCCCATCTTTGTCTGGCGCGCTGACATTCACGAGCTTGATAAAAAGCGTTTTGCCTTCCTCGATGGCTACGCTGATTTCGTCTCCGAGTTTCAAGCCGTAGAAGAAGGCTGGAGTGGGGAGCACAGAAACATCACTGTATTCACGCTGATTTTTTGCAAACTCGGCAAAGACCTGCGGATACATCAGATGGGAGTACAGATCATCGTCCGTTGGTTCACGTTTCAATTTCTCGGCTAGTTCCTCCCGTAGCTTCTTGAGATTGATCGGAGCGGCTTTCGCAGCGGATACGCCTTTTTGATAAGCAGCCTTGGCCTCTTTGAAGCGCTTGTCACCAAGCACCACATGCCAAACTTTATTTGGGAAACCACCATCGGGCCATCCAAGGCCGCCGGAAAGCATATCGATGACGCTCTCCGGAAAACCAATGCTGCCGGGCTCGAGATTGACAATATCCGCGGGCTTGATGCCGCGGCTGAACAGGAAGAGAGCCATGTCGCCAACCACCTTGCTGGAAGGGGTAACCTTGACGATGTCGCCAAAGAGCTGATTTACCTCGGCGTAGAGCCGCGCAATTTCCGGCCAGCGATGAGACACGCCCATGGAAGCGGCTTGCTCCTTTAGATTGGTGTATTGTCCACCGGGCATTTCGTGGAGGTACACTTCCGCGCTGCCCGTCTTCGGAGCAGTATCGAAAGGCGTATAGTACTCACGCACTTTTTCCCAATAATCGCTAAACTCGTTTAACGCCGACAGATCCAGTCCGGTATCGCGCGAGGTATGCTGGAGGGCAGCAACGGTCGAGTTGAGGTTCGGCTGGCTAGTTGAACCAGACATCGAGGCAATCGCTAGATCCACCACATCCACCCCGGCCGTGCTAGCTTCCAGGATGGCGGCGGCCTGCACGCCAGCCGTGTCATGGGTGTGGAAATGAATTGGAATTCCCACTTCATCCTTTAGAGCTTTGACCAACTTGCGAGCAGCAAAGGGCCGGCAAAGGCCTGCCATGTCTTTGATCGCCAGGAAATGCGCGCCCATCTTTTCCAATTCCCGAGCGAGCTTCACATAGTACTTCAGCGAATATTTGTCGCGCTTTGGATCGAGGATGTCGCCGGTGTAGCAGAGTGCCGCTTCACAGATGGCATGCGTCCCCTGCACTGCTTCCATGCCCACTTTCAAATTCGGCAGGTAGTTTAGCGAATCAAATATGCGGAA
Organism: Verrucomicrobiales bacterium; assembly: GCA_028293425.1. Classification (GTDB taxonomy): domain Bacteria; phylum Verrucomicrobiota; class Verrucomicrobiia; order Limisphaerales; family JAQGOV01; genus JAQGOV01. The sequence goes on from JAQGOV010000265.1 coordinate 25,908, forward strand.
AATGTCCATGCCGCTGGCGGCGGCGTGTTTCACAAATCCTGCCACCACATTGTCCGGATAATTGCTGTAGCCTACCGCGTTCGAGCCCCGGAAAAGCATTTGGAAGCAGACGTTCGGAATGCGCTGGCGTAACTGGCGCAAGCGTTCCCAGGGATCTTCGTTGAGAAATCGCATCGCCGTGTCGAAGGTGGCGCCGCCCCACATTTCCAGCGAAAAAAGACCGGTCTTCTCGGCGCCTAATCGGCGAGCTACCGCATCCGCGACGGCCAGCATGTCGTAGGTCCGCACCCGCGTGGCCATAAGAGATTGATGCGCATCGCGGAACGTCGTGTCGGTAATCAACAACCGCTTTTGCTTCAAGGTCCACTCCGCGAACTTTTTTGGTCCAAGTTTTAGGAGCAAATCGCGCGTGCCGGCCGGCGGTTCCTGACGAAGGTCATATTCCACGGGTGCAGCCAATGAAATAGGTTTTTGCGGCTTGTAACCCTTGGCGTGGGGGTTGCCATTAACGATAATAGTGCCAAGGAAATTCAGGAGCTTGGTCGCGCGATCACGGCGCGGTTTGAAAGAAAACAGCCCGGGTGTTGTATCGATCAGCGTAGTCGTGGCCTGGCCAGACCGGAAAGCTGCTTCGGAAATAACATTCTCCAGGAACGGAATATTGGTTTTAACACCACGAATCCGGAACTCGGCCAATGCGCGATGCATCCGGCCCATGGCGATTTCGTAGGTCTGCCCCGAAGCAGTGACTTTCACCAGCATGGAATCGTAAAACGGCGTGATCACTGACCCAGCAAAGCCCTGGCCTCCATCCAAACGGATCCCAAAGCCACCGGGTGATCGATAGGCCAGAATCTTGCCGTAATCGGGAGTAAATTTATTTTCCGGATCTTCAGTAGTCACCCGGCATTGGATAGCGTAGCCATTTCGGGCTACCTGGTTCTGGGCAGGCATCCCCACTTCCAGGCTGTGCAGCAAATGGCCCTGCGCGATCAGGATTTGGGCCCGCACCAGGTCAAGACCTGTTATCACCTCGGTCACGGTGTGCTCCACTTGGATGCGCGGGTTCATCTCGATAAAGAACCACTCGTGCTTATCCAAATCGTATAGGAACTCAATCGTGCCGGCGTTGTCGTAACGGATTTCACGGGCCATCCGGGCCGCCGCATCACAAAGCTCCTTGATGACGTGCTCCGGCAGGCCGAAGCTTGGCGCTACTTCCACTACCTTTTGATGGCGTCTCTGCACGGAGCAATCGCGCTCATGCAGGTGAATGACGTTACCGTGCTGGTCGCCAAGGATTTGCACTTCGATATGCTTGGCGTGCGGGATGTATTTCTCCAGGAACACGGCGGGATTTCCAAAGGCGCGGCCAGCTTCGCCTTGTGCTTCATCCAGCAGGTGGCCGAGATCTGAAGCCTTGTGCACCACCCGCATGCCGCGGCCACCACCACCGAAAGCCGCCTTGATAATCAGCGGAAAGCCGATCACCTTCGCCGTTTTCATCGCTTCGTCGCGATCGGTAATTGGCTCTTCGGTTCCAGGAAGGGTGGGGACCCCGATTTTCTGCGCCAAAGCGCGCGCCGCCGTCTTGTCGCCCATCATTTCGAGCAGCTCAGGGCGTGGCCCAACAAAGGTAATGCCAGCTCTGGCACAGGCCCGCGCAAATTCCGGATTCTCGCTCAAAAAACCGTAGCCTGGATGAATGGCGTCCACGCCTTTCTCTTTGGCCACAGCCACGATGCTCTCGATGTCCAGGTATGCGGCCACCGGCCCTTTGCCCTGCCCAACAAGGTAGGCTTCATCGGCCTTGAACCGGTGCATCGCAAATCTGTCTTCCTGCGCATAGATCGATACGGTGCGTAGCCCTAGTTCGGTGGCAGCGCGGAAAATCCTGATGGCTATTTCCGAGCGGTTGGCCGCCATCAGCTTTTTAAACGGACGGCTGCTTGGGGCACCGGCTTTAGAAACAGGCATGTTTTGATCGTTAATGCGTTTAGGAACAGTCATAATAACAGGCGGGTTTTATACTAACGCGGCAGGCAAATAGCAAAGCAAACCACCGAGCCTGTTCGAATGACCTTCAGGCTTTAAACCAAGCCCGACCATGGGCAGACTACCGGTCGATAAATATGAAACCTCAGGATCTCACTTTACAGCCGAAGACCGACCCTTTGGAAATTTACCGCTACCGGGATGGCCTCTATGCCGTTGACCTTCTCACCGCTGCATTGACGGAACTCGATCTTTTCACCTGGCTCTCGAAAAATCCATCTGACAAAGCCGCCATCTGCCAGAACTTCAACATCGTGGAACGCCCCGCGGATGTCATGCTGACCTTGTTTACAGCCATGGACTATGTGCAAAATCGGGCGGGAGTTTTTCATGTCACCGAAACGGCCAGTGAACATTTGGTTGCTGGTTCGCCCTGGTTCATGGGTCCTTATTACGCCGCCTTGAAAGAGCGCCCTGTTTGCAAGGATTACCTAACTGTCCTCCGGACTGGAAAGCCGGCGAATTGGGGCAGCTACAAGGATGAAAAGGCTTGGGCCAAAGCCATGGAAGGCGATGATTTCGCTAATAGGTTCACTGCCGCCATGGACTGTCGTGGCGTTTACCTGGCCCAGGGAATGGCTAAAAAGCTGGACCTCTCGGGAAATCATCGCTTGCTGGATGTTGCAGGCGGTTCAGGAATCTATGCCTGTTCTCTTGTGGCGCATCACCCCCACTTGGGTGCCACCGTTTTGGAAAAACCGCCCGTCGATGAGATCGCCCGCAACGCAATCGCCAAACGCGGTTATTCGGAGAAGGTGTCTGTCATTGCAGGTGATATGTTCAAAGAAGCCTGGCCCGAGGGGTTCGATTTGCACCTGATTTCAAACGTCCTCCACGATTGGGAGGAACCGATGGTCAAACAACTCCTCGCGAAATCTTTCCATGCACTCCAACCGGGCGGAACGTTGATTATCCATGACGCTATCGTCAACCGCGAAAAGACCGGTCCCCTGCCCGTCGCCTCCTATTCGGCCTTGCTCATGAACATCACGGAAGGCAAGTGCTACTCGGTTGCGGAATATGAGCAATACTTGAAAGAAGCCAATTTCACCGAGCCAAAGTTCTTCCAGTCGGTCGCGGACAGGAGCTTTATGACTGCTCACAGGACCTGAGGCGATCCCAATTGCGAGCCGCTTGCGGATAGCCTCTCAAGCTGCGGCCTTGCGGCTTTCCGGGACGAAGCGAATTTCCAAACGCTTGTGAAGCGCGGCAGCAATCCGCTGTAGCATTGAAAGTGAATGACCAGCGTAATCAGCATCCTCCAGTCGGGCGACAACTGATTGCGTGGTCCCCATAAGCTGCGCGAGCTGTTTTTGAGTCAAGCCAGCTTTTGTGCGAACCTCGTAAATCAACTGCGCAACCCTTGCGTTGATCATGGCCTTATCGACCTGGTCACGCAATTCCTTGTCCTCCCCGATCATTCGGTCGAGAATTTTTACTGCGTCGGTTGTTTTCTGCCCCTTTTCAGTCTTCCGCATAAGTATGAGCCTCCGGATGAAGTTCGAATTGTTTCTTTCTTGCCAGAGCCCGCTCGATGTCGAGAGGTGGAACCACATCCTCTTTTGTCAAAGCGTGAGCTAAGATCGCTATATTCCGTCCAAAGAAAAAATAGAGAATGCGATATTGCACGCGCCCGCGCTTCGCTCGTAGCTCATAAATTCCATCCCGCAAAAAATCGACTGCAGGCCGACGCAGCTCATGTCCGGTCTGACTGAGGAGCTCGATACGAGCACGGCAGTTTGCCCATGCCATGGAATTTTCCATGCGCAACTTTCCGAGCCATTCCAGAACGGGCGCTTTCCCGTTTTCGTCAGCAAAGAAAATAATCCGGGTCTTCGGCATTCCGGAAGCAATTATAGCAAAATTGCGATATATTGCAAATGCAAAACTGCTTCGACAAGGCAACCCAATCCTAACCTAAACAATTTTTTTGTCATTCGCCCCTTTCTCGCGCAATCATAGCGTATGGCAGCAGAAAGGGCTTTGTTGGAATTAAAATCGGTGGTCATGCGCTATGACTCGGTGCAGAGCGCCGAACACCTCGAAATTTTGCGGGGTGTCACCTTGGAAGTCCGGCGCGGGGAATCTGTGGCTATAGTGGGCCCCTCCGGGTCGGGCAAGAGCACTCTGCTCAACATTATTGGCACGCTCGACAAGCCGGTTTCCGGGGAAGTCTTGCTGGATGGAAAGGACCTGACCAGGCTGGACGAGAAGCAACTGGCCCATGTGCGCAACCATCAGATTGGCTTTGTCTTCCAGGCGCATCACCTCCTTCCTCAATGCACTGTGCTGGAAAATGTGCTGGTCCCGACTTTGGCGGACAAAACCGGGCAGGCCGGCGCGGAAGAGCGCGGCAGGAAACTCCTTCATCGGGTTGGACTCACTGAACGCATCAACCATCGTCCAGGCCAGATTTCAGGTGGCGAGCGACAACGGGCCGCCGTGGTCCGGGCGCTGATCATGAAGCCACAACTCCTGCTCGCCGACGAACCGACTGGCGCTTTGGACAGGAACACTTCCAATGAACTTTCTCAGCTCCTGGTAGAACTAAATCGCGAAGAAAACGTCACCCTGATCGTGGTGACACACTCGCCGGATTTGGCGACGCGGATGGGCAGGGTTCTGGAACTGCGCGAAGGCAAACTTGTTCAGCAATGACCTTCTGGAAACTCATTTTTCGCAGCCTGCGATTCCATTTTCGCTCCCATTTGGGCGTGTTGCTGGGAGCAATCATCGGAAGCGCCGCTCTCATTGGAGCACTGGTCGTAGGCGACTCGGTAAAAGGAAGCCTGCGTGAACTGGCCCTGGCACGGCTCGGCGGAGCAACAGTGGCGCTGAATGCGCAGGACCGTTTTTTCCGAGACAAACTGGCGGACGCTTTCGGCATTTTCATGCCCACCGCGCCTGTTATGCAGATACCTGGCACTGCTTCGACTGAGGGCGGTGCGACCCGGGCTAACCGCGTCCAGGTGCTCGGAGTCGATGCCAGGCTGGAGCGTCTGCAAAAAGGAGTGCCACGCTTTTCGAAGACGACTGAGCCCGCGGTTATACTCAACACAGCGCTCGCTGAGCACCTCAAAGCTAAAGTGGGCGATACCATCACGGTTCGCGTTCAGAAGCCTTCCTTGCTTTCACGTGAAGCGCCTATTTCTCCCCAACAAGATTTCTCCGTGGCATTGCGGCTGCCTGTGCAAGCGATCGTGGGGGATCAGGAATTTGGCCGTTTCAGTCTTCAGGCGAGCCAACTCCCTCCTTTTAACGCGTTTGTTCCGCTGGCTTTTCTGCAGGATAAGCTTGAACTCACCAATGGTGCGAACCTGTTGCTCAGCGGCGGTTCCCATCCGAATCTGGCAAACTCGCAGCTCCGGCAAAAATGGCAAATCGCCGACGCGGAACTGGAGATCCGGACCCTGCCGGAAAACCGGGGAACAGAACTGCGCTCCCGGCGCGTTTTCCTGGATCCTCCGGCCGCTGCCGCCGTGGAAAGAGTGCCGGCCGACCGGAACGGAGTGCTCACTTACTTCGTGAATGAACTGCGCGCCGGCAAAACCAATACCCCTTACTCGATGGTGAGCGGGGTCGGCGCTCCCATTGCTCCCCCGGAAATGCAGGACAACGAAATCCTGGTGAATCAATGGCTGGCTGACGACCTGCTGGCAAAGCCGGGAGATGAATTGCAACTGGTTTACTATGTCGTCGGGGCCACCAAACGTCTCGAATCCCGCACGAACGCCTTTCGGATCCGCGCCATTGTGCCGCTCTCGGGAATTTATGAGGACCGCGATTTGCTCCCCGATTTTCCAGGCATTGCCAAGGCAGAGAAAACAGAAAATTGGGATGCGGGTTTTCCAATACAAATGAATCGGATTCGCCCAAAAGACGAAAAGTATTGGCATGATTTTCGAGGGACGCCCAAAGCTTATGTCACCCTGAAAGCTGCACAGGCCATGTGGGCGAACCGCTTCGGGGACCTGACCGCAGTCCGCTTTCCGCCATCCGTCACCCCGGAACAATTAACCAGGACCATTCTTCAGAACCTGGAACCTGCGTCACTTGGCCTTGCGTTTCAACCGGTGCGGGCACAAGCGCTGGCTGCCAGCAGCGAAGGACAGGATTTCGGCGAACTTTTCTTGGGTTTTAGTTTCTTCCTCATCGCGGCGGCCCTGATCCTTATGGCCTTGCTCTTCCGCTTTGGACTGGAACAGCGCGCTGCTGAAGTCGGCACTTTGCTGGCGGTCGGCTTTCTTCCCAGGCAGGTCAGGCGTCTGCTGCTGGGCGAAGGTCTCCTGCTCTGCCTGATTGGCAGCGTTATCGGAGTGGCCGGGGGGATTCTCTATGCTCGCGCCATGTTGCAGGGTTTAACCACCATTTGGCGGAGCGCGGTAAGCACTTCCGCCTTGCACTATCACGGAACAACTCAGTCCATTGCCATCGGCATTCTTTCCAGTGTGGTGGTCTGCGGTCTCAGCATGGCTTTGGTGCTTCGCAAGCAAGGCCGGCAACCTGCTCGGGAATTGCTCGCTGAAGGTTCAGGAGTGGACGATCCCGTTGTTTCTGAGAAAAGAAGTAAAGGACGCTGGATTGCGTGGCCTTCGGGATTGATCGCCCTCGGAACGGTCGGGTGGGCTTTGTGGAAAGGCGAAACTTCCAATGCCGAAGTATTTTTTAGCGCGGGCTCCCTGTTGCTCATCTGTGGGCTGGCCTGCGTGGCCATGTTGCTCGCTTCATTGCGGCTTTCCAAAGCTGCCGGACGACTTTCACTCGGCGGAATGGCGTTGCGGAACAGCACACGCCGGAGCCGCCGCAGCCTTGCCACAGTCGCGCTGCTGGCCTGTGGAAGTTTCTTAATTGTAGCCGTTGGCGCCAATCGCCTGGATGCAAACCTGAACGCCACCGAGCGCTCTTCCGGAACAGGCGGCTTCACTCTCTTTGGTGAAAGTTCCCTCCCAGTCGTGCATGATCTGAATTCACCCGAAGGCCGCGATTTTTATGGGCTGAACGAGCAGGACCTCCAGGGCGTATCCGTGGTTCCAATGCGCGTGCGTGACGGTGACGACGCAAGTTGCCTGAATCTGAATAAGGCCCAAACTCCTCGACTGGCAGGCGTCAAACCGGAACTGCTCGCCAGCCGCAAATCCTTTACCTTTGCCAGCGTGGGTGAGGGGCTTCCCGCGCAGCAGGGTTGGGAATTGCTTCGACGCCGGCAAACGGATGGAGCTATCCCGGCAATTGGCGACGCGAACAGTATTAAGTATGCCATGAAGAAAAACCTCGGTGACACCCTGCAATACGTGGATGAACGCGGAAACACTTTCAAGGTGCGCTTGGTTGCCTCAGTGGCTAATTCCATTCTCCAGGGCAGTCTTTTCATTGACGAAGCGGATTTTATCAAGCGATTCCCGGGTGAGAGCGGTTATCGAATGTTTTTGATCGATAGCCCGTCAAACTCCGTGACACAAGTCTCGGCGGCGCTCGGTCGCGGACTGCAGGATGTGGGTCTTGAACTCACGCCGGCGACGGACCGCTTGAACGCCTTCAACGCAGTGCAGAACACGTATTTGAATACTTTCCAGATTCTAGGAGGACTGGGCTTGCTTCTCGGCAGCGCGGGGCTAGGAGTAGTGGTACTTCGAAATGTTCTGGAGCGCCGCGGTGAACTCGCCTTGCTCCAGGCAGTTGGACTCCGGAAACATTCCTTGCATTGGCTCGTTTTGACGGAACATGCCGCCCTGCTTATCCTTGGGTTATTGGTGGGCATGGTGGCGGCGCTGCTCGCTGTTTTGCCAGCCCTCCGCGCCCCGGGTGCTCAAATGCATGTAGCTGCGCTGGCTTGGACGCTTTCTGGGGTGCTTGCCAGCGGAATGCTTTGGACGTGGCTGGCGACCCGGATGGCTTTGCGTGGCCAATTGTTGACCGCCCTTCGGAACGAATAGTTTTTGGCTGCTGAAATAAATTATGAAACATGTTGGTTTAGCTCTGGCACTGAGTTTTGGAATTAGCTGCTGCGCCTCCGCACAAACCGGAAAAGTTCTTTACGAGAATAACTTTGAAAAGGCCACCCTGGAAAAGGTGCCTGAAGATATGCTGGTGCTGGATGGCGGCTTTGCAGTGAAGCAAGAAGGCGATAACAAGGTGCTCGAATTGCCAGGGGCCCCTCTGGAAAGCTTTGGGGTTTTGTTCGGCCCCACCGAAGCGGCCGATGTCAGCGCTTCTGCTCGATTCTTTGCCTCTGGCAAAGGCCGGCGTTTTCCCACATTTGGCTTAGGCCTTAACGGGGTTGGTGGATATAAGTTACAAATTTCTCCGGGCAAAAAGCAGCTTGAGTTGTTCAAAGGGGAAGATGTGGTGGGAAGTAAAGAATTTGAATGGGCCGGCAACAACGGCTGGACCCTGGTCCAGTTGCAAGTCCGCAAGACTGGTGACGGCGTTCAGGTGGAAGGCAAAGCCTGGAAGCAGGGCACCGATGAGCCGAAGGATTGGCAAATTTCCTACACGGATAAAAGCCCGGCCCCGGCGGGTCGAGCCTCCATCTGGGGCAATCCTTTTTCTGGAACACCCATTCGCTTTGATGACTTGAAAATGTCAGTTGTTGGCGCAAAATGAGTATCCTTACTTTTCAACCGCATCCATACCTGTTAAAATCATCCCTCATGAAAATTTTGTTCCGTTCACTGAGTCTGAGCCTGGCGCTGACATCAGCGTCGTTGCTTGCCGCAGACAAGAATGTTGGCACCGGCCCCAGCTTTAAAGGTCCGATTGGTCTCCAGCTTTACAGCTTGCGGGCTGATTTTGCCAAGGACCTGCCCGCCACCCTCGACAAAGTAAAAGGTTTTGGCATCAAATATGTGGAAACAGCCGGAACCTATAACCTCGCTCCCGGCCAATTCAAACAAATGCTGGAGGCACGCGGCCTGCAGCCTGTGAGCGGTCATTTTCCTTACGAACGCTATCGCGACGATATTGCAGGCGTCGTGAAAGATGCCAAAGGGCTGGGATTAAAATATGCCGGGTGCGCCTGGATAGCTCACAACGGTGACTTCACAGAAAAGGATGCTCGCGACGCCGCCGCTGTTTTTAACAAAGCAGGCGAAGCACTCTCCAAAAGCGGCATCAAGTTTTTCTATCATACCCACGGTTATGAATTTCAGCCTTATAAAGACGGCACTCTTCTCGACTTGCTCATGGCCGAGACGAAGCCGGAATTGGTCCGCTACGAAATGGACGTCTTCTGGATCGTTCATCCCGGCCAGGACCCCGTGAAACTATTGGAAAAGTATCCAAAGCGCTTTGAACTGATGCATGTCAAGGACATGAAGAAGGGCCTCACGGGTGACTTGACCGGCCATTCGGACGTGAAGAATGATGTAGCGCTTGGCACCGGCCAGATGGATTGGCCCGCCATTCTCAAGGCCGCCAAAACCGCGGGAGTAAAGTATTACTTCATCGAAGACGAATCGCCTACTTCTGTGCAACAGATCCCGCAGAGCCTGAAGTTCCTGGAACAGGTAAAATTCTAAAGATCCTAGGATCTCTCCGTAAGGCGTTCCGAAAGGGACGCCTTTTTATTGCACATCGCCCGTTCGTCGCAGTTTGGTCCGAGCCATCGCTGTGGTATGCTGAATCACAAAGGGGGATGTTATGGATTTGTCTCGTTCGGCGCTGGTGGTAGGCGGTGGCATAGCCGGGTTAAGTGCCGCCCTGGAACTCTCAAAGCATGGGTGGGTTGTTACCATCTTGGAAGCCCGCCGCCGATTGGGTGGCCGCATTCTGTCTCGCAAAAGTCGAGGTGTGGATTTCGAACTTGGGGCAGAGTTCATCCACGGAAAGCCCAAAATTTTCTGGGCTTTGCTCGAGAACGCCGGCTTCGAAATTGCGGAAGTCCCTGAAAAGCATTGGCACCCAACCGGAACAGGTCAAATGGAGCAGCGAGATGTTTGGAAAGATTTGGAGGAGATTTTTCAAAAAATAAACCCAGATACCCCGGATGAAACTTTTGCAGACTTCATTCATAAACTCAAGGTGCCGGGTAACCTTAGCCGCGAAGCCATCGATTTCGTTGAAGGCTTCAATGCCGCGGACCAGCACAAGATTGGAGTTCATGGATTGACAGCGGCTGAAGAGGCTTCCGGACAGATCGAGGGCGATCGTGCCTTCTGGCTGACCGGTGGTTACGGACAGTTGATAAATTGGCTGGAGACTGCACTGCGAAAACAAAAGGTACGCATCATTCAAGGCGCAGTCGTCAAAACCATCGAATGGCATCCGCATCATGTCACTTCCGAATTTATGCTGAATCACAGGTCCCAAGTCGTGTCAGGAGACGCTGCCGTTATCACTCTGCCGCTTGGTGTGTTGAAATCCGAAACCATGCAAATCCTGCCCCGGCTAACGGAAAAAGGAGAAGCGATTCAGGCCATGAAGTTTGGCAACGTCGCCAAAGTGATTCTGAGGTTCAGGTCACGATTCTGGCCTCAGTCGCACTTCGGTTTTATCCACAGCCAGGATGATTGGTTCCCCGTTTGGTGGTCTAGTCCATCCGAGGACGTGATCACAGGTTGGGTGGGTGGTCCCAAAGCTGAACGCTTTGGCGGGGAAAATGAATTATCGGTGCAAACGCGCGCCTTGGAGTCCTTGTCCAGGATTTTCAAGGAGCCAACCCCAGGACTCCAGGAACTGCTTGTGGAATTTCACTACCACGATTGGCGAGCTGACCCATTTTCGCTTGGCGCCTACAGCTATTTGCCAGTGAATGGATTGAAACTTCCCCAGATTCTTGGACAACCGGAAGCCGACACTTTGTTTTTCGCAGGCGAGGCAACCAGTGCCGATTACCAGCTCGGAACCGTTCACGGCGCCTTCGAAAGCGGCCTGCGTGCAGCGCGGGAAGTACTCTCCGAAACCGTTGCTGGAAGATGAGCACTTAAGCACGGTCCACCCTCCAGACGTTTGGCCCTCAGAGACTTTCGACGATCGGAAGCCGCCCAGGAAAAGCTTTGGTTGTGAGCTTCCGTCTCGGAATGCCGTTCGCCCGCTTCCGGGTGTATATTACCACATGCAAACGGGAGAAAAGGGTTCTGCAAAAGCCGGCATTAGCGAGCGAAGCGCGCTTGTTGTGAATGAGGCTCAATTAATCCTCGCTGAGAAGCGCACGGCTTTTGCGGCTTTGCGCACCGGCATTGCCATTTTCGCTCTCCCGCTTTCTGTCCTCAGCGTTCTAATAGCCACTTCCCGGTATTATGATATTCATCATGTCATGCACCTCTTCATCCCGCTGGCATTGATAAATGTTGGTTTGATTACCCTGGGAATTTACCTGGTTTGGCACTCCTTTCGCAAAATCCACCATTACGACCGGCTGCTTGCGGAGTTGAAAGCAAAGCATCATAGACTCGCCGCCTTTCTTGATTGACCTTGGGTGAGAAACCCTCTTCCCCACACAATTTTTCCAGGCATACTTAAGCATGGCTTGGCCCAGAACGCTGGCAGCGCTCTCCTCCAGAAATTATCGCCTTTATTTTGGCGGCCAATGTATTTCCTTGATTGGCACCTGGATGACCCAGACCGCTTCCCTTTGGTTGGTTTATCATTTGAGTTCATCCGCGTTTCTGCTCGGGGTCGTTGGGTTTGCCAGCCAAGCCCCCATATTCTTCCTCTCACCGTTTGCAGGGGTCTGGGTGGACAGAATGAACCGGCACCGCTTGCTCCTCGTCACCCAGTTTTTATCGATGCTGCAATCTTTCGCGTTGGCGGCGCTGACCTACACTGGACGAATCAGTCCGTCTTACCTGGTGTTGCTTAGCTTGGCTCAAGGCATGATCAATGCCTTTGATCTGCCGACACGTCAGGCTTTGGTGGTTGCTTTTGTGGACCGCCGGGAACACCTGGGGAACGCCATTGCGTTAAACTCTTCTATCTTCAATCTCGCCCGTCTAGTCGGCCCCGCCCTGGGTGGCTTCGTGGTCGCGGCAGCGGGAGCAGGCGGCTGTTACTTGATTGACGGCTTCAGCTATTTGGCGGTTCTGGGCTCCCTGCTCGCCATGCGTCTGCCTCCCAAGGTGGCAGGTCCTGCAAGGAGACACGCCTGGTTGGAATTTCGCGAAGCCTTCCATTACACATATGGCTTAAAGCCGATGCGCATCCTGATGGTCACAATCGGTCTCATGAGTTTTTTCGGCTTTTCCTATTCAGTTCTCACGCCCATTTTTGCGAGGGATGTGTTTCACGGGGATGCCAAAGTCCTGGGTTACCTTATGTCCGGCTCTGGCATTGGCGCTTTGGCTGGCGCGGGCTACTTGAGCACTCGCACCAGCATTCGTGGTTTGGGAACGGTCATTTCCCTGGGAGGAGCATTTATCGCCATTGGCTTGCTGGGCTTTGCTCTGTCCCGCTGGCTGCCCCTGTCGCTGCTTTCGATGGCCATCACGGGCGCAGGAGGAGTGCTCCTGATGGCCTCGAGCAACACCGTTCTTCAAACGATTGTGGAGGAGGACAAACGCGGCCGGGTCATGAGTCTCTTCATGATGGCTTTCACCGGGACCGCTCCGCTGGGAAATCTGGCCATGGGGGCCCTGGCCGGCAAAATTACGGCACCCACCACCCTTGTCATTAGCAGTCTCTTTTGCGGCGCCATCGCTTTGATGTTCTTTCGCAAGCTCCCGGAAATCCGAGCCGCCGCCGCGCCTATCCTGGCTAAGCTTGACCTCACTGAGACTACCTGAGGCACTATTTTTTGCCGATTCAATTAAGACTTTTGGCGGCGCGAAGGAACAAAACCAGGGCAGGCTCCAACGCGGGGGAAATTTAGGCCCATTTACCGTCGCCACCAGGAACGCCCGGAACCTTGTCCACCGGACCCCGTGTCCTCCCCGCCCCGATCCACATACTTCTGAACCAACAACTGGCTGCGGGCAGCCTCCAGCGCCATCCTCATGTCGGCATAGGACGCGTAGCGGTCGGCTGGATTTTTGGCCAGCGAAATGCAAATCGCGTCGCTGGTCGGTGCGGTGATCGCCGGGTTGACCAAATTTGGCGG
>JAQGOV010000267.1 GCA_028293425.1 Verrucomicrobiales bacterium
CCATGGCGGCATCCGATTGCACTTTGGAAACAGGAAGGCAATTCCCATCGGGCGTTCCGCCGGTGTTCACGGAGATAAATCCACCCGCCTGAATAATACGGTCGAAAGCGCTGCGGTCAGTGACGAGGTCCTTGAGCACCGGGAATGGCTTGGCGCGCCATGGCTCAATGGTGATGGTTTGGCCATCCTGAAACCGGCGCATGTGGAGCTGGCAGACGGTGGTACCGCGCTGGCCGCCATGCGCAATGCCGTTGATGACCAACGAGCAGGTCCCACAGATGCCTTCGCGGCAGTCAGAGTCAAAAGCAATCGGTTCTTCACCCTTGGCAATGAGGCCTTCATTGACCATATCCAGCATTTCCAGGAAGGACATGTCGGGGCTGACGTTGGCGGCCGGGTAGTCCACCATGCGGCCAGGATCTTTCGCATCCTTTTGCCGCCAGACTTTGAGAGTAAGATTCATAAGTGCCAGGGCCTAAATTTATTTATAGCTGCGGGTGCTCATATGCACCTCTTCATAGACCAGGGATTCTTTGTGAAGCACCGGAGTTTTACCTTCACCCTGGTATTCCCAGGCAGCGACATAGGCATAATTATCATCATCGCGCTTGGCTTCCCCGTCCTCAGCCTGGTGTTCAACACGGAAATGGCCTCCGCAGGATTCGTTACGCTGGAGGGCGTCGAGGCAAAGGAGTTCGCCAAACTCAAGGAAATCAGCCACGCGCCCGGCCCTTTCCAGGTCCATGTTGAGACTGCCCGATTCGCCGGTGACTTTAACGTTTTTCCAAAATTCGGCTCGGAGTTCGGGAATCCGCTGAAGGGCTTCCTTAAGGCTCGCTTCGCTGCGAGCCATGCCGCATTTATCCCACATGATTTTACCCAGCTCGCGGTGAAAGCTGGCGACAGTGCGTTTGCCATTGATGGACAAAAGCTTTTTGGAAATCGCATTCACGGCCTCCAGCGACTTCTTGAACTCAGGATGGCTGGCAGCGGGTTTGGGCTGCTTGGAAGACGCGAAGTAGTTCCCAATGGTGTAAGGAAGAATGAAGTAGCCGTCAGCAAGGCCTTGCATGAGCGCGCTTGCCCCAAGCCGATTTGCTCCGTGATCAGAAAAGTTAGCTTCCCCTACCACGAACAAGCCAGGGACGTTGCTCATGAGATGATAGTCCACCCACAAGCCGCCCATCGTGTAATGAACCGCCGGATAAATGCGCATGGGTACTTGGTAGGCATTTTCGCCGGTGATCTTTTCGTACATATCGAAAAGATTGCCGTAGCGCTCGCGAACGACCTTTTCACTGAGCCGTTTGATTGCGTCCGCGAAATCCAGGTAAACGCCAAGCCCACCAGGGCCCACGCCGCGCCCATCATCACAGGCTTCCTTTGCCGCGCGTGACGAGATATCGCGAGGAGCGAGGTTGCCAAAGCTGGGATATTTACGCTCCAGGAAATAATCGCGCTCATCCTCAGGAATCTGGCCAGGGGGCCGGTTGTCGCCCTTCCTTTTTGGCACCCATACCCGGCCATCATTCCGCAGCGACTCGGACATCAAGGTTAACTTGGATTGATGATCGCCGCTCACCGGGATGCACGTGGGGTGAATCTGTGTATAACAGGGATTGGCGAATGCCGCGCCTTTTTTGTAAGCCCGCCAGGTGGCGGTGACGTTGCAACCGACAGCATTGGTTGAGAGATAAAAGACGTTTCCGTAACCACCCGTCGCCAGGACGACAGCGTCGCCCGCGTGAGTCGTGACTTCGCCGGTGACGAGGTCGCGCACAGTGATCCCCTTGGCGTGGCCATCAATGGTCACAACATCCAGCATTTCAGCGCGCGGATACATTTTTACCGCGCCAAGGCCGATCTGGCGTTCTAAAGCCTGGTAGGCACCCAAAAGCAATTGCTGGCCGGTTTGACCCCGGGCGTAGAATGTACGGGAAACCTGCGCACCCCCGAAGGAGCGGTTGGCCAGGAGACCGCCGTATTCGCGAGCGAAAGGAACACCTTGGGCGACGCATTGGTCAATGATGTTAACGCTGACCTGGGCCAGGCGATACACGTTGGCTTCACGTGCCCGGAAATCTCCTCCCTTAATGGTATCATAAAAGAGGCGGTAAATGCTGTCGCCGTCGTTCTGGTAATTCTTTGCTGCGTTGATGCCGCCCTGGGCCGCGATGCTGTGCGCGCGGCGAGGGCTATCCTGGTAGCAGAAGCACTTCACTTTGTAACCGAGTTCGGCAAGTGTGGCGGCCGCCGAAGCGCCAGCCAAACCGCTTCCAACCACGATGACCTCGAACTTACGTTTGTTGGCTGGATTGACGAGTTTCAGGTCAAAGCGATGCTTGTCCCATTTTTGGGCCAGCGGACCAGCGGGGATTTTAGAATCGAGAATCATGGCTTGACTGCCTCCTTCAAGAAACCGGCCAAGACCGAGACCGGAATAGAAACGTAGCCCAGGAAGATAACCCACGAAATAATCCGCGCAAATTTATCAAGAAATTGGCCGTAATATTTGTTCTTCCAACCAAGCGACTGGAACATACTGCTCACACCATGGCTCAGATGCAGGCAGAGGAGCCCTACCCCTACGATGTAAAATAGGGAAACCAACGGTTTGCTAAAGCCGACAACCATCATCTTGTAAACGTCATGACGTTTTTGTGGATCCGTAAAATCCACGAAATTTTGGCCGGTGAAGTTCACATACTGCACCTGTGCGGTGTAGTGAAGCAGGTGGTAAATAATGAAAGCCAGGACAATTAGGCCGCTCATCAGCATCGTCCGGGACGCGTAGCTTGCGGCCACCATTTGGTAATTGTGGTAGGCAACAGGCCGAGCTGCTTTGTTTTCCTGAGAGAGCTTGATGGCTGCGAAGATGTGGACCAGAACCAATACCAGCAACCCAATACGCGCGGGCCAGAGCAGTTCAGGAGTGCTTTGGAGGAAGTGGCCATAACGGTTGATTTGTTCCGCGCCGAGGAAGACTTGGAGATTCCCGAGCATATGCGCGATGACAAACAGGAAAAGCGCGAAGCCGGAAATCGCCATGAGGTATTTCTTCCCCACGGAGGAACGCCACGTTCGAGTTATGAGATTCATGGGTCGGTGGTTCGGTCAACATCGTTGGGAGCCCGAATCAAATGAAATGTACCAAGCCAGGGAGCATAGCGTCAACGGATCCGCTAAAGTATAAGAGCGAGGGCAGCTTGAAATTAGAGAGTCTGATACAAATGAAGGTTTTTTCCAGAGTATCTAATCGACTAATATTGGTAGGTTTGCAATGGTTACCTGCCTTTTCAGAGGCGGGTGGCCCTCTCGCGCACCGAGCCCGGAAGCCCTGAAGCAGACTGGTTAGGTCCCGGAATAGTATGCATCGACCTTGGCGGAGACGTCCTTGTAGCCCATGTCGATTTCGTAAATTTGTTTAAACTGCTCGATGGCTTCCTCTTTCTTGCCCATTTTTTCCAAGACGCAGCCAAGCTGGTAAATCAACTCCTTTTTTTCCTCATCAAAGGTGGTTTTTTCCTTCAAAGCATTCTGGAGCGTGCGAGCGGCCAAATCGTTCATGCCACGGCGGGCGAAGCATTGGCCGAGGTAAATCATGGATTGGAGGCGGCGATTCGGGTTTTGCTGGGCTTTTTGAAATTCCTGCATCGCTTCCGAAATTTTGCCAGCCTTGAAATAGAGCTCAGCCAGTTCAAAACGGATTTGGAGGTCGGTCGGGTACTTGTCAGCCCGTGCTTTGCATTCCTTGAGCTTGAATTCGGTTTTCTCAGCTTCAAGACGAGCGGTCTGTTCAGCGTAATCGGGCGAATTCGGGTTTAAGGAGGCAAGGATGTGATCCAGCCGCTTCAACGAAAGATCCCCAATAAAGCGATCCATAGCTGGGTCAGCTCCCCCATCGGTGGTGCGGATGCGTTCACCATACTCAAGTGCTTTGTCGAAATCTTTGCGTTGGCTATAAAGCTCGGCAATGGAACGCATGAGTTTGATGTTACGCGGCTCGGCTATCAGCTTTTGCTCATAATCGTGGATCAGGCGGGCGGAAACATCGTCCGTTTTGACTTCCCGCTTTTCTTGTTCAAGGGCCACCGCCTCCTCTTTATTCCTGAGCACGTCCCGATACGAGCCTGAGCCGTCAGCCAGAGCCTCGTAGCCGCCCTGCTGGAGCGTGTTTTTGGCGGAAAGGTTTTTAAGCGCCTGGGAGATTTCGGATTTGTTCGGGAAAACACGCTGAAGCTCTACATAAATATTTTCAGCTTTTTCAACCTGCCCTGCCTGGGCAAGGGCCTGACCGTAGAGCATACTGAGCTCATAATCCCGGGGGGAGTTTTTGAGGAGGATTTCAAGGGACAGCGCGGCGGTCCTGGGCAGGTCGGCCGCAAGGGCTGCTTCAGCCACAAGCTTATGCGCGCCGGAATTCGCAGGGTCCGAGTTGAGCACTTGCTCGGCCGTCGCGAGAGCATCCAAGGGATCTTTGCGGAGGGACATCTGCCCTTTGGCCAATGCCGGCTGGGAACTTGCGCCACCGAGCATCTTCTTGAAAAAACCGCCTGAGTTGCCGTTTTTCTTGTATTGAGTGGCCCTGAGAGCCTGGCGACAATCGAACAACCCAGGCTCACGCTGGAGCACCTGCTGAAAAATGGCCAGGGCGTAGTCGAAATTCTGTCTTTGCAGCGCCACGGTGCCCTTCTGATAAAGTTCACGAATGTCACGCGGTACTTCATTAAGACTCTTTTCAGGCATAATCCATAAGTACCAATCTTTGGAGAAAAAATCCATAGCAAATGCGCGTGGGATCGGGGTGGCCATCGGAAACAGAAAGTTCTGCTGGGGAGGCCCAGGAGTCCCCAAGCATGCGCGCCACCATGGTTCCTACGTAGATTTTCGGCCATCCAAAACCGAGGAAGCGCTTCGGGGTGTTCTTGACAAAAAGGTGTCAAACAAGTGACAAATAGGCCAAGCACTTGCCCGGGAACGTTTGCGCGGTGCGCAAGCGGCTGGGTGAGCGCTGGCTATGGCACTGAATACTATGCAGGCGTCTCGTTTTGAGCGGAAATACAGATTTTCCGTCGAAGCGGCCTTGCGAGCCCAGAATCCTCTCCCTTGCTCCTCGGGCCGGAACCAGGAACATGCGGACAGGGCTCCAGAAGGCTCTCAAAAGCCGACTATTGAAGGGAATACGCCTTGGGCAATGACAAAAATCGCTTTAACCGGCGACTGTTATCCTGTTAAACTAGTGCGATACACCGAACCTCGAACAAATCGGAAGATGAAGAACTCCGTGGAAAAGCCATGTGGCCAACCATCTGCCATGGCGGTGATTTGGTGAATCGGAATGTAACCTGGCGGCAAGCAACTTCGTCCCTGAACTCTGAGCAACCCCAACTATAGATGAACATGAACTTGGAATGGCT
>JAQGOV010000273.1 GCA_028293425.1 Verrucomicrobiales bacterium
GTCACCCCCGGCTGTCCGAATTTCTCGGAGGTAACCGATCCGTTAGGGCCACCCGGGCTATGGATTTCTATTCGATCTTTGAACCAATAGGCTCGGACTGGCGCATTGCTTCCCTCATTAGTGCGATGCATCACCGCATTCCGAATCAGTTGCTGAAGCGCCGAAACCGGGTAAGCAGTGGAGCGGCTCTCGATCGATCCCGATACGATATCCACGGACGTGCGGTTATGAGATTCGAATTTTTCGTCAATTCGCCGAATGCTCTGGGGAAGGGGGCCTTCGATCAAAGCCTCATCCACCACAGGATCGGACCAATCGGCGCCGTCAATGCGCAGGAACTGGATATAAGCACCAGGGAGCCATTCTCGGGGGTGCTTGCCGATTGCCAATAAACCAGCGACGGTCGGGATTGGCTCATCGGCACGCGCGACCAACTTGCATGCGGCGAGCCGCTGTTCGTAAGTCCGGTCGTTAGCCTCCAAAATGTCGGGGGCGAATGCGTTGGGCAAATATTCCTCCTCAAAAAGGACCTTGCTCAGCGCCCCTAACGATGCCGCTGAAATAGGATGAGAATCAAAAGGAATGTCTCGAAAGCGACGCTTCTCACTTAAAATCCGCTCATCCTGAGCGCTGGCGATTCCCCGCCGCGGTCCCAGCCGAACCCAGATTCTACCATCATAGCGTACGGGTGGAGAGTCCGCTGGGTGTACTGTGACCACCGCTACCTCACAATCATTCACACGCTGTTTCTCAACAAGGATTGTAGGGGGTGGAACAATCTTGCCGTCGCTTTTGATAGCGGCAAGTGTCTGGAGGAGCTCGTCAGTTATTTGAATTCCAGCGGGGACACCTGAATCACGAATCCCCACCAGCAAAAGTCCGGGCTTGCGATGATCCGGCAAGTCGTTCGCGAAGGCACATACGGCCTGCCGAGCTTTTTCTGGCGCATCTCCTCTCCAGCTCTCCTTCCTTTCAACCAAATCGGACTCCGCATCGCTGAGAAGCTTTGCGAGTTCATCCTGAGTGTAACGCACCATATAAAGTCCGATGATCCATCAAACTTGGTGAATATGCCAACGTTCTTCAGTGCGACCGTCGCTCTAGGGTGTGTGACGCCTGAGTAACTCAAAATGAAAGAGACTGTACCGCCGGGTGTTTGGCGCTTGCACATTGTATCTGTGTAGATACAATGTGCTCCATGCCAGTTCAACTCGATGCTCTTATCCAAAAACGAAATCTACTCCTTCAAGAGATGCGCGCTATCGACCACCTCCGCCGCGGCACCTTGAGCAAGCAGTTCTTCAAAGCCCTTCCTGGCCAAACGGAACCACGTGGTCCTTACTTCGTCCTCCAAGGCTTCTTCCATGGCAAGAAATTCAGCCAGCGAATCTCCACCGAGCAAGTCCCCCAAATCCAGGAGCAGGTCGATAATTATCGCCGTTTCCAATCCCTGGCCGATGAATACGTGACTCTGAGCGATGAGATCACCCAATTGGAGTCGCAAGACTCCGACATTAAAAAAAACTCCAGCCCGAAGAACTCGCCCACGAACAGTTCCAGGAAACCCAAGCCTTCCTCAAGCTGAGTCGGCAGAACTTGGAGCGCCATGGCGTCCGCAACTGCGAAGCCATCGAACTGGGGTTACGCGAGGCATTGTTCAAGGATGGCCGTCGGCTGCTGGAACAACTCTACGCCGGAACGGAACTTTCTATTCCCAATAACGCCAGCCTGCCCGGCGAAAAATGTCATCCCGGACGCAAACTCCAGATGCATTCGATCTTCGGCCCGGTGGAACTGCATCGGAATTACTTTTATTCCGAGGAATCCGGCACGGGCCGTTTTCCGCTGGATGGAGCCTTGGGTTTGGTAGAGAGCTTTTCGCCCGCGCTGGTCCGCCTGACGGCCCGGGCAGCCGCGCGTGAAGGTTACGCCGCGGCCGGTGAGGACGTGGCTGCTCTGGCGGGCATTTCAATCGAAGGCCGCCAGATTCATCGCCTGGGCAATCAGGTTGGCGGGAAAGTGGCGCTGGCTTTGGAACAAAATCCCAACCCTGACCCCAAACCTATTCCCATCATGTACGTGGAGGTGGACGCCACGGGCGTGCCGATGGTCGCCGATGAACTGGCCGGACGCAAAGGCAAGCAGGAGGACGGGACCTCCAAGACCCGCGAGGTCAAGCTGGGCTGCGTTTTTACCCAGACCAAGGTGGATGAAGAAACGGGATTGCCACTCCGCGATCCCGATTCGACCACTTACATTGGAAATTTCCAAACAGCCGAGGATTTTGGCGGGCACATCCGGCACGAAGCCTTGCGGCGTGGTTTGGGGCGAGCCGTGAAAATCGCCGTTCTGGGTGACGGAGCCCCCTGGATCTGGGAACTGGCCCGGGTCAATTTCCCTTCCGCCATTTGGATCGTGGACCTCTACCATGCACTGGAACGGCTGCACACATTGTGCCAGGGGCTTTATGCCAACCAAAGCTCATGGGCAGCGCGCACCGAAGAGAAATGGAAGCAGATGCTCAAGAACGATCAGGTCCTGGAGATGATCGCAGAGGCGCGAAAGCGCCTCGATGATTTAGGGCCGCAAACCGATGACTCCTTGGAAAAACAAATTGCCTACTTCGACAACCAAAAGACTCGTATGCTCTACAAGACTTACCGCGACCAAGGTCTCTTTTATGGGTCCGGTGTGGTTGAGGCGGGTTGCAAAGCAGTCATCGGACAACGCCTTAAGGAATCAGGCATGTTTTGGACGAAGAGTGGCGCCACCAACGTGCTGGCTTTACGCTGCGCCCTCAAAAGCCATCGTTGGGACGAATGCTGGAATCACATCAACAACTCCGATTACCTCAAAATTAAAGTCGCTGCGTGATCCTCAGGTTACTTTGGCGTCACACACCCCTCCCTCTCCACGATTACCCATCTTAGTAGTTTCGTCGCGAGTCTTGTAATCCGCTGTATTTTGTAATCTGCTCGATGTTCTCAAAACGGGCGGACAAATATGCCAACCCCAAAATCCTTTTCCTATTGCGGACTCATTGTTGGCACGTTAGCGGCATTGTTGTTCCTGGTTCACTCGGTCAGCGCGAGCTCACTCGATTACTTCGCTTGGGATAGCATTCCTGCGAAGATCGAGGCCGGGGTTCCATTCGCGGCCCGATTATCCGCAAGAGACCCGGAGGGGAATCTGGCGGTGGGATTTTCAGGAGAAGTCAAACTCTCGGTTTTCGGAAGCGAGGTAGCACCTGGATTGGTGGTGTCGGAAATTGCGATTGAAAGAGAACTCGTTGAGATCGCAAACGTCGGCACGG
>JAQGOV010000305.1 GCA_028293425.1 Verrucomicrobiales bacterium
TCTTTCGCTACGAGACGGGCCTCATTCCGAAGGAGCAGTTCTATAAAGAGGTTTGTTCCGGGACCGGTTACCGCGGAGAATTGAAGGAGTTCTGCAGCGTATTCAGCGACATTTTTTCACCGATCGAGCCGATGATTGAGCTGCACGCACGGCTCCGAGCGAATAAAATCCCGACCTTCATTTTTTCCAACACCAATGACCTGGCGATTGGCCATATCCGGAAACATTACCCGTTCTTTGCGCATTTTGACGGGTATGTTTTGTCTTTCGAACATGGAGCGATGAAGCCAGACCACAGGCTCTACGAGGTGATGGAGAAGATGACGGGGCGAAAGGGTTCCCAAATTCTGTATGCGGATGATCGACTCGATAACATTGAGACGGGCCGTGCGCGTGGTTGGCAAACGATTCATCACGCCGATCCAGCGGAGTCGATCGCGGTGGTGGAGGAGCTCGGGCTGCTAAGTTAAATACCGAATTTGAGGGAGTGATCGAGGACGGCGTTAATCCCCCGGTCTTCATGGAGGGTAATGAGCCTTTCGCCGAGATCGTTCAGAGCACGGCGAGTGTCGTGAAAGCGTTCAGAAAGAACATCGAAGATCCCATCGAGGTCATACTTTCGGGCGAGGCGATGGTCACGGGCCACGCGGTAATTCATGCGCCCAATTTCTTCGTAATATTTCAGATCAGGAGCCCCTCGCCGTTCCGCGCGATACCGGATTCGCTCAGGAAAAATGCCAGACATGAAGAGCGACTGGTTTCCAATGTGCGTGCGAATATAAAAGCCAGTGGTATCATCCGCATTCTGGAGCGCGCTGATCATTTCAAAGAAATAGTTGAGCGGCCCGGCCTGGCCTTTCGGGACGCATTGCATCCGCTCCAACCGGGAGAATTCCGTCAAAACCTCGGCGACGTAGTCAGAGACTGAGCGGTCCTCGATGCCAGACTTGCGCAGCACCTGGCGAACAAGGATGTAGAAATAGAAATGGGATGAGACCTTCAGGCAGCCGCGATGCTCCAGGACAGCACGGAAAAGACTGTCATCGTCGAGGACCTGATCGCGGGTTTCCTCGTCAGCCAGCAACTTGACTAAACAATCCGAGGAATCAACCTTGGGACGGAGCGCTTCCAGGATGAAATCAATATCCTCCGCGGTAAACTGCATTCTGCAGTTCGAAATTATCACGTTCATTCGATACACCTTTTACTTATTCTCGATGACAGCAACGTGTGGTTCGTTCTAGGAACTTAATACACTGTTTTCAGCCAAATGTCAGTACCAGAAATCCCCCAGTGCCAATGGGTTAAATGGCGACTTTGCCGCGCGAATGTAATAGAGTCGCGCTCCATGGACCCCACGGGCGCCATCATACCAGTCCGCTCCAGGCAACAAGCCATGGATTGGAGCCTCGTGCTGATCAGCCAGGGGATCGAGTGTCGCATCGAACCCGAGACTGCAGACCACGGCTGGCAACTGGTTTTGCCACCAGATGATCTCACCCGCGCTATCCAAACCCTTCGGTTGTACCGACAGGAGAATAAGAAGCATATCTGGAGCCAAACCGAACCGTGGACCGGCCTCGTATTCGACTGGCGAGCGGTGCTGTGGTCTCTGCTGCTTGCATTCGTTTTCCTGCTGGTGGAGGGAAAATATAGTTACGCCAAAGCGGCCGGTCTGATGGTGAGCGAGAAGGCGTCCCATGGCGAATGGTGGCGGTTATTCACTGCAGTGATGCTGCACGCGGACCTGCCTCACCTGCTTTCCAACGTGACGATTGGCTCGATTTTCCTGGGCTTCGCCATGGGGAGCTTTGGTCCGGGAATCGCTCTGTTCGCTTCGTTTCTGGCTGGGGCGGGAGGGAACCTGGCGGATTACTGGATTTATCCTGACAGCCATCGAGGCCTCGGCGAATCCGGAATGGTAATGGGGTCGTTGGGAATGTTAACCGTTTATTCCCTTTGGCGCGGGCGTGGCTCAATGACGGCCCGGCAGGCTGGAATTCGCAGCTTCGTCGCGGGGTGCTTTTTGCTCATTCTGGTTGGAACCGGCCAACAGTCGGACGTTCTTGCCCATGGAGCGGGGTTTGTTTGGGGAGCAATATTTGGCAGTCTGCTCTGCTTTTTCCCCGAAAAAGTGCTCCAAACCCCACTTTGGAATCGGATGGCGGAGGGGATTTGCCTGAGCCTCGTGTGCCTGACATGGTGGCTGGCCTTAGGGCATCGCTAAACGATTCCGCCAGCGACGTTTAAATCGCTGGCGTTCACACAAACAACCACAATTACCTGTTACTCACAACAGAAAACTAAGCCATA
Organism: Verrucomicrobiales bacterium; assembly: GCA_028293425.1. Taxonomy (GTDB): domain Bacteria; phylum Verrucomicrobiota; class Verrucomicrobiia; order Limisphaerales; family JAQGOV01; genus JAQGOV01. Next base: position 2,314 of record JAQGOV010000305.1, read on the forward strand.
TAACCATCTGTGCAAGAGGGAGATAATGGATGAGACGTGAAGCGTGATGCGTGAACTGAACCCATCATTTTGCGCTATTTGGAGGCTTGGTCCAGCGCGTCCAAGACAATGGAAGGGGTGAGCGTGGCGGGAAGGACTAGCGGCGCCTTCTTTGGGTCCTTTGGATAAACGACCACCAAGGGAACCCCTGCCCGATCAAAGCGTTTCAACTCAGCGGTGATAGCGTCATCCTCCAATGTGTAATCTCCAAGCAGCGAGATAGCGTTGATTTCCTTAAGCTTGGCCTGAACCGAAGCGATCTCGATCGCGATCTTCTTGTTCGCCTGACAGGTTAAGCACCAATCCGCTGTGAAATCCACAAGCACCGGCCTGCCCTCGCTGCGGGCCTTGTCCACGGCTGCTTTGCTCCAAGGCTGCCAATCGACGCCAGATGAATGGCGCACCAAGCCAGGGTTTGCGCCCTGCTTAACAGGCGTCCGCCATTTCAACTCGCGCTCGAGCGCGTAACCATACCCGGCCATTAATAAGGCAAGGCTGATTCCAGCGGCCAGGCCCTTGTGCCGGACGCCTCGCTGCACGAACGCACCATAGATGTAGGCAGCCAGCGCCACGGTGATCAGGAAAATGCCGATCCAGAGCGGGCCACTGTTTCCAAAGTGCCGCCCGGTGAGGCTCAAGAGCCAGACGGCCGTGGCAAGCATCGGAAAGCCCATCATGATTTTGAATTTCTCCATCCAAGCGCCTGGCTTTGGGAGGAACTTTAGCCAGGAGGGGCGCAGGCTCAACAAAACATAAGGAAAGGCCAGGCCTAGCCCAATGCAGACAAAGAACAGGACGATAATGGCTGGCGGCTGCACAAAAGCATAACCCAATGCCGTAGCCAAAAACGGGGCTGTGCAAGGAGTGGCCAGCGCCGTGGCCAAAATACCGTTAAAAAATGCGCCTGAAGTTCCTTCGCGCGAGGCGAGTTGGCTGGCAGCTCCAATAGCGTTGCCGCTCAAGGTGACTTCAAAGACACCGAAAAGGTTCAGCGCAATGAGGAGCACGAGAGTCGTCATGGCAATAACGAACCTGGGATTTTGAAATTGCATGCCCCACGCGGCAGAATGGCCTGCCTGCTGCACGCCGATGACGAGACCCGCCAGGCAGAGGAAGGAGAAGATGACACCGAGGCCGTAAATCATCCCGAGCTTGCCAACCCGGGCAGGCGCTTCTTTGCTTTGTTGAACAAACCCCAGGATTTTGAGGGCTATAACCGGGAGCACGCAGGGCATGATGTTGAGAATGAGTCCTCCCAAGAATGCAAAGCCGAGCATGCCGAGGAGCGAAACGGGCTGGGTAGCGGGCTTGGTTTCCAGCAGGGCGGTGGGGACGGAGGTTGCTTCCGCGATCTTCGTCTCCTGGCTGGCTTTCATTTCCCAAGCTTCAGCAGTCTTGGCTGTCCCCTGCTCCAACACCAGGCCATTAATTTCCTTGGGCCAATCGCCGTCCAGCTTCTTCACGGTTTTGCGGACTCGAATTTCGTTGGGGTCGGCCTTCCTGACCTCGGTTGCACCGCCAAATTCCAGGTTGGCAGATTCATAGGGAAAGAAGTCGCCCTGCACTGCCGCAGAATGGGGTTTCCAGGCCAGGGTGAGGAAACGTTCCTGGGGAGTTTTGCCATCCTCCCAAATGGTTTGCACGGTCAGGGTAGGGTCGGTTTTGGGGAGGCGTTTTTGCGCGTCGCGAATGATGGCGGCGTCCGGGGAGGGTTTGGTTGCATCCGCTACCGTGAGGGAAGCGTTCAGGGTAGCCTTGCCGGGCACGCACAACTGCTCGCATTCAAGCCAGGAAACCTTGGCGGACAATTGGAGTGGTCCGTTGGGGAGAGTCTGGTCGAAGGTCAGAGGAACCAGGAGCACCACTTCGTCGTGGTAAACGTAAGTGACCATGCCAGCTGACTCATACTTTTCGGGGACTGGCCATTGGATTTCACCCGCCGTGACACCGGTGGGCAAAGTCCATGTAATCCTGGTGGCGGCGCCGGATTCGCCGGGATTGCGCCAATAGGTATGCCATTTCGGCGCCGAGCGCATCTGAACTCCGACGAGGATTGACTCGCCCGGGCGAACGGTTTGCGCAGGCACAATCAAGCCAACCTGGGTTTTGGCGGCTCCGAAGGCTGAAGAGAGCGGCAGCAGAGCCAAGCCGCAGACCACCATGAAGCGAAGCAGCCGCATACTAAAAGATCGCACAGCCAGGAGTCGGTTTGACCGGCAGATCCTTACGTTGAGCGCTCGACAAGGTTCCATGCGGTCGAAACATAGCAAATCCTCAGGTAAACTACGACTTTTCTTTTAGCATGCTCCCTATAAGCTGCGGTCAGTAATGGCAACCATTTTGAAATCTGCTTTGCAGCGGCCTACCTCCTCCTTTCAGTGGCTGAGGACAGGGGAGGAAGCCTTGGCTACGATGTTGACGGCCATTCGCGCGGCGACGGAGTCCATCCGGCTGGAAACCTATATTTTCAGCGAAGGACCGCTCGCCAATGAGTTTCGGGACGAACTCACCGCTGCAGCTCAAAGAGGTTTGAAAGTGCAGGTGATGGTGGATTCGATGGGCTCGATCTCGCTGTCGGATGCTTACTGGAATTCATTTCGGAAAGCAGGCGGCGAATTTACTTTCTTCAATCCGCTGACTTTGAATCGCTGGAGCTATCGGGACCACCGCAAACTGATGGTGTGCGACAGCAAAATTGCTTTCATTGGAGGATTTAATATTGCTGAGGAATACCGAGGGGATGGTGTCAAGAGCGGCTGGCGGGATCTTGGATTGCAAGTGGCCGGGCCACTGGTGGATGAACTTGCGGAAAGCTTCGACCAGTTTTTCAGCAATGCGAACATGCTGCACAAGCGGCTCCAGAACCTGATGCCCGCCAGGGACAAAGTGACCCTGGGCCAAAACTGGAAACTGATCCTGAACGGCCCCGGCCTGAATCACGCGGCGTTGAAACGTTCTTTTGTGCAGGATTTACAAACCTCGAAAAACGTAAAGATCATCTGCGCCTATTTCCTGCCCACGTGGCGTTTGCGAAAAGCGATAATCGCAGTGACGAAGCGCGGTGGAAAGGTCCAGCTCATCCTTGCCGGAAAATCCGATGTTCTGCTGTCGCATTTGGCGACCCGGCGGCTTTACCGCTCCTTCTTGCGGGCCGGCGTGGAGATTCATGAATACCAGCCGCAGGTGCTGCACGCGAAGATGTTTATCCTGGATGATGTGGTTTATGCGGGCTCGGCGAACATGGATGTGCGCAGCCTTCGCATCAATTATGAATTGCTGGTGAGAGTGAGCGACACGGCGTTGGCAGAAGGAGCCCGGGAAATGTTTTCCAAAGACCTCACGCATTGCCAGCGGATTGATGCGGCAGGATGGCGAACATCGCGGAACTTCCTGACCAAGCTTAAAGAAAAATGGGCGTATTTTGTTTTGGCGCGGCTCGATCCATACCTGGCGCGGAGGCAGCTCAAGTATTTGCGGTGAGTTGAGATCGGTGGACGTATGGTCAGGAATAGCCGCGAATTCGCCGAGGAGCTTAACCAGTTGGAATTTCCCGAGAGCCAGGCAGCCGTGTAAAAAAGAGATTCGGGCAACAGACGCCAAGGAGGTGGAGGTTGGGGAACCCCGCTGAAGAAACGATCTGCTACCCGAATCAAATCCAGAAATGCAAACGACGCAGCGCTTGCGGAAAATTTAAAGGAACAGCTCTATCCAAGGCGCTCATCGTATCGCAATTCCTCACGACGAGCGAGACTTTCGGCCCTGAACGCTCCAATGATGCATTAACGAACTTAAACTACTATTCAGGAATTTCCCTAATACATCATTTAAGGCTCCGCGAGGCCGATGCGAATCGCGTAGCGCACAAGCCCCGGGACATCATGTATATCAAGACGATCCATCAGAAGGGCACGATGCGTTTCCACGGTTTTGGCACTCACCTTGAGCATGAAGGCGATTTCCTTGGTGCTTTTACCCTCAGCGATTAACTGGAGAATTTCGCGCTGACGCGGGGTGAGATGGTCCAAAGGGCTTTGAGCGGCGCTATCCAGGGAAATATTTCGACTAGCTAACATTTTAGAAATGGTCTCGCTGAAATACGTGCCGTTGCTCATCACTGTTTTGAGGGCGGTCTCCAATTCATTTGTGGCAGCATCCTTCAGTAAATATCCCTTGGCTCCGGAGCGCAATGCCTGGGCTACGAAATCTTCTTTGGCCAGCATGGAAAGAATAATAACCCTGACCTGGGGGAATTCCTTCGCGATTCGGCCAGCGGCTTCCAGCCCGTTCAATTCCTTCATGGCGATGTCCATCAGGGTAATGTCGGGAGGGTTAGCCCGGATCATTTCCATGGCCATCCGCCCGTTATCAGCCTCGCCGGCCACCTCCACGAAATCCATTTTTTCCAAAAGGGAGCGAATCCCGGCTCGCACCAGCACATGATCATCCACCAACAAGACTCGAATCTTTTTTATCATTAGGTCACTCTGTTTGTTTCGTTTCGGCGACTTCCAAAGGGAACCAAGCATGAACCTGGGTTCCTTTGTCAGGGCCGGATTGGCAGGTTAATTGGCCTCCGAGCAGGACCGCCCGCTCCTCCATACCGAGGATGCCCAGGCTTTCACCACGCCCGGCGCGAAGTCTGGCAGCGGCAAAGTCAAAACCGAGTCCGTCATCCCGCACGAAAAGGTGAAGCGCTTCCACGTCCTGGAGCAACCGCACGGAAAGATTTTTGGCTTTGGCGTGGCGGATGACATTGGTGATCGTTTCCTGGGCCACCCTGAAGCAGGCGATCTCGATCAAAGGCGGAGGACGATCCATGTTCTCATCGGCAAAGAATTGCGCCTGCAACCCGGCCCGTTCTGACTGCTCCTCCACATAAGAGCGGAGGGCCGGGACCAAGCCCAAAAAATCGAGCTGGGGAGGGCATAAATCCAGGGAAAGATTTCTGACCTGTTCCAGGAGCCGTTCGATGAGCTGAATGCCATCCAGGAGTTTTCCCTCCAAAACGGCTGGATCGGAAACGCGCTGGGCGGCTTGCAGATTCAGCTTGGTGGCGGTGAGGGTTTGGCCAATTTCGTCGTGCAATTCCCGCGCGATATGGCGGCGCTCCGCCTCTTGCGCTTCGATCAAGCGGCTAGAGAGATTTCGGAGGCGCTCCGCATAATCCTGGAGGGCATGCTCCGCCTCCTTGCGCTCCGTAATATCGCGCTGGATGGTTGCCAGCCCGATCGGATGGCCAGTTTCGGGGTGGCGCAGGAGCAAGGAAACAACCTGCACCGGAATGGTTTTCCCGGTTTGGAAATGGCGCAGACTCGCTTCGCCTCTCCAAAAGCCAAACTCTTTCACCGCTGAAATCTCATATAGGGCCGCTTTGTCAAAAGCTTCAGGAGTCAAGAAGTCCGGAATCTTTAACTTGGCGACATCACAATCTGGATCAAGCCCGATCAATTTTCGTCCGCCATCGTTCAAAAAGGTGATCTCGCCGTTCATGGAAGCGATGGCCACGAAATCACTGGTGTTCTGAACGAGCAGGACCAGGTTGGAAGCTTCCTGCTCGGCGCGTTTGCGATCGGTGATGTCAATAAATGAACCCAGGATACTGTGGAGGTTGCCATCCGGTGTAAAGAATGGGCCGCCAAACACGAGCATGTTTCGTCGAGCGCCATCTGCCCGGACCATTTCAACCTCATAATGGGAAGCCAAACCCTTTTCACGCTTTCGCAACTCTGACCGAATCACTGCCAGACTTTCGAGAGTAAAGAACTCGGAATACTTTCGCCCGACCAACGTTGCGGCCTCCGACACACCCAGGGCCGCGCGCATGGCGGGATTAACATAGATCGTTTCTCCTTCCCGAGTGATTTGCCAAATCCCAACCCCAGTAGTCTCAGCAAGGGTGCGGTATTTGGTTTCGCTCTCCTGCAGCGCAACGAGGGCACGCTTATAGTGTGTGATGTCTTCAGCGATCCCCGCGACCCGTTGAACGGTTCCGTCCGGGCCGAAAATCGGAAATCCCCGATCTCGAACCCAACGCACCGAGCCGTCACTACGAACGACTCTGTATTCGGCGGATGTGGCCAAACCTTTCCGTTGCGCTTCCTCGGCACCCGTGGCCTGATGACGATCTTCGGGGTGAATGGCGGCCAGGTAGGAATTGGGGTCGCGGTAAAGCTCCTGGCAGGTACGATCCCAGATCTTTTCATAGGCAGGACTGGCGTAAAGCATCTGCTGCCGTTGGGGGTCGCGCATCCAAAACACCTCGTGGATGTTTTCGGCAAGCTGCCGGAAACGGAGCTCGCTCTCTTTCAGCGCCTCCTCGGCTGCCTTACGCGGAGTGACATCCAAGAAGGTGACAACAGCCCCTGAAAAAACGTTCGTGTCATGAGCGAAAACGGGCGTGGCCGCATAAACGCCCCAGCTTGTTGATCCGTCGGATTTTTGGACGCCAATAATCTTTTTTTCCTGCGGCTGCTGGGTTGCCAGACATCTGGCCACGGGATAATCCTTTACCTCACAGGGCGAGCCGTCCTCCCAAATGGTATTTGCCGAAAAATCCGAGATATAGGACTTGGTGAGCTCATCGTAGGATAATCCGAAGAGCTGCTGTGCCTCGCTATTGGCTTCGCGCACAGCTCCGGCGCAATCCACAAAAACAACACCTCCCGGCACTGATTCAAGAACCTGCTGCTTGAGCCTTTCGTTGTAGCGGAGCTTCTCCTCCATCACCTTGCGCTCGGTGATGTCCTGAAGAATGGAAAGGATGCATTCATGATCATCCAAGGCAAGAAACTCTGAGGAAATATTTACGAAACGTTTCTCCCCTGCCCTGGTGCAAACGGTCGCTTCCACATTTCGAAGCCGTCCCTCGGCTTTCAGAAGCCGCACGAGACGTTCTCTTTCCGCCGCGGAAGGCCAGATGCCAAGGTCCAAAGAAATTTTGCCCACGACCTCATCGCGCCCAAAACCGTAGATGCGGCAAAAGCTTTCGTTGGCATCAATGATGGCACCCGTGTCCACAGCGCTAATGAGAATGGCCGCAGGGTTTCCGTGGAAGGCTTTGTAAAACCGTTCTTCGGTGCGATGGAAAGCGCGTTCGGCGGCCAGGCGTTCGGAAATGTCCTCAACGTGCGCCATGACCATATCGGGCGGGACGAAAGTATAAACAACGGAGATGTCCGTTTCACTTTTGGTTGAGCGAAACAAATATTTCATCTCCTTCCGGATTTTCTTTTTTTCTTTAAGGCAAAGCGCGAAATCCGCCGGAATCTCAGGCATATCCGGGTACATCTTGGAGGCCATGATTCCCAGCCAATCGCGGATGGCTCCATGGCTGGTTTCTTCAGCAGCATCGTTGTAGCTGATCAACTCGAAATCGTCACCTTTGGCACGCCAACAATAAGTGGGCATGGGGACGTGGCGGAAGAGGGTGCGAAATTGTTCGGCGCTGTTGCGCAGGTTCTCCTCGATTCTGCATTGTTCCGTCACGTTCTTGACGACGATGAGCCAGGCGTCTCGTCCCTGGTGTTGGATGTGAGACCAGCCGACTTCCACGTCGAGAACACTGCCGTCCTTCCTTTGATGTCTCCAGCCACGAGTGTTTCCGAACGGCTGCTTTTGGGTTTCCAGGAGCCACCGGGCGAAATGGGTCTGAAACCGCTGCACATCTTCAGCAGGTCGGATTTCCAGGATCGTCAACTTCAGGAATTGCTCGCGGGAATAACCGTACTCCCGAACCGCAGCATCGTTCGCATCCAGAAACACCAGGGTTTCGAGATCGAAAACCAAAATGGGCTGAGGATTTGCTTCAAAGAGCAATCGGTATCCGGAATCATTCATGCAAGTGACTTCCCTGTTTCGAAAGGACTTTGAGAGCAAGGCCAGGATCGGGCCAGTCGCAACAGGATGGTAAAATGCCCGAAAACCTCCTTAAATGCAAGGTTGGGCCTTGGACGAATTTGGAGCAGGAACGCTGCATTCCGGATGTTTTTCAGAAGAGCCGGAATAAAGTGGGTGAAGAAATTCAGCTAAGGCACTGGCGAAAACTTCACCTTTTCTTCTATGACCGGGAAGGGACTTTCCAAGGCTCGGCAGCCGATGGCGTCCACGGAGGACACATACTTGGCGGCGCCGCATTGCATCACGCCAAAGATTCGAACCAGTTCCTTGAAATAATCAGGGAAGCGATTGGTAAATTTCAGCTCCAGGATGACTTGATTCTGGAAGCTGCCTTTCGGGTCCTTCATTTCCGTTTTCACGCTGGAGGCCAGGTTGGGCTCCGCCTGGACGGTGCGATCCAACGTGACGCGAACTTGGTCATTGTCGCTGACGTAGGCTTCTCGCATGTAGAATATGTGCACCTTTGGCCTGGCGCGGATGTCGTTGGCCAATTGCAAAAAGTGCTGAACGGCCGACATCTGTTTGGGATTGCTGCTGAGGAGATGGGTCTGATCAGGGAATTGCCCGTTCAACAGAGGAGCCACCGCATGCTGTCGCACACCGCCACGCTGCTTCATAATGCAGTTGTTCATGCGGCGTTTGACCTCAAAAAAGACGGGGGTATCCGGATTAGTGCTGTAATACCGCAGACGCAGCTTGTAACGGTTTTTGTCACCGTTAATTGTCTGCCAGTACAGGGTCAGATCGTCAGAATCCAAGTACAAGCTATGGACTGGATAAGAATAGTTCGGCCGGCCGACGCTATACTCATCAAAGTCCAGGTAACTCCGTACAAAATCCCTCACTAAAAGCGCGGTTTCCTCGCTGATAAGGTACTTCAGCTCGAAACGCGATTGCTGCATCCGATCTCTAGACATATCTCCAAATCTCCGAAAACCAAGTGGTGGCTACAACATGCAGTGTATTTCCAAACCTCTGGGCGTAAAGAAGTTTCTGAGGTGGAATCCCCTATTATGGACTCAGGGAAGCTGCGAGGGCAAATAGTTCGCCAATTCGACGATAAATTAAGGAGCGATGGACCACCGCTCGCCGCATTTTAATACCTTGCAGGGCTGTCCGATTTGATTCGCGGTCGCGACAAACTCGGCTGGCGAAGCAGTATTAAACTCGAACATGTCGTAATGGCACGGAAAGACCATCCTGGCCCCGATAGCTTTTGCCAGGGTGGCTGCTTCTTTGCCGTTCAAATTTCCTGCGACACGGCGCTCAGGGCGGTCTCCATTGATCGGCAGCAGAGCCAAATGCACTTGGAAAGGACGAAGCCGATCTTCCATGCCAGGGTAAAGCTTGGTGTCTCCGGAATGATAAATCCTGAATGGCCCCGCCTCGACGACGTAACCGAGATATTTGTGTCTGCCAAGGGGATCGGTTTCCAGCTCATTGTGTGCGGCTGGCACACCGTGGAAGCCGAAGCCTTTCGCCGAGAGTTTATCACCGGCGTTCAAGCCCTTCGGAAATTCCTTTGGCACCGCGAGCCTATTTGCGACAAAATCGCGATTAGCTTCGGGAATGATGAGATCCATTTCGGGATTCACTTGGATGAGTGGGAGCAACGTTTCGGCATCCAGGTGATCGGTATGGTTGTGGGTGGAGGTGACCACGTCGACAAAGTTGAGCTGCTCCGGAGCAATCACGCGTTCAGTCATCCGCACGTGAGGTTTGTCCGTGGACGCGTATTTGAGCGTGAGCGAGTCGGAGAGATAGGGATCGAGCAAGAGGTGGCGATCAGCCCATTGAATGAGGAAGCCGCTTTGCCCGAGCCACCAGAGGTGGAGGCGGGAAGCATCGGCACGAGCTTTTGCCACGTCCGCCAGGAAAGCTTCGTTCTGTAAAACCGGCTTGAGCACAGTAACCATGATCTTGGCATTTCCCGCCCCGAAATGTCACTGTGAAATTCCTATTGCCAATCTGGCGCTGAATCTCTCAACTGGGCTGGACGGTTCATGAAGAAATACGACCTGAATTCGACGACCCTGGTGTTCCTCGCGCTGCTCACGGCGTTCTTTGGGGTGTTTCTTGTGTACCCGATCAGCCAGTTGCTCAAAGGAGCATTCATAGCGGATGGGAGATTCTCGGTGCAATCGTTTCAGATGCTGCTGGCAAGCCCTTTACAGAGGCAGTCGCTTTGGAACAGCTTTGTCATCGCGTTCCTAACAACGGGCTTCGCAACCCTCCTGACCTTGCCCCTGGCGCACCTGATGACTCGCTTCCAATTTGTGGGCAAAGGGGTTCTTGGCAGCCTGCTGCTGGTGCCAATGATCATGCCGCCGTTTGTGGGAGCGATTGGGCTAAGGCAATTGCTCTCGAAGTTCGGGTCGGTGAATTTGCTGTTGATGAAGTGGGGAGTGATTGCTTCCGACCAGCCCATCGATTGGCTCGGGAGCGGCGGATTCTGGGGAATCGTTGCGCTCCAGGTATTGAATCTTTATCCGATTCTGTTCCTGAATGTCTCCGCGGCGATGGCCAACATCGACCCGGCGTTTCGGGAGGCGGCGCAAAACCTTGGTTCGGGCAGTTGGCGCTTGTTTCGCACCGTCACCCTGCCCTTGATCCTCCCGGGATATTTCGCTGGAGCGATCATTGTGTTCATTTGGGCTTTCACGGATTTGGGCACGCCTTTAATTTTCGGGTCTTCGCGAGTAGTTCCGGTGCAAATTTTTGACGCGGTCAATGACTTGAACACCAATCCCATGGGCTACACCCTCGTGATTTTTGTGCTCTTTCTGACGGTGGCTCTTTTCCTGATCAGCAAACGGCTCCTGGCTTCCAAGCGTTACGAAATGATTGCGCGCGGGCATACCACGGGAGCGGAGCATCAAGCCACCACGGGCCAGACGTTTGGTATTTGGATCGTCGTGGGTTTAGTGACGCTCGTAGCGCTGCTGCCACACCTAATGGTAATTGTTCAGTCTTTTTCCGAACGATGGTTCTTCAGCATCCTGCCGACACATTGGACAAATGACACTTACCAGGAAATTTTCAAATCAGAGCTCACGGCTTCCAGCATAATAAATAGCTTGAAGTATTCGAGCTTGAGCGCGTTGCTCGATTTATTCTTGGGAGTGACGATCGCATGGCTGCTAACGCGGCGGAAAATTCCCTTCGCGGGTTTGCTGGATGCCGTGGCGATGCTGCCGCTGGCCCTCCCGGGGATCGTGCTCGCTTTTGGCTATGTGGCGGGTTTTGATTTCAAAATTTCCTGGTTAAATCCTCGGGAAAATCCAACCTTGCTGCTGATTATCAGCTACAGCGTGAGGCGTCTGCCATACATCGTGCGCTCGGCTTATGCAGGCTTTCAGCAGACGAGCGTCACGCTCGAAGAAGCGTCCGCAAATTTGGGCGCTTCCCCATTGCGGACGCTCTACAAAATTACGTTGCCCCTGATCATGGCAAACCTGATTGCCGGCACGATTCTAACTTTCTCGTTTGCGATGCTCGAGGTGAGCGACGGGCTGATTCTGGCAATGAAAGAGGAGTTTTACCCGATTACAAAGATGATCTATCAGTTGATGGGCAGGATTGATCCAAATGCGCCCAGCATAGCGTGCGCTTTGGGGGTTGTAGGGATGGTTATTTTAACTTTGAGCCTGTTCTTTGCGAGCAAACTGCTGGGCAAAAAGATGGGGCAACTCTTCAGAGCGTAAAACGGTTCTGGCAGACCTATGGCCAGCGCATGGTTAAAGTCCCAAACACAGCGTGGGCTGTATAATCGGACGCGTGCCCAAGCCCCAAGTCGTCATAGAGGAAGAAGCCATATTGCCCCCGCGCAACGAAGTTCTGCAGGATTTTGCGTGAAAATCCGACCTCCATGGCGTGTTGCTGGTAATTCACCCCAAGTGGCAGTCCTTCGGAGAAATTGTTTTGGCTGAAATCAGCCATTGAAAAATTGTAATTGGCGAAAAGGTCTGTCCGTGGATTTAAAGCGAAGGTGATATTGTTGATCAGGCTGTAAATCTGGCCTTTGTAAGGAGCGATGGAGGGTGAGTTGTTGGCGGCGGTAACGGTCCGGGCATCCTGCAGGGAGAAGGTGGAGGAGAGATAAACCCGCTGCCATGGCGTAATGATGCCTCCGATGCTGAACACGTGGGCGTCGTAGTTACCCGCATAGATTCTTCCACCGGGAGAAACGTCTCCCGATACGGGATCTGTGCCCGTGAACATGTCGCTGGAGACAAGTTGATATTTGAAGGTCGCTTTGAGCCAGGAGGCGGCGTGCCAGACAACCTTTGCTTCTGCTTCATCGGTATACGTGTCCCGGGAGCGGATAAAAGCCGAGTAACCTTCGTTCGGGCTTCCGAAGGCAAGGTCCGTATTGTGATCGTAGCGGTTGATTTTCTCGTAGCGCCGGTAGTGGCTGGAGAACGAAACGCGTTGCCAGGGCGATGTTGTGAATCCGGCCCTATAATCCCGCAATTCACCAGCCGCATCGGTTTGGCGCTTGAAATCGCGGATGCCGCCGATTTGATCTTCGTATTGGCCAATGCTCTCCTGCTGAAGCCGCGCCTCGGCAAAAAGCACCGTGAAAGGAATCTTGGTGAAACGGAGCACCAGATTTTCTTCCACGGCGGCTCGGTCGAGATTGGCATCCAGGCGGAATCCGTTCGTGATTGGTGTAAACCCTGGGCTAGTGAAAATGAATTGCTGCTCGCCGGTGCCGACGCCTTTTTGGCGGGTCCATTCACTCTGGACACCGGCTGAGAAAGAAAGGCCATCCCAGGGACCAAGCAAACCGTTCAGGTTAAAAGTATGCGACTCGCGCTCAAGAACGATGGGGCTGCTCTTCACCTGCTCGACCACCAGCGGAATCGAAACGCCGGTGAGCAGGATGGGCTCCTGACTGAACGAAGAATCCGCGCTTAATTTGCTATAGTGATATCCGCCCGATCCATAGAGCCAATCCTTGAAAGACCTCTCCACTCGGAAACTGTTGGCTCCCTGGAAATGGCGATACCCCTCGCCTACCCCCGTGGCAGCATACGTCGATGACGCCGGCTCAAAGGTGATGTTGGTGCGGCTCGTCTCAAGGTGATAAAACTCGGCACGAAAATTGTCCTCGAAATGATAACCAACCCACTCGTGGTCCAGATCGAACTTGAGGATATGCACCTTCTCGTCGAGGTGCTTAAAAGCGGGATAGATGTTCCGTGCCCGAGGATCGCCGTTCGCCTCCAAACCCTGCGCCACGGAACCCCATTGCAACGTGGATTTTTCCCCTTGCTGGTATTGATACTCGTAGCCGAGCACCATGCGTGGCCAGTCGGGTAATGTCAGCCCCACGTCGAACCAGGCTTTGCCGATATCCAGGTGCAGGTCGCGGCCCAGGCTGTAAACAGGCGGCGTAAAAGTGGGATAATAGCCTCCCACGTCCGAAAAATATTTCCGGTATTGCTGTACTCCAAAGCGAGTGAACCCGACATCCTGCCTGTTGACCTCAAGACTCAAGCGGTAATCATCGCGTAGCGCTCGTCCTTCCAGGTACAGCCGAGTACTGTCATCAATTCGTTGCGTCAGTTCGAATTTTTCCACGCCCCCATTCCAGCCTTCCGGACGCCAGAAATGCTCACGGAATGTGCTCTCGCTCCCGCGGACAGTTGTCCATCCCACGGTGGGAGTTGCAACCACTTGGGTTTGGGGTTCCGTCCTGGTCGTGCCCCAGTTCGCCCCCTGGTCAATCCAGGCTCGCAACAGCGCGATCTGTTCAGGGGTAAGTGGTTCGCCTTTGCCTTTCGGCGGCATCTCCATGTCGGGAACTAATCCGGCGACGTAGTGAACCAGCGGACTTTTGCTCCCTTGCCCGGGCAGGATATCCACGCCGTTCTCGCCGCCTTTCAGAGCCGCTGCCCGTTGATCGAGCCGAAACTTTCCTTTGGGGCGCTCGGGACCGTGACATTTAAAACACGATCTTTCGAAAAGCGGCAAGATGTCCCGATCAAAATCCACTTGCACGGGTGCTGCGGGGGGCAATTTGCTCCCGTCGACGCGCACTTGGACAGCCCAAGCCGAGGTTCCACATAAGAGCATGGCGAGCGCGCTTTGCGCCGGAACAATCCTGATGCGGAATGGAACATTCACAGGTTAGTAAAATTGATGCGGGTGAACGTTCGACCCATGAACGGCCGTATGGCAACCGGCGCTCCAGCAAGTGCCCAGCCGCAGATGGGCGGTGTGGTCTTCCTTTCCGATAAAAATATGGCCAGTACCGAGCCCGGGAGTGGGTCCCTGATTTTGCGCGTGGCATTTCAGGCAGAGGTTATTGTCGCGCTGCACAAGCATCTTGGCGTTGATGGAGCCATGGGGCGAATGGCAAACCGTGCAGCCTTCGCGCAACGCCTCATGCTCGTAAACGAAAGGCCTGCTTTGCTCGCGATGGCATTGGCTGCAAGTCTCGTTCTGGCGCGCCATGGCCAACCCGTGGGCCGGCTTCATGATATTCATCCCATGGGGATCGTGGCATTGCACACAATTCATTTTGCCTTCCGGCAAAGGGTGATGCTGTGGCAGATTGAATTGGGCATGCGTTTCCATGTGGCAACCGAAACAAGCCGCCGGATCTTTCCCCGGATTCACAATGAACCTCCCCCGCCCTCCTCCGGCTTGCACATGCCTGCTGCCCGGTCCGTGACAGGATTCGCAACCCGTCATCTCGGGCACGTTGGAACCTTCAAAATGCAGCCGGGCATGCGGGCTGGCAGCGAAGACCCGGGTATAGTTGGAATGACACTGGAAGCAGGCCTTATTGCCAACAAAAGTGGCGCCTTCCACCGCCGGCGGCGCGATTACCATCCGGTCCAGCGAAGAACAAGAAACAAGAAGACCCGCGGCCAGCGTGGGCAAAGCGATCACGATCGCCAACAGCAAATGAGGCCGCGCTCTCAAATTCAAAAAATGCATTTTGTTTCACCAGAACAAACCGACTACAGCATTGCAGCGGGAACGACGACGCATGCTCGCCATTTCACAAAAGACCGGCAAGCAGGATCTTGCTCTTGAGCGCTATGCAAGTGAGAGTTCCAACTCCCTCACCGGGTTCCCAGAAAAGTTTGCCGGTTCATTTCATCCTCTTTGTCTTTACTCAATCCCCAGTGTCACCCCGCCATTTCTTCTTCTCACATTGCAACTCCCTCATATTTACGATCTTGAGACTTGAGACTTGGAATGTGAAACCTATCTTCCCTTG
>JAQGOV010000301.1 GCA_028293425.1 Verrucomicrobiales bacterium
CAAGATAATGCCCCTCCCAGGCGGCATTCAGGCCGAAGAACGATGCGCCTATCAAACCAAGTCCTGAGCAAAGCCCATTCATGTTGTCCATGAAGTTGAACGCGTTTACCAGGGTCAAAATCCAAAAAATCGTCACCGCAAAGCTGAACACGAGGTTCGGGACGAACAAAGTTATCCTCACTCCTGCTCCCGCAACCATCGCGGCGACCAAAAACTGGCCGGCGAATTTTAAGCTCGGCTTCAATTCGTGCCTATCGTCCATCCAGCCTAGGAAGGTCATCGCAGCTGCGCCCATTAGCACGATGCCCAACCGCCAGAAACGGTGCTCCACCCCATACGCAATCTTTGTTCGAGCATCGTCCGCAAATAGCCCCAGCTTCCAGCAAAGGCCGAGAAGGATCCATGGCAGGAGCAACCCGGCGAGCACCGCGAACCCTCCGGCGAGCGGTACAGGCGTAAGGTGAATTTTACGATGTCCAGGGTCATCGACTAAATGAACCCGCTCACACCACCTCCGAATGACTGGCACGAGGCCAAAGGTCACCAGGGCCGCGCTGGTGGCGGAGAGCACATAAATGTTCAGTGGAAAGCTCACCGGTTGACTTTTACAGCGCTTCAAACCAGCGCATGCTCGTCAGCCAATCTTAGATACAGGTGGTGCAGGTCGTCCACCATCCTCTGAGTTGAGAAGTTCTTCTCAACCAGCCTTCGCCCCGCGCTCCCGAGTCTTGTTCGCGTTTCTGCATCGCCAGCCAGTTCAAGGATGCGTTTGCGAAGTTCATCCTGGTCTCCTGGTTGAACCAAAAAACCGGTCTCCGCTGGCTGGCAAACCTCCCTCGCTCCGTCGCAGTCATAGGCAACAACCGGCTTTCGAGCTGCCAGAGCCTGCGGCAATGCGCGGGCCAACCCTTCCCGGCGCGACAAATGGACCAGAAAATCCATGACACCAACAAAACGGGGGACGGCCGTCGGCGGCACTAACCCGGTGAACACAAACCTGTTTTCCACCCCCAGTGTTCTGACTTTATCCTTTAGCCGTTGTTCCCAAGGCCCTCCTCCAACAAACAGGAACTTGAGACTCGGGTTTGCCTTTAACAAATCAGGCGCGGCATCAATCAAGTCATCATGACCTTTGAGTTCGAACAGCCGGGCAATCTTCCCGGCGACTATGTCAGATCCTTCAATCCCCAAAGCCCGCCTGAACTCCAAATCATTTTCAGCAGTTAGGAACGGTTCAAGGTGAAAGCCACTAAAAACTCTCGAATACTGACCTGCTTTTCCGATCCCAGCCTTGAGATACTGTTCGGTCATTGCATTGGCCACCGACACAAAGTGAGTGGTACGCTTTCCGGCAAACCGCTCCGCGGTCAAAAAGCAGGTGTTCGCTAGCCGCCCCTGAAAAGCCCCGAATGAAGGTCCATGAATTGTGTGGATGACCACCGGGACACCCGCTCGATGCGCGGCAATACGCCCCAACACCCCAGCCTTGCTACTGTGCGTGTGGACAATGTGAGGCTTCTCTTTTCTAAAAGCACGAGTGAGTTCGATCAATGCGGCCGCGTCCTTCCACGGATGAACCTCCCGTACCAAATTGGGCAGAACCCGCAACAGTTCAGGTTGTGATTGTAACAGCGGCTCAAGCGAACCCTCGGAGCCGGTGGTGGGACCAGAGATCAAATCGACGTCGAGGTCTGGTTTCTGATGAAGGCCGAGCACGGAAGCGACCGTATTTTCCTGAGCGCCCCCGACAATCAGCCGTGTAATCACATGCGTGATCCGCAGCTCCCCGCTCTTCTCAGGATTTCTCACTTTTCAGGCTTTTGATCCGCTCCTTGACCAATTCCGCCTCGCGGGATTTGGCCGGGATCAACTCCAGGTATTTGTCGAAATTCTTAATCGCCTCGGGCTTGTTCTTCTTGCGGAAATTGATTTCTCCCAAGCCGTAGTAAATCGAATAAGGGGGCTTTTCCAAGATCAACAAAAGTTGCCGATATGCCTTCTCCGCGTCATCCAATCGGTCGGTTTCGAGACAAGCAATCGCCCGGTTCATTAGGGCAAACGTATTTTGCGGCTGGAGTTTCAGAATCCTGTCTGTCATCTCAATCGCATCAGTAAATTCCCTGTTCCGGATTTTCAACGCGGCAAAGTTAATCATCGGGTTCACATTTTCCGGCTGAGCCGTAATCTGCGATTGGAGAATCGTAAACGCATTTGTGAGCTTTCCGGCGCCAAGATATATCTCGACCATGGTGTTATTCAGTTGCTCGGCGCTCTTTGGAAACTGAACGAGAGCCGCCTGCAGGATCTTTTCCGCCTGATCCAGGTCCTGCCGGCCCGCGTAGGCCCATGCTTCATATTGGGTTAGTTCTGCTTTATTCTCCTCAGTCAGGGATGCGGACTTGGAACGAAGGTCGGCAATCATATTTAACGCAAGCTCCGATTGGCGCGCCCGAACATATAGCCTAACCATGGAGATTTTAGCCGTCATGTCCTCGGGTTGAAATGCCGTGAAGCGTGACAGGAATTGGGCTGCCTGCTTGTAGTTCTGTCCCTTCTCGAAGATCTGCGCAATGAGCGCACATAACGCCGGTTCATCCATTGGACCGCATCTCCCCAACATCGCGTCCATGTTTCCGTTGTAAGCTGTCAGGAGCTTGGTGGCCTCTTCGCTATACTTCCCGATTTCTGGCTTTCCCGCGATCAGGCTTCGATTGAAATCGTAGTTGATCATGGCAATACCGTTTTGAGGATCGAATTCCTTTGCCAACGAAAAAATTTCACCCGCCTTTTCTTTGTCTCCAGCCCGCTGTAACTCCACTCCAATAAAGTCGAGGCTGCGAGCATAAAACCATCCTAAATCATTAGCAGGAGTATAAGCGTCCTTATTCCGTTTACGTTTTAAACCGTCCACGTGCCGCAACGGTTTTAATTGCTCGTCACTGATGCCCTTCCAAAAGGCAAAGCTCTCCTGGATCTCCGATGCTGTGAACACTGGAGGAATCACGCTGCCCTCTGAGTAGGGTCTGAGTTGAAATACAAGTTTCTGAGGCTTCAAATAAAAGTATTCAAAATAATACCCAAAGCTCGGATGCAAATAATAAATATCCTTGTTCTTTGAAAGCTGCTGTAAGGTTTGAACTAATGTACTGGGGTCTACCTGATCGGCTGCTTTCAAGGCCGATGGCAGTTCGGGCCAGCCCGGGCCGTATTGCTTCCTCAGATGCTGCTGGTAGAATTTGTGGGGCAAGGAGGCTGTCTCAACGAGCATATATTTATCAACCATTCCTTTTGAGCCAAGCGCGGCGAACAAGGAATAGAGCCGGAAAGGATCGTCGCTCAAAACGACTCCGCCGCGGGTGCCGAGGGATTGCAGGGCCAATTCACCGAACTGGCTCAGTTCCTTGCCGCAGGTGAGTTTTATTTTGGGATAATTTCTATAAGCCAGCGCGGCAGGTGTAGAAACGAAGGCAATGCAAACCAGCCCTGCCACCGCGTAATTTAATGCCTTGCGTAATCCCCTTTGTTTCTGCCACGTCTTGGGGCCAGTCGTTCCCTTGAACACCAATAGGAAATAGCCGCTATAATAGCCGATGCTCAACGCGCCCAAAAAATAGAGCGGCAAGAACGACATGGTCTCATTGACAAGCTTCCGAGGGCTGAAAGACGGGTCAAATGTCACGTATAAACACGCGAGCAGGAAGACAGCGTGGATCACGTGCATCATTAGATTCGTCAGGGCATTGCCCATGGCGTTGATATCCCCAAAGCTCGCAGGCCATTTGATGCCGATAAAGAGCACCGGAAGGACTGAGGTAAGGCTGACCAGGAAGATGATAAACTTGGGGTAATGCAGCACGAAATTCTTTTGATTACCCAGGTTGAACCGGAGCATGTCCAAGAATCCCAACCCTTCCAAACCGGCTGTGCTCTGGTAAAGCGGAAGGAGCAGGTAAAGCGAGAGTCCGGCCAAACCAAGCAACGCAAGTCTGCCAAGCAACCGCGCGTTCCAAAGCTGCCGTCCGCCAATCCATGCCACGGCAATCAGAAACGCAGGAAAGAAGGCAATCATCGCAAAGTTGTTCGTGATGCCCAGCCCGTAAACCAACGCAGCTTTATAAAGCCATGAGTGCTTTTGAACGGTGCGATATTCGAGCACACATCGAACGATAAAAGCGAAAATCAACAGGTCGAGCGCTTCAGGGGTGGCGGTGATGGCGTTTTCCCAGAAGGTCAGTTGCAAGCCACAGGCCAAGACGGCGAAGATCACGGGGAGCCAAGCCAGCGGAATGCTCAGGAACGAGAACTCACTACGCTCCATGCCCCGCTGATCTCGGGTCCGGTCATGCGGAAGAATCGCCACACAACGAGCGAGCAAGGCCAGGCTTAAGGAGGCGCAA
This sequence comes from Verrucomicrobiales bacterium, assembly GCA_028293425.1. Classification (GTDB taxonomy): domain Bacteria; phylum Verrucomicrobiota; class Verrucomicrobiia; order Limisphaerales; family JAQGOV01; genus JAQGOV01. The sequence continues at coordinate 4,398 of JAQGOV010000301.1, forward strand.
ACAGCTGAAAAGAGGTTTGCCCCGACTATTTGCAGACTGCCCGGCAACCAGCGAATGGGCAACGTCAGCAGAAAATACAAAGGCTGAACGAAGGTCGGTCTCCAATCCCATCCCGCCACCCTGGCTACATTGCCAATACTCTTAAAGGTGACCCAATGGGTCAGGGTGATGCCATAAAACAGCAAGGCTGCGGCACCCAAAATGAGGGGCAAATGCTTTTGAACGAAGACTTGCGGTGATTTCGACACTTTTTCCATGAAAAAACAGGGTAATCACAAGCCCAAGGGGGCCAGGAAGCACCAAAAGTGCTATAAACTGCCTCCTTCCCCTTCAGAACGAAGGCGGAGGTCGGCTACACATTCTACATGCTGCGTTTGCGAAAACATGTCCACAGGAACGACTTTGCGTAATTCAAAGACACCTTCAGAGCACAAAATGTTCAAGTCCCGCGCCAAAGTGGCAGGATGACAGGAGACATATATAATCTGAGAAATACCGGTTTTCCGCAACAATTCGAGGCTTTCCTTCGGGCAACCGACTCTCGGCGGATCCAGCACAATCGTGGTTTGTTGAGGCTGGAAACGCTTCAATATGTCCGGAAGGAGGGCTTCGGTGGTTCCAACGAGGAACTCGCCATTGGTGCGATTTTTGTTGGCGGCGTTCCGGCGCGCCGACTTGATGGCTGGCGGGTCCACTTCAACGCCGACAAAGGATTCCACAAGGTCTGCCAGTTCAATTCCAAAAAAGCCCACTCCGCAATAGGCATCAATTAAGAACTTGGATCGATTATCCGCAACGCATTCGCGAACCACCTCGATCAGTTTAGGCAGGAGGAAGAAATTGTTCTGGAAAAAGGAATCTCGCGGCACATCCCAATCACTGGGCATCTTGCGCAAAACGACCTTTATCCCTCCTTTTGGAGGAGGGTTAGCCCGGACATTCTGAATCTGGTCGCTCAACTCCGGCTCAGCAATTTTGCATTCTTGAATATCCACCACCAGGCGGTTATCGGCACGGATGAAGCCGATGTTTAAGCCCTGCTTGAACTTGTCCCATTGGCTGCGAATCATGATCCGGTTGCGGTAGCCGTACGGCTGCGGATTAGGTACAATGGGCGCAACAACCTCCGGCGAGAATCCTCCCACCCGCTGGAAAAGGTCGGCCACCTGCTTCCGTTTCATTTCAAGCTGCGTGGGATAATCGATGTGCTGATATTGGCAGCCTCCGCAATCACCAAAATACGGACAAAGCGGCTGCACACGGTGTGACGATGGTTTCAGGATTTGCAGCAATTTGCCTCGGGCAAAACGCTTTTTGACCTCCACTAGTTCCGCTTCAACCTCCTCCCCAACCAATACGAAGGGAACGAAAACCACGAAATCGTGATAACGGGCCACGCCCTCGCCTCCAAAAGCGATGTCGTGAATGGTCAGTTGAACCTTTTGGCCAGGGACCAATTCAATCGTGTTCTCGGGTGCTCCAGTCATTCAAGGGTTTCTTCGCAGATTCCGGAGCGCGATTCAAGGCATGAAACCGTTTAGGCGTCGGATTTCGGTGCGCGCACTCTTCATGAGCTTCGCCTGGTTGCAGCGAAAGAGCTACGACAATGACCAACCTTTTCGATACTCACGTTGTATATATTGGTCGGCCGCAGGGCAGTTGATGGCTTTCATTCTTCCCGCGTCCCATTGCAGCTTCTTGCCAACACGATAAGCCACGTTGCCGAGCAGGACCGTTTCCGTGAGCGCTCCAGCGTAATCGAAACCGCAGGTGGTCTTTCCACCCGTTTTGCAGGCCTGAATCCACTCTTGATAGTGCCCTACTGAGGCCGGAATAGTTCGAGGAGGTGGTGCAAAATCTGCGAAGCTTTTTTCGGGCAGCAGCCGGTGACGATTGTAATCCGCGATCAGGCAACCCTTCTCGCCCACGAAGAGGACGCCGTTTTTCCAGTCGACTCCGAGCGTTCCATCGCAGATGAGCGCCGGGCGTTTACCGCCATCGTACCAACTTACCTGGACGGGGGGCATCTCTCCACGGGCTGGGAAATCATACCGAGCGATAATCCAAGCCGGGGTCGTTTCCGCATCCACGGGTGGCCCTTCGGCTTCAACGCCAATTGGATGACGCAACTTCAAGGCCCATTGCGTCAGGTCCATGTAGTGGCATCCCATATCCCCCAATGTGCCGCCTCCAAAATCCCACCAGCGCCGCCAATTCACAGGGAGATAGGATGGATGGTAAGGCCGATGCGGAGCAGGTCCTAGCCACAGGTCAAAGTCGAGCGACTTGGGGATGGCAGGAGTTTCAATGGGACGAGCGCCGCCTGACCATGACTTATCGCAGAACACGTGGCATTCAGTGACTGGGCCGATGACGCCCGACTGAACCAATTCCACAACCCGGCGGTAATTGTTACCAGCATGAATCTGAGTGCCCATTTGAGTTACGCGCTTATATTTGGCAGCGGTTTCGGCTACCACACGGGCCTCGTAAACGGAATGGGTGAGCGGCTTCTCGCAATAAACATGGAGACCCAGTTTCATAGCCATGACGCTCGCCACGGCATGGGTATGGTCGGCCGTGCTGATGACCACCGCATCAAGGCCTGGTTGCTCCAGCAGCCTCCGGAAATCACGATAAGTTTTTGCCTTTGGGTAGCCGGAAGAGGCACGGAGCAGGAAATTCTCATCGATGTCGCAAACGGCGACGATATTCTCGCTTTTCACTCCGCTGAGATTGGCGCTGGCTCGATTCGCCACCCCGATGATGCCGAGATTGAGCCGTTCGTTTGGTGAAAGCGTGGAAGAGTGGGCAGTTTGCAACCCTAGCCATGCACCAATTGTGCCCGCAGAGGCCGTTTTCAAGAAGGCACGTCGGTTTAGAGAAGAACTCATGATGCTCACCTCCGTCATACCAGAAAATCAGGTGCGTGCAACCGGGTTTCATGTTTGTGACTCATGCTAGACCTAGTTCGATCCATCACCCCGTGAGGGCAAATTCTACCCCCGGAAGAAATCATTTGCTCAAAATCGGCAACTAATGCGCCACAGAACCTCCTATTTATTAAGGTATTCCGCTTGAGGCTCCGCAAAAGGCCGACTTGGCAAGGGAAAAGCTTTGCTTTTTCCCGATGAAAGTATTTGGCGCCCAAGAAATGAGGCTTATGAGCCTCTTCCTGCTTTGGCCCCTTTCATCTGCTATAGCTGCTGATCCGCCCTTCGAGAAGCAACTCAGTGAATTGAAGCAGGCCAATGAGCAGTTGAAGCAGCAGTTGCAAACTCAGCAGAAGCTCATAGACAGTCTGTCTCAGAAGGTTTCGGCCTTGGATGCATTCAACAGTGGAACGAAAGGAAAAGAGGAAGAAGCTGCACCTCGGTCTCCAGTTCCCGGATTTAATTTAGGCAAAGTAAGATTTACTGGTGAAGGAGGAGCTGCTTTTTTTCGTTCAGGCCGTCAAGCGCAATTTCCTAACTCTGAGTTCCGCATTGATGAGGCAAAATTGTTTGTGGAGGCTCCGCTTTGGACGGATACCTATTTTTTCTCAGAGTTGAACCTGACATTGCGGGAGGACCCCACGGAGGCGCTCAAGCTTGGAGAATTGTATGTCGATTTTGAAAATATCTCAAGGTTTTGGAAACAGGATGGGCTTTTAAACCTTCGGCTTGGACGGCTTGATATTCCCTTTGGGGAGGAATACATGGTGCGGGATGTAGTAGATGATCCGCTCATCACACATTCCTTGAGCGATATTTGGGGCGTGGATGAGGGCTTGGAAGTTTATGGCAGGTTCAGGAAGTTCAATTATATTTTAGCCGTCCAGAACGGTGGCCATCCCACCTTGCGCGACTACAATTCGGACAAAGCCATTACGGCGCGGGTTTCATTGGATCCCTGCCAATCCGTTCATCTGAGCTTGAGCGGAATGCGCACCGGTGGTCTGGACGTGCAAGGCGATATGATGTCAGAATTGTGGTTCGGGAATGGTTTTATTCGGAGCCTCGGTTCCGCAAGCACAACTGTCTTTCGCGGGGATGTTGTCGAGGGTGATGGTCAGTATCGCTGGTCAAAAGGCCATATCAAAGCCGCGGGGGGCTATCTTCATTATCAGGACAATGATCATCCGAATAATCGGCGCCATGTTTACTACTATTATGCGGAGGGGCTGCAGCATCTCACGGAGAGGCTTTACGTGGCGGCACGTTGGAGCCAAATTCTTGCTCCCGATGGCTTCCCGATTGTAGGGAACGGAAATTTTTCCCAATACTTTTTTCAAGATCTGACAAAGGATCTCTGGCGGTTGAGTGTAGGCGCAGGATGGAAATTCAGCCAAAACCTTATCGTTAAGGGCGAGTACATGTTCGAGACTGGAAAAACGAAGGCAGATGGTGGACGCAACCATGAGAATATGGTGTCGACTGAACTTGTTTTTAAATTTTGACCAATGATACCTTTCCTCTTGCTCTGCGTTCTCCTTTGTTTCCGCACCGCGGAGATCTATGCTGGGAACATTGCGGGCATGGTGCAGGCGCATGGAAAGGAAACAGGCCAAGGCGATGCGGCAGGGAGCAAATACACCAGTCGCAAATACAGTTTCCTCGAGAAAGTGGATTACGGCTCGATGCGAGATTTCATCGTGTTCATCGATGGCCCAACTGCAGGCAAGGCGCTGCCTCCGGAAAAGCCGGTTCAAGTCGTCACGCGCCGAATCACACAACAGGGAGCCATGTTTACTCCGAACGTTCTGCCTGTTCTGGCCGGGACCACTGTCGAATGGCCCAACCATGACGACATTTACCACAATGTTTTCTCCATCTCCGATGCAAAGCCTTTCGATCTTGGCCTGTACAAAGACCCCGAGGTAAAGCGAGTGACTTTCGACAAAGCTGGCCGAGTGGATGTCTTCTGCTCGATTCATTCGGCGATGAGTTGCACAGTGCTGGTTTTGGAAAACCCTTTTTTCGCAGCCACGGATGAGCGAGGCAAATACATCATCCCAAATGTGCCCGCAGGCACCTACAAGCTGAAGGCCTGGCATAAGCGGCTGCCGCCCCAAACCCTTGACGTGGTCGTGCCGGATTCCGGCGATGTGAAGGCGGATTTCAACCTGGGGATTACGAACCTGCCAAAGTATTGAGCCATGAGCCTGACCCCCTTCAGAGCGCATTGGAGCATACAGACAAAAGTACTTGTTCCCGTAGTCGGGCTGATGATCCTCCTACTGACCGCCACCCTCTGGGTCGTCAACGCGCGGTTCACCCGCCAATTTCAAACTAATACCGTCAACCAGATGTTGATAGCGGAAGGGGTGTTTAAGAACTCTGAGCAGATCCGTGCGCAAAATCTGCTTATGCGTTACAGGAACGTCCCCACCGAACCTCAATTCCGTGCCGTCGTGAAATTGGGAGACCCGAAAACGCTGCGTTTCCGTCTGAATGAGTTGCTGGGATCGCTCGGTGGAGATTATGCTCGTTTTACACCATCCGGCGGTACCAATGCACCGGTCGAGGCCAGGCGCAGATCCGATTTCTAACAGCCTGAATTTTCCCGTGTGCGCCGTCCTTCGATCGAAAAAGCGATGGAAGAATTTGCTAACACGGACGTGGTTGCTTTTCAGAACAAGCTTTACGACCTCGTCTCCATGCCCGTCCGCATTGGTAATGAGATGGAGGGGGTGCTCACCTTCGCATTGGAGGCAGGAACTGCCACCGCCCAGGAATTTAAGCGCTTAACACATACGGAAGTGGCGTTGCTTGCCGGAGAGCGATTGACAGCCTGTACCTTGGTTAAGCCTGAGTTGCAGACTACGCTCCACGCGAGGATCTCGGATACAGGCAAAAATCCAGACCGCAAAGAGCCGTTTAAGGTCATTCTCGGGGGCGAACACTTCTTTGTCGTCTCAGGGAACTTGAACACGTTGGATGAGTCCAGGAGCGCGGGCTACCTCCTCCTTTCCTCCTATGAACAGGAACTCAATGCCCTTTTCGCTATTCAGAGGCTCATTCTGCTGGTGAGTCTTATGGGCATTTTGGTTAGTGCCACAGTTCTGTTCCTGGTTATCCGAAAGGCCACCCAGCCTCTACGAGAGTTGCAGGCCAGCGCTGAAGCCGTAGGCCGGGGCGATTTCTCAAGACATGTGCTGGTGCAGACCCAGGATGAGTGCGGAGAACTCGCGTCTGTCTTCAACCGCATGGTGGATAATCTGAAAGCTTCCCGGCAGGAGCTGGAGAGGACTGTGGAGACGCTCAAAACCACCCAGGCCCAGTTGGTGCAAAGTGAGAAGCTGTCAGCCATCGGAGAGTTTGTCGCGGGTGTCACGCATGAGTTGAACAATCCGCTGACATCGGTGATCGGCTTTGCGGAACTGCTGCAGCAAACACCTGTGGATGCGCGATCCAAACGCTTTCTCGACCTGATCGTGAACGGCGCGCAACGGTGCCATAAAATCGTTCAAAGCCTCCTCAGCTTTGCTCGTCAGCACAAGCCCGAACGGAAGCTGGTGGACCTGCACGAGTTGGTGGATTCGGCAGTGAGCATATTGCAGTATCAGATGCGGACCAGTAACATTGAAATTGAAACAAAGTTTGATAAGGCTCTGCCACAAGTGATGGCTGATCCGCACCAGATCCAGCAAGTCTTCCTGAACCTGATTAACAATGCGCGGCAGGCCATCGAAGGCTTTCGCTCGAAGGGATTGATCAGGATTAAAACTGAAGCCAAGGGAAACTTTGCGAAGGTAACCTTTCAAGATGATGGCCCGGGAATCAGTGCTGAAAACCTGAAGAAGATCTTTGATCCATTTTTTACCACCAAAGAGGTCGGCAAGGGAACAGGGCTTGGTTTAAGTTTGTCTTACGGCTTGATTCAGGAACATGGCGGCTCCATCCAAGCGGAGAGCAAAGCAGGAGAAGGGGCCAGTTTTATCATCGAGCTGCCATTCGCCTCTGAAGCAGAGAGAACGGACACCCAAGGGAGCGGAGCCGAGAAACAGGATCCTGTGCTGCAGGGGCGAAACAAACGGGTGCTGATAGTCGACGATGAGGAAGGCATCCTGAACCTCGTCAAGGAAACGCTCATCGCCAGCGGCTTTCAAACGGAAACGGCCCGAGACGGCGAGGAGGCTTTGCGACACCTGAGCGAGCGTCAGTATGAACTCACTGTTTGCGATTGGAAGATGCCGGGAATGAACGGACGTCAATTGTTCGAGCATGTCCATAAGTCCAATCCACAGGCAGCCAGCCGGTTCATCTTCATGACCGGGGATGTGATGAACGAAAGCACCAGCGGATTCCTTCGTGAGCACCGCAAAATCTGCTTGGAAAAGCCTTTCTCGCTGGACGATTTCAAACGAGCCGTTATCCAGATGACCGAAGCGGGCTAACTAAAGAGATCCCGCAGGGAGTCATCGGTGCCGAGAAACTTTCCTCCTGCATAGACTGGCTCCAACTTTCCGGTCTTCCAGCGGCGCAGACGATACAATGTGCCGAAGAGGAAATCAGGGGCTGCCCCGCCCTGCCCTCCCACAAGTTCGCCGCCGCGTCGAACGTTGTCGATCATCCAGCCAGGCGTTCGCAGGTGGTAGGGGTTGCGTTTGACCTCGCCGACATGGAACGAGAGCGCCGTAACCAGGTCTACCACATCCTGTTCACTGGATTCAACCATCAGGTTCGGGGTGTCCATGGCGCCCCAGAATTCGGTTTCCACGGCCAAACACTCGAAAGCAGGGCCCAGTTTGCCAAGCGCGTCCATGACCAGGTGATGCGTTCCGATGTGAGAACTATTCCAATCGCGGTCGTGCGGGAAGAAAATGACTCGCGGCTTTTCGTCGGAAAGGATTTGAGCGACTCGGTCGACTGAACGGGTCCAGTCCGCCGGGCTTTGGCTGCGGGTTTTCAGGTTCACGCCTTCGAGCCCATTCTCGGTCGTTTGGATCAGGCCGAAGCCGACGTAGTCGCAGCACGCTTTCAGCTCTTTGAGTCGTTCCTGCTGGCGGGCCTTGTTGCTGCCCTGGGTAACCGCCACGTTGAGGACGTTCATCTGTAGCTCCCGCAGAAGCCGCAGCGGGAGACCACCGATGATGACTTCATCATCAGGGTGAGGTGCGAAGATCAGAACCTTTGGAGCTTGTGGAGGCAGTGAGGGCTTGGCGGGAATTGGAAAGCCACCGAGCGGGAAGGATTTTCCATCGCGCATCGCACCGGCAATTTGGCCGACGAAATTTTGGTAAGGGTTCATAGGCGATAATCTATTTGTTTACGATGACCGGCAGGCTCGCTGCGGCCATGGCCTGGCCGTGGCGCTTTTCCTTTTCGTCTGGCATGTGGATGGACACTTTTACTTCCGGAAATTCGGCAGTCAAAACTTCGCGGGCTTTTTGGACGATGATGTTTCCGCCTTCACCCGTGGTGACCCGTCCGAGCAGGAGCAGGTTACGGAAATCATAGAAATCCGTGTAGTGAGCGATCGTGTAACCGAGGCAGGTGCCGATGGTTTGATAGATCTTTGCTGCACGGTCGTCGCCTTTGGCCATAAGTTTTTGAACTTCGACCAGTTTCTCGGGCAACCCAAGCCTCCCGTCCATTTCGATTCCGGCCGCAGGGATCAACCGTCCGACACCTTGCTGGGAGAAGTATTGAACACCACAGCCGTAATCGCCGGACCATTCGTCCACCGGCGCGTCAGGATTGTAGTCGACTGGCGCGAAAGCCAGTTCGTTCAACCAGGATGTGATGTTGCCTTCGGGCGTGACAAACCCGGCGGCCTGACTCGAGCCGAGCGCGACCCCGAGGACTGCATCTTCTTTTAGTGACATGGCTCCGGCCAGAGCAGTCACTTCACCATCATTGACCACGTCAAATGGAATACTGTTCCAGGCTCGTTGGAGGTCGAGAAAGATGTTCTTAACACGCGTGTTGAATTGTTCTTCCGGGACACCGCGGAAGAGGGATGCGACCATCACCCGGTTATTCACGTAGACGCCGGCAGAACTTCCACCAATCGCATCCACCCGCGGCAGGTGCGCGGCGGCCCGTTTCAAGGAGTCCTGGATTTGATCAAAATGCCATTGGGGATCGGAATGCGAGCGCGGGTCCCAGGGGACCTCTTCGCTGAACACGGCTTTGCCGGCCAGAATCGCGGCAACCTTGCGGTCGCTAGCGCCCAGGTCAAAGCCGATGCGGCAGCCGTCCAGGTGACGGCCGAGTGGGGCGGTGCTTTCCTGGGCAGCGGGCATTTTGTCCGGGGGCACAGAAACCACCTCGAAGGGACGCTCATAGATCTTAGAGCCCATGATATTGGCGTCGAATTTTCCGGTTGCGGACTCCGCGAAGTGCTTACGGAGTTGCGAGGCTAATTCTTCCGGTCCAGAAAAGTAAATGCGGCCACCGCCGCGTGACCAGAGCAAAAATTTGGTGAGGCGCTCAATGTAGGTAAAGTTCCCATCGGCTTGTGGATGTCCTGAGGGGGCGACTGCGGTATCAAAACGGGAAACAGATTCGGGTCCACGCTCCAGCGCAATCTTGACTGGGACACCGTGGCCAGAAGCGCGCACCGCATCCCGGAAGACCCGGTTGGTGAGAGCGGCTGGAAGAAATGCAGGATCCAACACCGGCGTGAGTCGGGGCGCCACCAAAGATAAACCATGATTTTGCATATGCATGAAGCCTGCAAGATTTAGCCTGCGGGAGGCTGGAGGGCAAGGCTGAAGCGCTCTCCTGGGGCGCAGGAAGATGCAGTTTTTGCAAGGTTTTTGGATGTAGTCGCTCGAACGTCCGAAATGTTTCTTTCGTCCCTGCGGGCCTTAGGGACTCGTGACGTGTTGGGAACCTTTCTCTCACCGTTGAAACCGTGGCTATTTCTGCTGTCGCGCGGCGAGGCTTCATTCGAAAAGGACTGTACACACCCGAATGTCTCCCTCCTTTAGCCCTTGTCCTGATTTCAGACATTTGGCTGGGGTGCCGATGGGAAAGTGAGGGCTCGCCCTCGGTTTGAAAGCAAATGAGCGGATTGAGTCCAGGATTCCTGTTATATGAGAAATAATTTGGCGCATTTAACGAAGGTGGCTGCGATCGCAACCATCGCTTTGGCGGGGCTGCTGCTGGCTCCCCAGGCACAGGCGGATTGCACCTATTCAATTTCCCCGACGAACAAGGTCCATGGGAAGGGCGCTTCCTCGGGAACCATCACCGTGACACTAAGTTCGGCCGAGGGGTGCGAATGGGATGCGTACAGCAGCAATAGCTGGCTGAAGATCACCTCCGTTTCCAGCGGCGTGAGCGGAGGCACCGTAAAGTATGACATCGATTCGAACCCGGACACCACCCTGCGGCGCGGCTCGCTGAACATCGCCGGAGAAACGTACTACGTGCTGCAATGGGGTTCCTCCTGCGAGTACATCATCGCTCCCACGTACCATGACAAGTGTTACACCTACGCCACCGGTTCAGTGAACATCACGGCCCACAGCACTTGCGATTGGGAGACGGTGAATACGAATGACTGGGTGCAGATCACGGCCGGGATGAGCGGCACGGGAGGCGGCAAGGTTTATTATAATGTGCTGGCAAACTCGTCGGCGAACATCCGCACGGGAGTCGTCATGATCGCAGGGCAGCCTTTCACCCTAGTCCAGGCCGGCATTCCTTATTCGTGCGCATCCAATAAAACCGTCCAATGCGGACAAGCCTGGAGTTTCGATTTGCCTACCGATAAATCGCCCAGCCAAAGCGATGTGATCCAGGAACTGAGCACGGTGACGAATGTCACCGGCAACACCACCGTGGCCACGCGCACCTGGAGTGTGAGTGATCGTTGCAGGAACGCTTTCACGTGCAGCCAAACCGTCACCATTATCAGCAGCACCCCCCCTACCCTGGCGTGCGCCGGAAACAAGAGTGTTGAGTTTGGGCAACCCTGGAATTTCGACCCGCCAGTGCCAAGCGACTCGAGCCTGCCCGTGACACTCGTAGCCACCGTGACGAACGTTTCGGAGACCTGCGCACACAACTTCGAGGTCACCCGGACCTGGCTCGTGACCGACCAGTGCGGGGCGAGCGCGAACTGCAACCAGACGATCACGGTGATGGACACCACGCCTCCCCAGTTCACGGGATGCCAGGACAAAACAGTCGCGTACGGCAGCGCCTGGTCGTTCGACAATCCGGCGGTGATGGATAACGCCGACGGGGGAAACATCGTAGCCGTCATTCTCAGCACCATCACCAATACATCCGGCTTCTGCGGCCGTTCCTATTCGGTGACCCGCACCTGGCGTGCAACCGACCAGTGCGGCAACGCCGCGACCTGCAACCAAACGGTGAGTGTAATGGACACGGCGGCGCCGGCTCTCCAAATATCGAAAAGCAAAGTAGTGGAGTGCGGCACGACGTGGAACTTCGACCCACCGACCTCCACGAACCCGAATATTTCCATTTCCACCCTCACGACCGTAACCAATGACTCCGAGTTGTGCTCGCACACTTTTGAAGTCACCCGGACCTGGCGGGTAACGGACCAATGCGGCAACGGCACCAATTGCAGCCAGACTTTGACGGTGATGGATACAACCCCGCCTGATTTCATCTGCTCCAATGACAAAACGGTGCAATTTGGCTCCGATTGGAGTTTCGAGGTGCCGTCCGCTTACGACATGTGCGATGGAACCAACGTGCCGGTCCAGATCGTCAGCACGTTCACGAACGCCTTTGGTTTTTGCGGACGCTCCTGCGTGGTGACCCGAACCTGGAGAGCGACCGATGAATGCGGCAATTCCGCCACTTGCATGCAAAGCGTGTTCGTGACGGACATGACTCCACCTTCGCTGGCATCGCTGCCGGATCAAACTGTTCCCGAAGGGACACGCCTGACCTTTACGGCCGCGACCACGAACGGCAGCGAACAAGGACGCAGCTTTGTGTTCAGCCTGGACCCCTCCGCACCGGAAGGCGCTTCCATCGATCCTACCACTGGACTGTTTAGCTGGACTCCAACCGAAGCCCAAGGGCCCGGCACCTACCAAATTATCATCTGGGCAACCGATACGTGTATTCCAACTCTCACCTCTTCCGGGACAGTGAATGTGAGCGTATTGGAAGTGAACGCGGCCCCGATTTTAGATCCGATCGACCAACAAACAGTGATGGAAGGAACGCTCCTGACGTTCAAGGTCACGGCGACTGACACCGATCTGCCCGCGCAGACATTGGGCTATAGCCTCGAGCCTGGCGCGCCGGCTGGAGCTCGCATCGATCCGCTCCTCGGCATCTTCACGTGGACACCGACTGAAGCCCAGGGTCCGAGCACGAATATTGTGACTATCCGCGTGACCGATAACGGTTCTCCATCGGCCACCACCAGCCAAACGTTCACCATCGTGGTCCTGGAGGCAAACTCTCCCCCAGTGCTCGCTCCCATCGGGGATAAAAGCGTGAATGTGGGGAGTCCGTTGACATTCCGCGCGAGTGCAACGGATCCAGACCTGCCCGCCCAAACCCTCTCGTTCGCCCTGGATGCGAATGCGCCGGCTGG
>JAQGOV010000317.1 GCA_028293425.1 Verrucomicrobiales bacterium
AAAACCCTCAACCAGGGGTGGATCCTCCCAGCGTAAACGCTTGTCTCCTTTTGTACCCGCCCCGACATGCAGAAATGATGCAACATCGGTGCAATCCGCTTCCGCTCGTTCAACTGAAGGCACTTCCACCCATCAACCACTCGCCTGCCTTCCCATTAGCACGGAACGTCTGATTGGAACCAACATCAATTTCAGGGAAGTTTTGGAAAAAAGAAGGCAAGCCACCCAGGTTTCCCAAAACCAATGAATCTACGCGCACAGCCGCCTCTTTTTTTGTGGTTCAAAGGGTGCTCTAGAAAAGAAACGAATGGTTTGAAAAGTTCCGGGCAGCAGGGTCGCAACTGGCGAACCAAAAGAGGTGTTCCAAATTGTCTCTTCTGCTGCCCGGTTGCTTGCCATTCTATGCGGAACTCTGTCCAGTGCAATCATTAACCAATCTTAAGAATTTAAATCCGGCCAATTTTGCCCCTGTATTCCCGCTGATGAATTTGTTTCAATACAGGACACCCCTGTCTCTGTCTTGGACATTTCTCCCTCGGCGGCCGGGAACTCCTGGAAAACTACCCAACCCAAATTCCTAAATTCCAATTATTTAACACTGGTTGACTTAAATCAGGACTCTCCGCCCCCTCGGCAGGGGAATTGCTTCCCATACTCGACGATTTGTAGTCGGACTATGCACAAACTCGAACATCTGAGCTTGAGAAAGGTTAAATCCCGAGGCGGATTTACCTTGGTCGAAGCCATGGTTGGTATCGTGGTGATTGGTATCGTGACCTCCGGCCTTTACGCGCTGATGGTTCACGGAATGCGCGTCGCTCAATGGTCCAAGGAGGAGATGCGAGCCACCCAGTTGCTCCAGGAAAAATTGGAAAAGCTCCGGCTTTATACTTGGGACCAACTGACTGACACCAATACCGTGCCGCGGCAATTTGTCTGCGGATTCAACCCCGAAGATCCTAACTTGGGCGGTCCCGGATTGCCGACCCCCGCAACCGTTGGCGCTTCTCTCAGCTCCTGGTCTGAGAAACAATTGGTCTTTTCCGGCACCCTAGACATCGCGAATGGCCCAAAGGATGTCACTTACGGCGACGACATGAAAACGGTGACAGTGAAGGTTTCATGGACCTCCAGCACCGGGCTCAAACGCCAACGTTCCGTCACCACCTACTTTGCGCAATATGGTTTGCAAAACTATCTCCTCTAGAACGCTGCTGCGGCGTCGCCTCGCCGGCATGACCGTTGTTGAGCTCATGATTGGGCTCCTGGTTGGCCTGCTCGTCCTCGCCGCGACCTGCGCGTTTTCCCTCTTCAGCGGTCGAAGTTTCGTTACTTTTATGAACGAGGCCACGCTCGATAAGCGGAACCGCTATGCCCTGGATGTCATGACCCGGGATCTCAGGAGCGTATCAGGTATTTCCGATTACAACTCTCCACAGGATGTGACATTTGCGGACTGGGACAACACCCCTCTGCAATATATTTATAACGCGACTAACCAGACTCTTAGCCGGGTGAAGGGTGGCGCTACAACTGTCCTGCTCACGGATTGCAGTCGTTTTACCTTTGATTTCAACATGCGTAACATGACCAACTCCACCTTCTGGTGCTACGCCACCACCAATGTTATGGAGGCCAAGGCGGTGACTATGAATTGGTGCTGTACCCGGACCGTCCTGGGCCGCACCTCGGATGGGATGCCGCAGTACTCAACTATCGTCATGCGCAGCAAGAATTGACCCCTATGAAGTTTTCGAAAAATCCAAAAAAGCAAAATGGCCAGGTGCTGGTTACCGCGTTGGTCATAATTGGCCTCGTCGGCCTGGGGTTGGGCGCTTTTCTGAACATGATGACTTCGAACGCCAACTTCAATGCGCGTTCGCAAACCTGGAATCAGTGCATCCCAATCGCTGAGGCAGGAGTGGAGGAGGCTTTTGCCTTCCTCAACCAGACCACTCGCACCAATATTGCCCCATCCGCCCCTGATGGCTGGTCTTGGAATACTTCCAGCAACGCCTTTTACAAGAATCGAACTCTGAGCAATTGCGTTTACGATGTTTGCATTTCGACCAACAACGGTGAGCTCAAGCCCACCATTACTTCGATTGGTTATGTTCCAGCCCCTGTCACAGTCGGCTATGGCTTGGGACTGCTCGCCGCCTCGGGTGTTTCTAGTGGCCCTCGTTACATTTCTCGCGTCGTCCAGGTCACTGCTGTCAAACAACCCTCCTTTCCAAAGGGCCTGGTCATTAAAAATAAAATTAACTTCAACGGAAACAATGTCACCATCGATAGCTACGATGCCGAGGTGGGACCCTACGATGTTGTGGCCAATTGCAAGGATAACGGCGATGTTTCCACGGATGCGGACATCGACGGCGGTGTTTCCCTGGGAAACGCGGACATCAAAGGTCACTTGTGGACTGGACCCAACGCCACTCTCAGGTGGGGACCGAACAGCAGTGTCGGAAGCGTCGCTTGGGTCAACGCTGGCAAATCAGGCATTCAAAGCGGCTGGTTGCGCAAAGACAGCAATTTATCTCTGCGGGATGTGCCTGTGCCGTGGAGCGGCTCGCAGCCGCCACCCCCACCAGCAACGAATGCCTACACCCTCCCAGCTGGCAGTTACGAAATCAAAGGAAATTGCCTTGTCGACGTTGCAGACCAAATGCTGGTACAGGGGGAAGTCTATCTTTGGGTTAAAGGTAACTTAAAGATAACTGGGAACCTCAAAATGGATAGCCCTGGAGACCGGCTCACCGTTTACGTCAGCGGCAGCATCGATCTTTCCGGCTCCTGCGATAAATCGGTCGATCCGAAAGACCTCATCATCTATGGCTTGCCTACCTGCAAAAGTGTTTCCATTAAAACTGGTTCAAAAATGGAATGCGTTCTTTATGCCCCTAGCGCTGATATCAACCTGGTGGGAACTGCACAGTTGTTCGGCTCCATCGCGGGCTATTCCATCACCATGAACGGCAACACCGGCTTCCATTATGACGAAAGTCTGGGCCGTCGCACGGGCTACCTCGGCTATCGGCCTGTTTCATGGCGGGAGCTGTAAGGCATGATTGTATGAACACCACATTAAATGATCGAACGAAAAGAGGGACAGGCCAACAGGGGTTCACCCTGGTGGAAGCACTCGTCTCTCTCGTCATCATCAGCTTCCTGGTTGTCAGTTTGTCTGCGGGGATCGCTTACGGTTTCAAAAATGATCAACTGGTGCGTGAAGACGCTCGCGCCACTCAACTGCTCAACGAAAAAATCGATAAGCTCCGGCTTTTAACTTGGGATCAGATCAATGATAACACAGTCGTGCCGGACAAGTTTTATTGCGCCTTCAACCCCGAAGACGCCACCTTGGGCGACGAAGGAGTCACCAGCCTGAAGGGTGCAGGCAAATACAAGAAAGCGCAGCTCATTTATATAGGTGCAATTTCCATCACGAACGGCCCTTCGGATGTGGTCTATGGCACAAATATGGTTAGCCTTACCGTCACTGTCAGTTGGACTTCCAGCACGGGTATGGATCGATCTCGTTCGATGACCACCTACGTTTCCAAGTATGGCCTCCAGAATTATGTTCTTTAATCCCAAAACCAGCAAAAGGCAGGGATTTACCCTCATGGAATTCCTCTTTGCGACGGGTGTCAGTGCCATTGCGGTCCTCGCCATCGTTGGCTTTTCGGTTTTTGGCAGCCGAAGCCTGGCGGCCCTTTATGCCAGTTCTAGCCTCGATCAGCAGAATCGAAAAACCATCGATCAGATGACCAAGGATCTGCGCAATGTGATGGCTGTTACCAATTTTTCTACGAACGGTTTTATCTGCCAGGATTATGACACCAATGCCCTCACTTATATCTATAACTCTACCAATCAAACCCTGACCCGAATCAAAGCCTCAAGGACGAATATTTTATTAACCGATTGTGCCCGTTTTACTTTCTCCTATGGCATGCGCTTGCTGTCGAATGGGACATTTAGCGTTTACCCCACAGCTAGTTCCTATGAAATTAAAACCGTTACGGCAGAATGGTGCTGCGCCAAAAAATTCATGGGAAAAACCTTCGATGACATGCCTCAGTACACCACCATCAACATTCGAACGAAACAATAGGGCATATGAAGCTTTCAAAGCGAAATCATGGCGATAGTGGCCAGATCCTGGTCACAACACTGGTGCTGTCCATGGTGCTTGGGATTGCCTTGGCCGCAAGCCTTAACCTGGTCACGTCAAACAACAGCTACACAACCCGTTCCCAGGTGTGGAACAACGCTTTGCATGTCGCTGAAGCAGGCGTGGAGGAGGCTTTTGCTTACATAAACGACGTGACCGTCACCAACATCGCTGCCCGCAACGGCTTCGCTTGGAATACCACCAACAGTGCTTTTTATAAATCCCGGACCATCGACAACCTGAGTTACTACGAAGTTTACGTCAAAACAAACACTGGAACCAATTCCCCAACTATTACTTCCACCGGCTACGTTCAAACACCCGTAACCGTCGGTTCGGGCGCTGGCTGGTTGGCCGCTGTCTCACTTCCGGTATCAGGGTCGGGCGTTAAATACCTTTCTCGTACCGTCCAGGTCACCACCTGGCGTCAGCCTTCTATGCCCAAAGGTTTGGTCATCAAAAATTCTTTGGATTGCAAAGGGAACAATGTTACGGTGGACAGTTATGACAACGATCTGGGCGGCTACGGAGACACGATCTTCTGGCCCCTGCCTGTCCGGGTCAATATCAGCGATGCTGGCGACGTCGCCATCGGCCTCAACGCTGCCAACATCGGCAATGCCAATATCAAGGGGCATGTTTGGACCGGTCCCACAGCAACCGTCAATATTGGCCCTAATGGAACGGTC
Source organism: Verrucomicrobiales bacterium (assembly GCA_028293425.1). Taxonomy (GTDB): domain Bacteria; phylum Verrucomicrobiota; class Verrucomicrobiia; order Limisphaerales; family JAQGOV01; genus JAQGOV01. The sequence goes on from JAQGOV010000317.1 coordinate 4,870, forward strand.
GGCAGTTCCGCGTGGGTAAATGCCGGCACCAAAGGCATTCAATCAGGTTGGTGGCGCAAAGACAGCAATTTCATCCTGCCTGATGTTGCTATTCCGTGGACAGGAGGCGCGGTTACTCCAGGCCCGGGCTCGGGCGCTGATTATCTTTTGACCGGTGGACTTTATGAGTTTGTTGGCAACATGGATCTCAAAGGTAAACAGATGTTCGTTAAAGGCGACTCTGCCCTCTGGGTCAAAGGCAACGTAACCATGGATTCTTTCAGCGTTTTCAAAATGAACGGAAGTGGGTACCGTCTCGTTCTTTATGTAAGCGGAAGCCTCACTCTGTCCGGACAGTGGGATAAAAGCATCGATCCAAAGGACCTTCTGATTTTTGGCCTTCCAAGCTGCACTTCAGTCGATATCACCACTGGCAGCAAAATGGAAGCAGCTATCTATGCGCCCAGTGCGGACGCCACTCTCAAAGGCACCGCCGATCTCCGCGGTTCTCTAACCGCTAAAAGCGTCACCCTTACTGGCGGTTCCTCGTTCCATTACGACGAAAGTCTCGCACGCCGGGTAGGGGGTTACGGCTACCGAGCCGTCACTTGGCGCGAGCTCTAGGCCTTTTGCGGTTTTGCTCCTCAACTCCGCTCGGCCCAAGCCGATAGCTAAACAGGATAGAGAATGAAATGACGTCGACCAACATGAGTTCACCTTCCCGGAAAACCGTCCTCTTCGCTGAAGACGACCAAATGGTCGGCAATCTTTACTCGCTGGTCCTCGAAAATGCCGGCTTCAATGTGGAACTCGTGGAGGATGGGAACGTTTTGGTGGAGCGCTTTCAGCGAATCGAGCCGGACGCGGTGCTGGTAGACCTAATGCTTCCTGGACTGCACGGCGTGGACGCCATCCGGGCGATTAGGGCTTTGCCTGGGGGCACGAACGTGCCCATTATTGCGGTCACAAGTTCCTTTGTTCCCGAGTTCATCAAGGGGACCAAAGCAGCCGGGGCAAACACCATTCTCTCAAAAATGGACCTCAACCCGACGGTGCTAATTCATACCCTCAACCTCTTCCTCCTTTCCAAACCGCCTTCGCTCGCCGCGTAACCACGCGCCAAAACGAAAGGGGTCCCAGTTTTCGCCTGGGTTAATTCGATCCACAATGTTTCCTCCCCTTTCCCAAACTCTCGTTTTCCTGTTCTTCGACCTCCGAAAAAGGCATCAGATCCCAACATTCCAGATTCAGCCAAGGTGAAGGAAAGAATTGGATGCATTGAAATGCGGCTCATTTTTGCGATATTCTCAGGTGCCAGTGAACGATAATATCAAACGGAAGCTCACCGAATTGCCACACCGACCCGGTGTATACCTGATGAAAGACCGCTTCGGCACGGTGATCTATGTCGGCAAAGCGCGCGATCTCCGGAAACGCGTCAGCCAGTATTTCCATCCTTCGCGCCGCATGGGTTGGGACTTAAAGCTCAACGCGCTTGTCGAAGCTATCCAGGACCTGGATGTGCACGTGGTCAAGAGCGAACCGGAATCGCTGCTGTTGGAAGGGAAGTTGATCAAGGAATTCATGCCGCGCTACAACGTCAGTTTCCGTGATGACAAGCGCTTCCTCATGCTGAAGGTGAACATGAACGATCCGATCCCTCGCTTCACCCTCACCCGCTACAAACAGGATGACGGCGCGCGCTATTTCGGGCCTTTCCCTGATTCAGGCGCGTTGCGTAATACTCTTACGATGGTTCGCCGCCAATTCAATTTGCGCGGTTGTCGGCCCCTAACTCCAAACGAAAGCGACTATAAACATTGTCTTTACGGGAACCTCAAACACTGCACGGCTCCCTGCATTGGCAACGTGTCCCGCGAGCAGTACATCGAGCAAGTGCAGGCAGCGTGTGATTTTCTAGGCGGCCAGTGCGAGGAACTTGAGGAGAGTCTTGAGGCCGAGATGAAAAAAGCGGCCGTTGCCCTTGATTTTGAAAAGGCAGCCCAAATCCGTGACATGATCACGGATATGAAAAAGACCACTAAAAAAACCACGCGATTCGAAAGGACACCCTGGAACCTGCCAGTGTCTGTGATGCCAGAGCGCGATAACCTGGAGCTCGGTAAAATTCTCGGTCTCCCCGGCCCCCCTGAGCGAATTGAAGGGTTTGATGTTTCTAATATCAGCGGCACTCTCAAAGTGGCCTCGGTGGTTGCCTTTAAGCACGGCAGGCCAGACCGGGCTAATTACCGCCGCATGAAAATGAAAACCGTGGATGGTCAAAACGATTTTGCCTGCATTGCGGAAGCTGTCCGGCGGCGTTATTCGCGGCTTCTCCGCGAGGCAAAAGGCGAGAAGGATGAGGAAGTGGATCGCCCAATCGTGGAAGAGTTGCGCACCTTGATGAACAATCCCGGTGAGTCGATGCCCTCTCTTTCGGAAACGGAGGCAGCTCCGCGCCCTGCTTCCGCTGGCCCGGTCAAACCTGGCACCCCGCTGCCGGATTTGATTGTGATCGACGGCGGCAAAGGCCAGCTCAACGCTGCCTGTGAAGAGTTGGAGCAGCTCGGCCTCTCCAATATCCCCATCATCGGCCTTGCCAAAGAGTTCGAGGAAATCTATCGCCCCGGCCAAAGCGAGCCGTTGCGTTTGAGTCACGATAACAGCGCCCTGAAGCTCCTCCAGCGCATCCGTGACGAGTCCCATCGAGTAGCCAATTCCTACAACGCCCAGCTTCGTATCAAGAAAATTTCCGAGAGCATCCTAGACGAGTTTCCCGGCATTGGCGACGCCCGCAAAGCCGCCCTCCTGAAAAAGTTTGGTTCCATTCAACGTTTGCGTACTGCCACGGTAGAACAAATTGCTGAAGTGTCCGGTTTCGGTGGCAAAGCCGCCCAGGAACTGAAAGTCTTTCTCGAAGCGCGCACCGCTGCGGTTGCTCCAATAGACGCTCCTCCGGATTCTCCAGTCGACCCGGTGGCCCCGGTCGCGAACTAGGCTTGGCAGGAGGGAAGGGGAGCCGTTAAGCTGGGCTCGCCAACATGAAGACATTCTTAACATGCCTCCTGTCCTTAGCACTTCTTTCCGTTCAGCAGGCTTTTCCTGCCCCGCAGGCTTTGGCTCTGCATTCGGAGAATCCGCACTACTTCCTTTTCCACGGTGAACCCACGGTATTGGTTACCTCCGGCGAACATTACGGCGCCGTGCTCAACCTGGATTTTAATTATCTCACCTACCTCAACACTCTGCGCAAGGACGGTCTCAACCTGACGCGCACCTTTACCGGTGCCTACGTGGAACCAATGGGTGCATTCAACATCGCCCAGAACACCCTCGCGCCGAAGGGCGAGCGTTTTATTTGCCCATGGGCCCGCAGCAGCATCCCCGGCTACGCAAATGGAGGCAATAAATTTGACCTCTCCAGGTGGGACGATGCTTACTTTAAAAGGCTAAACG
>JAQGOV010000319.1 GCA_028293425.1 Verrucomicrobiales bacterium
AACCTCGATTCCCACACCGGGGAAGAAATCATCGACCTGCTCCTCGCTTTAAGATTGGAGAAGCAAACCACCCTGATCATCGCCACCCACGATCCCAAAATCGCCGCCCGCGCCCCCAGAGCTTTGGAACTGGTGGATGGGTTAGTATCCAACGGTGTCTCGTAGATTCCTCGCTTCGACTCAACCGAAGGATTTCGCTTATCGAGCAGTCGCGCGGCATTGGTTCGGTGTCTCCGTCCCGATTCCATGCCACTGCCCAGCATGCCCTTGCCCAAGTCCGTCGCTCAAGGCAAAGCCAACACCCGGTAGTATCGCTGCTGCGCCCCTGCCCCATCATCCATCTTTGTTGTGGTTGGCCCCGTGCTCTCGACATCTCCCGGCAAATCCGTCCACCCCGAATCATTCACGCTGTTTTTGTATTGGACCCGATACTTCCTTCCTGGAATGGAACTCCAATAGAGACTTTGCGCACCGCCTGCCCATGTCAGGCTCAAAACATGAAACACCGAGCTGCCATCAGCAGGATTGGTCCCAGCCCGAAACTCCGCCAAATCACTCTGTCCATCGTTGTCATAATCTCCCTTCCCATCCCGAGCTAGGTTTCCGAAGTATGCGATCTCCCAACTGTCATCCATGCCGTCGTCGTCCGCGTCAGTTGTGTTCAAACGGAAGGTAAAGAAATCGGGGTTGTTGTTAAAGTCCGCGAAGACCATGTCTGAGGCAAAACTCTCGAATGCTATCGTGCGCCCGTCAGGACCGACTATGGGCCTCGATGCTGGCCCGTTCCCTTGGGTAATCAAAATTGTGGCATTCATCCGGACATCTCGCACGAAAATATCCGAGAACCCATTAATGTCGCCGTCAACCAGGTTTGTGGCTCGACTCGCGAACACCACGTAACGTCCGTCATGAGTTAGCACCGGTGAAGCCGAATTCTGATCGCCTCCACTCGTACCAAACCGATCCACACTCACCAAATTCGTCTGACCAGTGAACAGATTCTGCAGGACAATTTGCCGTGGAGGACTCGAACCTGCTTCGTAAGCCGCCCATGCGCCATCTCCGCTGAAAGAAGCGTTTGAGCAGTTCGTGCAAATAGCCGTCGTCCGTTTTTGAGGAATGTCATGCGCATAAACGGAATTGGTCGACGAAAACACCAAGATGTTACCTCCCGCCGCAAAGGCCGCACTTCCTGAGTTCGTCGGGAACGGCACCCCGGGTTCAATCCGGCTGACGAGCCGAGTTACCTGATTGGAAACGTCCCTCAGGTACCATTGGTAAACGCCATAGGGAGAAGAAACGTTCGTCACCAAGTCACTCGCTCGGCTGAGGAACACGACCCAACGACCGTCTTGGCTGATAACAGGCCGAATCGAATCATTACCTCCACTCGGCTCCCCTGAAGGCGTGGCGCTCACAAGCAAGGTAGTTCCAGTGACCATGTCACGCCTATAAACATTGGTTCCATAAACGGTGTAATTCGTAGTATGTATTAAATCGTAGGCTCCGCTTTGAAACGCCACAAAGCGTCCATCGGCGCTAATCGAGGGGTTAAACGACGCTCCATTTCCTGCATTGGTCCCTGAACGATTAACACTGACCAACGCAGTAACGCCGAACTGCAAGTCCCGCCAAAAAACATCGGCCGCTTTGTTCGTGTCCCCGGTCATAACTGCCCCGGAGTCGCTCACGAAAACCGCATACCTTCCATCCGCGCTGAGGGCCGCTTGGTACGGATAGGCTCCAGCCATGACAGGTTGGTTTTGCTCCATGCTCACAGGGAAATTCGTTTTGGCAGCCGAATCCCAGACAAACACATCCATCAGTCGATTCGTGTCCTGGACGGCAGAAGATGTGCCGGCATTATCGCTTCGGGCAATTAACAATCGAGATCCATCCTTACTTAGCGAATTACCTGAGAACACGCTATACCCAAAGGCCGTACTTGAGACTGCGCTTCCTACAGCAGCACGAGCCGATACCAGCGCGTTTGTCGGAGCGGAAATCTGCCGGTAAAAAACATCCGAGTCCCCGTTGTAGTCATTGGCAACCGTGTTCGGGTCCGGGCTTTCGAAGACCAACGCACTCCCGTCCCAGTTCCAGGATGGCACGGTTGCAGTCAGGTCAGCACCAGGCTCACCAAAGCGGTTCATGCTGATGAATTGGTTTGTGCCCGCTGGCAACTGGCGCACGAAAAGTTGGAACTCAGAATTCGTGATCGGCGAAAGGAAAGCCACGGTGCTGCCGAAAGGACTTAACACCGGTCGTATGGATGGTAACGCGTTGGACGTTGTACCATTGTTCGTCCATCGGGAGGTCAGGATCAGGTTCGTTTGTAGGAGATTGTCCCAAACGAACGCGTTGCTGATCGTTTCCCAAGATACAAACCGGCCATCCGCGCTCACGCCTGGGCTGCATTTCAGGTCTGCATTCGTTCCGATGACCTTCAGATTTCCCGTCGCAGGGTCAAAACGAAAAATCCGGCTGAGGTTGACTGAAGTGTTCGTCACAGAAAATGTGACCACCTGTCCATCGGCACTGATCTCAGGATATTTGCAGCCATAGGACAACGGAGGCAGATAGTTTGTCACACCCACGCTGGCGCATCCGGTGATGCCGCTGTCCATATCACGCACATAGATTTCTCCGCTGAAACTCCGTACGCCCAAGACGAGGTTGGTGGCTCGGCTGAAAAATGCCACCCACCGCCCATCAGAGCTCATGCTGGGGTTGGATGATTCACCTTCCCTGCCCCCATCCCCGTCACCAGCGCTGTTGATACTCACGAGACTGCTGATCCCCATCTGAACATCGCGTCGATAAATATTTGTCGATGCACGGGTGGTAACAGTCACCAGGTTGCTCGCGGTGCTTTCAAAAACCACATACCGCCCATTCGACGAGATAGAAGCATTGAACGAGGGGCCGTTGCCGGGACCGGCGCCGTTTGTGTCTACGCTGACCAGTGTGGAAGATTCAACCGCCACGTTTCGGAGCAGCACCTGGGTTAAGTTGTTTGTCGCGATCGGATTTAAATTCCGCGCCGCCGTTTCAAAAGCAACAAATTGGCCGTTCGACGAAACCGAGGAATACCCCGAGTCGGCGTCCCCGCCCCGGGCGGTGTTATTCGTCGAGGCACTCACCATCTTGACTTGGCCGCTGCCCAAGTTGCGGACAAAGACATTCAGATAAGGAGATGGGTTGAATTTCGGAATAAAATTCTTTGCCTGGCTGACAAACGCCACCCATTGGCCATCGGCGCTGATGACTGGCGCGAAAGAACCGCTCCCGCCCGTGCTCTCGATCGTCACGGGTTGCGCGGCCAGGCTGACAGGCGCTGACAATGGCACTTGGGCGAAGCATTTTCCAGCGTCGAACAAAACTAGCAGACCAAGGATGGCCGTAGCCCATCTGGGGAGCACAGCACCAGGCGCTTCACAGGACCGTTGAATATTTGAGACCACGATTTGCTTTCGCTTAGAGCCTGTTTTAAAAAATCACGCAGCTGCACTCAAAATATTGGAAACCACCCGCGCGATTCGTCACTGATTCCCCACAGGAACACCGGCTGGAAGCTCTGCCCCGGCTTCAACAAACGAACGCTCCCATCCGCGAAATTATAATTTGACCCACCTTTCCCTGTAGAAATGGAGCCATCGAAATGTCGGGCATGCTCCAACTCCCTGACATCATCATATTGGTTGAAATCAAACCACCAATGCCCGGAGTCAGTGTATTTTTCTCCAAATAGGATCGTCTCCGAAGGATATTTGATAGCACGCATGGGAACTGAAAACGCGCGCCCCCAATCGGGACCAGCGTAGTCATTAAAACCATTGAACAAATAACTTCGAGGCCCAACATAGTTTGTGTTTCCCGTCCCAAAATCAGATGGTTTAGCGGCATCACTCGGACAATGCAGCACATTGGTCTGACGGTAGTAGGGAAGCAACAGCAACGGCCATCGCGGGTAGCTCCTTCCTGTCATATACCCATCATTATCCGCGCTGAACATCAGCATCGCCGCTCCGATCTGACGCAGATTGTTTGCGCACACCGCCACGTTACCCGGCTCCCTCGATCGACCGAGCAGCGGTATCTGGATAGCCGCCAACACCAAGCAAGCGCCGACGACCACCAACAGTTCCACCCGCGTGAAGGCAGCGGCCCGTGCCGACGGAAATGCCGCCGGCCGCGTGGTTTGGACTTGTGGATTCACCTGTTCGAAGAATTGCATATTCATCAGCATCTTTTCAACTTCCAAATCGAGTGGCGTGGAAGGCTCCTATGGATAGTTGGATTGGTGGTTACATCGAGCTTGGTGGTAGCGTTCATAGGCAAAAGTGTCTAAAAGTGGCTAAACC
>JAQGOV010000329.1 GCA_028293425.1 Verrucomicrobiales bacterium
GCGCATTGGCAAGTCCCGCGCCGCTTTGAAGAAGTTCACGGTGGCCCAGCTGATCGAGATCTGCGTCAAGGCCGGCGACCTTTTCCTCAATGGGATTCTTTCGCTGGGAGATAAAGGCCACACCCAATCGCCGCAGGATTACATCGAAACGCTCTCACTCACCAGCGGCCTGCCTCACGTGATGGTGAAGCGTAACATGTCCAAGATCCATCAAGCTCTGGCCAACATGTCGACGGTCCTGAACGGGCTGACCCGCGGGTTGGATCTGTCGATCATCGACAAGGGCTATGGCAAACAGGCCGGCTCGCCCTGCAGCTTTTATCCCACCACCCAGGCTCTTGGGCTGGTGATGCCGAGCAATTCTCCGGCGGTGAACTCATTGTGGCTCCCAGCAATTGCTTTGAAGACTCCGGTGATTATCAAGCCTGGCCGGGAGGAGCCCTGGACCCCCTTCCGCTTGATCCAGGCTTTCATCGCGGCGGGATGTCCTGCCGAAGCCTTTGGCTTCTATCCGACTGACCACGAAGGCGCAGGAGAAATTCTCAAATCGTGCGGAAGGGCGTTGATTTTCGGCGACAAGAACACAACGCAACAATACGCGAACAATCCAGCTATTCAGCTTCATGGCCCCGGGTTTAGTAAAATCCTGATTGGTAATGACGAAATCGAGCGCTGGCCCGAATTCATCGATGTAATGGTCTCTTCCATCGCGGATAACGGCGGGCGCAGTTGCATTAACGCCTCCGCGGTTGTGGTGCCAAAGTATGCGGCCGAAATTGCGGACGCACTGGCGAAGAAACTCGGCCCCATTACCCCGGCTGCACCTTCCGACGAGAACGCGAAGCTTTCCGGTTTTGCTAACACAAAGATGGCGGATTACATCGATGGAGCCATTGATCAGGATTTGAAAATTCCGGGGGCTGTGGATTCCACTGCTAAATATCGAAATGGCCCACGCAAGGTTACTTTCGAAGGCGGCGTGTATCTGCGTCCTACTATTGTGCACTGCGATTCCTTTGCGCACCCGCTGGCCAACCGCGAATTCCTTTGCCCTTACGCAAGCGTCGTAGAAGCGCCCCAGGCAGAAATGCTGAAATTGATTGGACCTTCCCTGGTTGTAACCGCGATCACCAAAGACCCCGGTTTCACAGAACAGCTTCTGGAATCACACCTGATTGAACGCCTCAACCTGGGGCCAGTCAGCACTATGAAAATCTCGTGGGATCAGCCACATGAAGGGAACATGTTCGAATTCTTGTACAAACGGCGCTCCATGGATTGGGCGTAACGATTTGCAATTGAAGAGACTGCGCCCCCAAACGTCTGAAATAGAGAAACCAGAACATCATCATGGCTGTGATCCCGACGTTGCCGCAGTTCTCGACTCTCAACCCTTTCGACCATCAACCGCGCACTCGTCTCGTTTTTGGAGTCAACAGCCTGGAGCGGCTGGGCGAACTCGCGCGCGATGTGCAAGCTTCCAAGGTATTACTCGTCACGGACCCTGGCATTGCTGCAGCCGGCCATGCGGAGCGCGCTATCAAGATTCTGGAAAGCGCCGGAATCAAGGTATACGTGTTCGACAAGGTTGTCGAAAATCCGACCACTCGAGTGGTGACTGAGTGCCTGGCGGCTGCTAGATCCGCCGGAGTGGACACTTTCGTGGCTTTGGGTGGCGGCAGCAGCATGGATACAGCTAAAGGCTGCAATTTCGTGCTGACTAACGGAGGGCGCATGCAGGATTATTGGGGAGTCGCCAAAGCCACCAAGCCCATGCTACCTTTGATCGCGATCCCAACCACAGCAGGCACTGGCAGCGAATGCCAATCGGCTGCTTTAATTGCAGATGAGGATACGCATCAGAAAATGGCCTGCCTGGATGTGAAGGCCGCAGCGAAGATCGCCATTCTGGATCCTGCCCTGACTTTATCTCAGCCAAGGCGCGTGACCGCTTGCACGGGGATCGATGCGATTGCTCACGTGGTGGAGACCGCGGTAACAAAGAAGCGTAACGCATATTCCCTGATGTGCGCCCACGAAGGTTTTAAGCTGACGGTCCCAAGTTTCCAACGGGTGTTCGATGCGCCCGACGACGTGGAGGCCCGGGGCCGCATGTTACTGGGAGCCGCCCTCGCCGGAATGGCGATCGAGAACAGCATGCTCGGCGCAGCCCACTCGGCCGCAAACCCGTTGACGGCCCATTTTGGCGTTGTTCACGGGCAAGCAGTGGGCATGATGCTGCCGCATGTCGTTCGCTTCAACGGGCAGGACCCGGAAGCACTGAAGGCATACGCGGAATTAGCATCAGCCCCGGAAATTGCCTGTGTCAGTGACGGGTTGGAGGAAGCCTTGGAGGCCCTGATTCATCACCTGGAATCCTTGCTCGACATCGCCAAAATGCCGCGGTCTCTCGTGGAATGCGGCGTGAAAGAGTCGATGATCCCCGTAATGGCTGAGGAGGCATCAAAGCAGTGGACGGCCAAATTTAATCCCCGGAAAATTGTGGCAGCCGATTTTGCCTCCTTATACGAAGCGGCCATGGAGCCAAGAAAAACCCCATAGCCGCTACGAAATCAAAAAAGCTGCGGAAGGTTGCTTACTTAATGACCAGGGGATAATCCTGAGAACGGAGGCTACCTTCGCCCGATTTGCCAAAGCGATCGTACTTATAATCGACTTTGAAATGGAACGCGATGCCGCTTTTATCGGCACCCACGGGGACCATGGCTTCCCAGCGATTATGGGTTTTACGGGTTTGGCGCATTGGATACTGCTTGTCGCCAATCACCACGTACGGATTAACGGAATCAGGACGGAGTGTTTTTTGGTCACTCTCGATTTGCATTTCCACCAGATATTGGCCGCTGGGATTGCGCGGGTACTGGGTGGGCGTCAAATTAATGATATTGGTGCTCGCGCAGCCAGCCACGTAAAGGGCCAGCAGCACCATCGGAAACAGCTTCTTCATAATTGCCATATGGGCGGTGAGCGTTACATATCCAGCAAGGAGTTGTAAAGTTGGATTTGAGAAGAAGGCGCGAACAGAGGCGGATTCGGAAAACCGCGGTTCACCGGAGTTTGACAAGCCCTTCCGCTTTGCACACAGCCTTTATTTAGGTTGGCGAGGCTTCGCATGACGTTGAGAACAGATAACTTACAAGCGACGCAAAAAATCTGATTCCAATTATCAATAAAATGGTTAAAGTTGCGTAAACAACAGGTTCTTGCTGGCAATTAGGCACTGTCCAGCTTTGCTCAACCCTTAAATGGATAACAAAGATTCAGCGACGCGCTTGCGAATATTGCAGGTGGCGCTCAAGCGCTTTGCACACGCTGGCTATGCGGGAGTATCGGTCCAGGACATCGTCGACGATGCCAAAGTGACCAAGCCCACGCTCTATTATTATTTCGGGAGCAAGGCGGGGCTCTATAAGGCGCTGGTGGATCACGCGCATGATGAGCGTTTTCGCTTGATGCAAGAAGCGGCCGGCCGAGGGAAAACTTTTCCTGAACAGCTCACGGACATTTTAACGGCCCTGTTTGACTTTCTGGGCAAGAACAAAGATTTGATGCGGTTAACCTGGGCAACGGCCTTTGCAGCTCCAGGGGAGGTTCCCCAACAGGCTAGTTCAATGAAAAAGGGAATGCGCAACTTCACTTTCCTCCAGGACTTCATTGAAAAGGAAGTGGCGGTTGGACGCATGAACAATGCGTTCGATAGCAAAGAGCTGACCATGGCTCTTTATGGAATGGTAAACATGTATGTGATTGGCGCACTGCTCGGCACCATGGTCCTCAAGCGCAGCCGGCAAACTGCAGAAAAAATTGTGAAGCTATACTTTGAAGGCGCAAAAAGTGCAGCCACGAGGTCGAGTTAGCTTCAGTGCTCCTGTTGGAGGGAGATTGTCGGAATGGGGGCGAACGACGCCTGATGCTCGAGAAATTTCCCCGAGAACAACAGGAGCCGTCCCCTAATCTTTGGAACGTTCAAGATCACATTTTTCCCCAGAAAGAACAAAGACTGAATACTCATTGGAGAAATGCCTTCAAAAGGTTGTTCATGAACAAGTTGCGCAATCAGCTTTCATTATTTGCAAGGCACCTCCCGGTTCTCTTGGTTACCTTGCTTTGTCCCGGGTGCAGCAAATCCCAGGCGGAGAAGGTCCATCAGCTTGCTGAGCCTTTGTTTCTTATTACCACGGCTCCGGTCGCCATGAAGCCAATGGACCGCACGATTCCTGTTTCCGGAACCCTCTTTGCCAAAGATGAGGCAACCCTGAGTGCCGAGGTGGAAGGACAAATCGAAAAAACATTGGTGGAGTTCGGAGATCGGGTGAAAGCCGGACAGGAACTGGCGTTTATCAATACGACAACCTACGAAGCGCAGGCCCAGCAAGCGGCAGCGAACCTGGCGCGGGCCAAGGCCAACGCTCAAAATGCTGAACATGAGTTGAAACGAGTGCAGGAGCTGATCAAAGCCGCGATTGCCGCCGAGAGTGAACTGGACAAGGCCAAGGCCGACGCCGAGCAGGCTCGCGCTGAAATTTCGGGAGCCGAGGCAACGGCGACCCTGGCGCGCCTCAACCTGGAACGTTCGCATGTCCGTGCGCCATTTGATGCCGCAGTGGCGGAGCGCGTTGGAAACGCCGGAGATTTCCTGAAAGTGGGCGGCCCCTTGTTTCGAGTGGTAAATGACAAGGTCCTTAAATATATCGTCCAGGCTCCTGAACGCTATGCGAGCGAAGTCAAAATAGATCAACGAGTTGTTTTTTACGTGGATGCTTATCCCGGTGAATTGTTCGAAGGCAAAGTCTTCCTAATCAGTCCTTCCGTGAATACCACCACGCGCTCGTTTGCATTCGGCGCTCTGGTGCCAAATCCCGATAAGAGACTGAAAGCAAATTCTTTTGCGCGCGGCGAGCTAATCATTGAAAAGAACCGTCCCACGCTAACTGTGCCTTTGGATGCAGTGCAAAATTTCGCCGGAGTCTCCAAGGTGTTCGTCCTGGAAAAGGGAACCTCCCGCAGTCGCAATGTGCAAGTGGGCCGGATCAAGGAAAGCCGCCAGGAGGTGCTAAGCGGATTAAACGAAGGCGAAATCGTGATCACATCAGGAACCACGAAGCTTTACGATGGTGCGAAAGTACGATTGAAGGAAGCGGATGATGCAAAATCCACTTAAACCCGCTTCCGGTTCGTCCCCATCCCTCCAAGGCCAGTCGCTCGGACTGGCAGACTTGTGCATCAAGCGTCCCGTTTTCGCGACCATGATGAACCTGCTGCTCGTTTTCCTTGGGTGGTGGTCGTATCAAAGGATTGGAGTAGACCAACTCCCCAACGTGGAGCTTCCGATCATCACGGTTACCACCACCTTGCGCGGCGCCTCCCCGGAAGAAGTGGAAACAACTATCACCAAGCCGATGGAGGAAATCATCAACACGATTGAAGGCGTTGATGAACTTTCGAGCGTAAGTCGGGAAGGAGTGTCGCGCATTACCGTCCAGTTTGTTTTCGAGCGGAACCGCGACATTGCCGCGCAGGACGTGCGAGACAAAGTCAGTTCAATCCTGTCCCGCCTTCCGGAAGGAACCGAAACACCTATTCTCGGGAAATTCGATCTCGACGCTTCACCGATCGTTTCCCTGAGCGTCAGCGCTGCTCGGGATCTTCGTGAAATCACCTACATCGTCGACAAACAGATCAAGCAGAACCTCGAAACGGTGCTGAATGTCGGCGCTGTAAACATCGTTGGCGGCCGCACCCGGGCCGTGCAGGTGGCAGTGGATATTGACCGGCTGCGGGCGCGGGGCTTGACGATTGAAGATGCCCAAAACGCGCTGGCTTCTCAGAATCTCGAGTTGCCGGAAGGCCGTGTTGAACAGGGTTCGCGCGAGTTGGTGGTGCGAACGCTCGGCCGGATGCAAAACGTCAAGGATTTCAACAAGATCATCATCGGCAATGCCGGAGGTCAGCCCATTTACCTCCAGGATGTTGCCACGGTCACTGATTCCGTGGAGGAACCGCGCTCGCTGTCCCGCTACAACGGGGAGAACTCCGTGGCGGTTGTGATACGCAAGCAGTCCGGAGTGAATACGGTTTCCGTGATTGAAGCCGTAAAGGCCCGGCTGGAGGAACTCAAACCGACGCTGCCACCTGACTTCAAAGTCAGCATTCTTCGGGACCAATCCATTTTCATTAAACGTTCCCTCGACGAAGTAAGCTTCCACCTGGTCTTCGGAGCTATCCTCGTGGCATTGACGGTCTTTTTCTTTCTGCATGATTGGCGAGGCACGCTCATCGCATCCATCGCCATCCCCGCTTCCATCATCTCCACCTTTGTGCTGATGAAGCAGATGGATTTCACATTGAACAACTTTACCATGCTGGGCCTGGTGTTCGCGGTCGGCATCGTCATCGATGATGCGGTTGTGGTCCTGGAGAATGTGCACCGCGTGATGGAGGAAAAGGGGTTGTCTGCTCCGGAAGCAGCACGCCAGGGGACCCGCGAAATTGCTCTTGCAGTGGTGGCAACCACGCTTTCTCTCGTTGTCATTTTTCTGCCCCTCGCCTTCATGCAGGGACGCGTGGGGCGCTTCTTTTCCTCCTACGGCATCACCGTCGCTTTCGCCATCATGGTCTCGTTGTTCATTTCCTTTACCCTGACCCCGATGCTTGCGTCACGGTTCCTGCGCCATAGCACCAATCCAAAGGCCCGGGAGAAAAAAGCGCACGGAGGTTTTCTGATGCGGTGGCTGGCGAACCATTACACGGATATCCTGGGCTGGAGTTTGCGCCATCGCTGGGTCGTCATGCTCTCGGCCGCGTTGTGCGTGGGCTCGCTTTACGTTCTCATCCCTATGTCCCGTTTCACCTATTTCCCGTGGGACGACGCAAGCGAGTTTGAAGTGGCACTGCAAGCACCCGAAGGTTCCAGCCTTCAAAGGACCTCCGACATTTGTACCCAGGTCGAGGCTCGATTGAAGGCGCTCAAGATTGGCCGTGACCAGGTCATCAAGGACACGCTCGTCTCCGTGGGCGAAACCTCCGGGGGAGTTGGCAAAGGCGAAGGCGCCGTCACGACCGCCGTGATTTATTGCCGCCTGCCCGAACTGGGTGGATTTTGGTCCACCCTGCTGGGAAAAACCCGCAAGTGGACCCAGTTTGAAGTCATGGGGATGTCACGAAAGATCCTGGCTGAATTCCCAGACATTCGCGGCGGAGTTCAGCCTGTGTCGGGAATCGGAAATTCCGGACGGCAATCCGAACTGCAATTCAACCTGACGGGCCCGGACCTTGGGAAACTAGGGGAAATCACTGACCGCATCATCTCCAAATTGCGCGCTGAACCTGGATTTGTGGATGTGGATTCCACGCTCTTCAACCGCAAGCCCGAGTTACAGGTCCATATCGATCGGGTGAAGGCGAGCCAATTTGGATTGCGCGTCGCGGATATTGCTAAAACCCTGCGCACGCTCGTCGGCGGAGAAATCGTCGGCACCTACAAGGAAGGGGATGATCAATACGACGTCTGGTTGCGGGCCGAAGCCCCTGACCGCGGCACCAAAGAGGCTTTGGAGCAGATTTCCATGCGGGTCGGCGGTGTCGCTCAGGGCGGGCTTGTTTCTGCCAGCAACAACTTCCTGGTTGAGCTGGTGAATTTCGTGAGCCTCCAGGAATCTCAAGGCCCAAACCAAATCGAGCGCTTTCAAAGACAACGGAAAGTAACTGTGCAGGCGAATCTTGTGGGCCTAGCCCTGGGCGAAGCCATCGAAAAGGCCAAAGTCCTGATTTCCGAGATGAATGTGCCGCCGGAATATCAAATTGCTTTTACCGGACGGGCCAAATCGTTCCAGGAAACAGGCCGCAATTTCCTGATCGCCTTCGGCATCGCGATGGTTTTTATGTACATGATCCTGGCCGCTCAATTTGAGCATTTTGTGCATCCCATCTCCATCCTCATGGCGGTTCCCCTTTGCCTGCCCTTTGCCTTGCTAACCATGATCCTGTTGAACGAG
Source organism: Verrucomicrobiales bacterium (assembly GCA_028293425.1). GTDB lineage: Bacteria > Verrucomicrobiota > Verrucomicrobiia > Limisphaerales > JAQGOV01 > JAQGOV01. Next base: position 8,016 of record JAQGOV010000329.1, read on the forward strand.
CAGATGAATATTTATGCGGTGTTCGGACTGTTCATGCTGTTCGGGATTGTGAAGAAGAACGGGATTCTGCAAATCGATTACACCAACACGCTCCGAGCCCAGGGGATAGATCGCGAAAGCGCGATTATTCAGGCTAACCGGGTGCGCTTGCGCCCTATCCTGATGACGACCATGATGCTGGTGGCGTCCATGATTCCAATCGCGCTTGGCAAGGGCCCGGGTTCCGCAGGCCGGGCCGCCATGGCAAAGGTCATCATTGGAGGCCAAATGTTATGCCTGCTACTGAGCCTGCTGGTGACTCCCGTCAGCTACTCCATTTTTGATGACTGGGGCAAGGGCCGATTTTTCGGCTCCCGACGCAAGGAGAAGAAAGGCTTGCCCCGGAAACAGACACTCGTTCCTGACCCTGAGCGAGAAATTGTGATCAGCGAGTGAAGGTTTTTTTTAAGTATTCAATGCTGCGGGTGGCAATTGCCTCCGGACCTTCCTCAAACTTAAAAACTTCCACGGAAACGACTCCGTTGTAGCCCACATGGTGCAAGGCAGCGGCAATCGGATTAAAATCCACATCACCAAAGCCCGGGCCTTTCAGGTTTTTATCATTCGCGTGGAAGCAAGCAAAGTTGGGCCAGGTTTCCTCGATGATTTGCGGGATGGACTTGGCTTCCGAAGACATAGCCTTCACATCCAGAATGACTTTGAAACTGGGATTTTGCAGTTGCTGCACAAACCGGACAGCCTCCTCCGCTGTGTTGATGAAGTTCGTTTCAGAGGGCGCAAGCGGTTCCAGACAAATGGTGACGTTCTTTTGAGAAGCTCGCTCGACAGAGGCTGCAAAGGTCTCCTTGGCCCATCCCCAGGCTTGCTCGTAAGTGCAACCCTCCAGAATATTCCGCTGCTTTGGCGACCCGACGACGATTGTCTTGCCTCCAATATCAGAGCAGAAATCCACCAAGTCACAAAAATATTGCGAAGTGCGCTTCCGGATCCCGGAGTCGCTATGGGTCAGGTACATGCCTTCAGCTTGTACCAGCACCCAGTGAATACCTGAAATGGCTATCTTTTGGCGTTTGGCTGCCTCCCGAATCTCACGACGTTGCTCCGGAGTAATCTGAGTCACGTAGGGAGCGATGGTGAAGGGAGCGATTTCAATAGCGTCATAACCGGCTTTGGCGGCGAAGGCCATTGCATCCTCCAGTTTCCAGCCCTGAAAAATCTCGTTACAAATGCCAAACATCATGGTCCTGAGCTTCAAGCGAGCATTTCAAAACTTCAAGGAAATTGGCCTGCAGTAAACCCGCTGAGGAACGGTTACTGGGGGGCCTTTAAAGGAATTACACACCCCGCATGTCGGGAGGCCAGATCACCTTATGCAACTGCACTTGGAAACGCACCGGCAGAGCGTCCGCAACGATCCGCTCGACCAAATCTTTGCGCGAAATGGGAGTCAAACCGGCTGGCACTTTCTTCAGCGATTTATCCTGCTGCTGCGGAGCCAACGGTGCTACCCAGGAAAACAACAGTGGGCACACAGCCGAGAGGTGATGCTTCGCGATGATTTCCTTCGCCCAATTATAATCCTCCTCTGTCCCCATGACGAACTTCACTTCATCTGTGCTTCTAAGGTGCTTGAGATTCGTCCACAGGTTCCGCTCCACCTCTCCGCTGCTCGGGCATTTCAGATCCATAATCCGCCGGACTCTTGGATCGATTAATGAAATGTCGTGCGCTCCACTTGTTTCGATGAGCACCACGAAACCCTCGTCGCACAGAGTCTTCATCAGGCGGATGGAATTCTTTTGGAGGAGTGGCTCTCCGCCGGTCAGTTCCACAGTGGGGAGTTTCATCGGCGCGGGCTTGCCGGCATAAGGCTGCGCCAGCCTCCGGATTTCGGCCAGCACTGCACCCATTTCCATCTTGCGGCCCTCGGTGAAGGCGTAAGCTGTGTCGCAATAGGAGCAACGCAGATTGCAGGCCGTCATCCGGACAAAAATGCACGGCAACCCTGCAAAAGTGCTTTCGCCCTGCAGGCTGATGTAAATTTCGTTAATGACAAGCGTCTCGGTCATGCGCACAAGAAATCTAATCTAAAAACCTCTTGGGATAAACACCAAGGTTGGATTGAGGAAAAACCTGATGTTTGCAAGCCTTTGCATCACTGCCCTTTATCGCTTAGAATTTGGCTGTGAACATTTACGAGCATCCCACCTTCCAGATGGCGTGTCAGCAGTTCGAAACAGTGGCCAATTACCTCGAAATACCGCTCAACGACCGCGACCGCTTGAAATTGCCTAAACGTTCGATGATTGTTTCGCTGCCGATCCATCGGGACAATGGCAGCATCGAGGTTTTCACCGGCTACCGTGTGCAGCATCACCTCACGTTGGGGCCGACCAAGGGTGGCCTGCGCTATCATCCGGATGTAGCCCTCGGCGAAGTCGCCGCCCTGGCTATGTGGATGAGCTGGAAATGCGCCCTCACCGGGCTGCCTTACGGCGGCGCCAAGGGCGGTATCGCTTGCGACCCGCGCACGATGTCCATTCGGGAGTTGGAACGCCTCACGCGACGTTACACCCAGGAAATGATTCCATTCATTGGACCGCAGATCGATGTCATGGCCCCCGATGTTGGCACCAACGAACAAACCATGGCTTGGATGATGGACACTTATTCCGTCCATGTAGGCAGTACCGTTTCCAGCATTGTGACAGGCAAACCTGTCAGCGTCGGCGGTTCGCTGGGCCGTAAGGAATCCACCGGCCGCGGCGTGGCTTACTTGGTCAACCGCGCCATGGACATCGTCCACCTGAACGCCTCCGAGGCCACCGCGGTTGTGCAGGGTTTTGGAAATGTGGGCTCCGTTGCCGCATGGTCCCTCGTCCGGCAGGGTGTTAAAATCATTGCCCTTAGCGATGTAAACGGCGGCATATATAACCGGAAGGGCATCGACATTTGGAAACTCGAGGAACACATCCAAAAGCACAAAACTCTGGTGGGTTATTCCGAAGCAGATGCTATTACCAACGAGGAACTGCTCCTGACTCCCTGCGACATTCTGGTGCCCGCTGCCATGGAACGCCAAATCACCGAAAAGAATGCTGGCCAGATCAAGTGCCGCATTCTGGCCGAAGCCGCCAATGGTCCCACTACTCCGGAAGCAGATCGTATCCTTGAGCAACGCCCGGAGGTTTTTGTGATTCCAGATATTCTTTGCAATGCAGGCGGAGTGATCGTCTCCTACTTTGAATGGGTTCAGGATATACAAAGCTTCTTTTGGTCGGAAACAGAAGTGACCGACAAACTCTTCCGCATCCTGGAAGGCGCCTTTACGCAGGTGCTGCACATGAGTCAGAAGCAAAAAATCTCCATGCGTATGGCGGCCTTAGCCCTCGGTGTCAAACGCGTGCAGGAAGCCAAGAAAGTCCGCGGGTTATTTCCTTAATGGTTCAGGTCCGCTCACATCCATGAAAGTTTTTCCAACGCCCCCTCAGAACCATGCAGACAATGCGCTCTAGTGACTCTCATTGGTCTGGAAGCTGAGCATGATTCTCCCATAATCGAATCGCTGTTCGTCTGTGTTGAATTAAAACCTCTCGGGGTCCCTCACCCCACTGAACAATTTCCTATTTGGAAGCGGGCAGCATTCTTTTCGCTCCCCATCGCGAGGATTAATAAGGAAAGGACGGAGAATGGCTGACCAACGACCTAAGCCCCAAAACCGAGTCACCAAGGCCGGTTAATTCGTTGGAGGACGTCTGTGAGCGGCAGCGCAAAGCGCTAAACCGATGACTGCTGCACAGCTAAGCCAAGTCAGGCCAGTAATCATTAACAGGTGCATAAAAAGATCATAGCAGCTCCCATGCCCGAAGCAATCATTTTTCAACCGTTACATTAACGCAGGTATTTCAGGTGATTCGCATCATATTAATAGCAGGCAACTTGCAGATCATGGATCTGGTCTAAAGCCAGCGAAGTCGCAAAAACACGTAATTTGTGCGTATACGTAATTTGTAAAAAAATAAGGCAAATTGACCATAGCGCTAAATCGTTTTCGCTGCGGTGTTTAAACAGGAGGTTCAAGGGAGTTCGTTTTGATTAGCTGCAGGGGCGGATTCTGCCTTTCGGCCGGAGCGTCCGAAAGCTCCATCTACAGCATCGGCATTTTGCCCGACTACCGATCCGCGCGCGGGTGCAACAACCGGAGGAAGAGGAGAATGTGCGTCGCGATGATAATCGGCACCAGGAATGTGGGGAGGAGGGACAATGGAAACCGAGTGAGTGAAGCCATCGATGCCGGCTCAGCCAGCCCCAGACGGGCTGCCGTGAAAACGACCATTAAAATATCCAGAAAGCCCAGCAGGTTCCAAAGCAGGTAGAGCTTGAGCCCCTTCCCCTGAGGACGCACGAAGCACACAAGCAACGTGGCCGCCGTCGCTACGATGATGTCCCCCCATCCACCCGGCACAGCGAAAGCGTATGGCAGCTCACCCCGGCCATGCAAAATCAGGAAATAAAATCCAACAAACCGGGTGATGTGGATCGCGACCAAGACCCGCAGGGATTCACCGAGGGCCCAAGCGCGGAACTGGGGCTGTCCCCAGAACAAAAGGAGCAAAATGTTGGTTAGGGCAAAGAGGATGACTTGGGGCAATGGAACGGTCATCTTCTGCACCAAGCCAGCCGCTCCTGCGCACGCAGCGACAATGAACCACGCACAGCCAACCAAAACCACTGGAAAACGAACGCTCTGCATCCGAAACCTTTATGCGTCGCGGCGCACCGAAGCGAGCGAAAAGCGGGCGAGCATACCGCCACACAAATGGCCCCGCCCACTCGCCTGCGACCTTTATTTGATTCCGATGACCATGGAATCCGGCCCGACGAAATGCTCCACTCGGGTTTCGCGGATACCCGTTTCGCGCTTCCAGCCGCAGCAATCCGCGCCAGTGTAATCAAAGCCGCCCTGAGTTTCGATGAGCATGTTCAAACTCATGAGCAGGCCGAAAGCGTTCTCACGTCGGTCGTCATCGATAAGAGCTTCGTAGACGATCAGCGCGCCGCCTTGCGGCAGCGCTTCGTAAGCCTTGCCTAAGATGAGTTTTTTCTCTTCAAGGTTCCAGTCGTGCAGGATATGGCCCATGACGAGCACGTCCACCTTTGGCAAAGGATCCTTGAAGAAATTTCCGGCCTGAAATCGAAGCCGATTCTGCAGCGCATGAGAGCGGATGTATTTTTCGAAGATGGGCTGAACCGGTTGCAAGTCGTAGCCGATCCCGGTGAGGTGTCCATGATGCAGCGCCAGTTGCACGGGCACAGCGCCCTGGGCACAACCGACATCTGCAAAAGTTTTGAACTTGTCCCAGTCGAAGCTTTTGGCAATGGCTTTTGCGGCCGGGAGGCTGATGCCGGTCATGCCTTTCAAAAACCCTTCCAGACGCTCCGGATTTTCGTAGAGCTTCTCGAACGTGCTGACGCCATCCTTGGCCTCATTTTGCGGTTTACCTGTGCGCAGTCCTTCGGTCAAGGAATTCCAAAAGCCAAACAGGCGCATGTTAGCCATTTCCAGGATGCCGCCAACATAGGAAGGCTTCGCGCGGTCCAGGTAGAGCTCAGTCGAGGCGGTGTTGCTATATCGGTCACCATTGCGCTCGAGCATCTTCAACGCGACCAACGCGTCCAGGAAATCGCGGGCACTTCTCGGGTGGATACCCAATCGGATGGCCAGCGTGGAAGCATCAAGGGGCCCCTTGGCCAGTTCAGTGAAGACGCCCAGTTCCACGGCACTCAGCAGGGTTTTGGAACCCCAGAAACCCAGACCGAGCTGGAGGATGTTGTCCGCGGTGGCATTATTCATATAGGCCCTTTGGATTGTTTTGGCTCAGTTTGCCCACTTCGGTGGGGAGAACGGGCTCGGGAACACGGTTCCGAATGGGCGGGAGGGATTTTAGGTAAGCGAATAGGGCTTTCAAATCATCATCGGTGAGCGCCGCGAAGCCTTGCCATGGCATTGGGGGAAGAATGTCGCGCCCCACACCATAATGTTTGCCGGTCCGAATGGTTCTAATAAAGATGTCCTCTGTCCAGATACCAATTCCGGTGTTTTCATCCGGTGTCAAATTCGCTGAATAGCTAATACCCCAGGGACCGCTCCAGGCAGTGCTGCCGGTGGTGACCGCTACCCAGGGTCCGGGCGCCAGTTTAGGCGGGGGTGGAAGCTTGGCGTCGTCCGGATGCCCGGAAAGAAAGCGAGCCATATCCGGCTCCGGCCCCTTGGGACCCATTTTAAACGGCGTATGACAATCGTTGCAGCCGCCGAGGGCCACCAGATATTTGCCGCGCTCGACCTGGGTTTGGCCACGCTGGGTTTTCTTGGGTGCGCCAGTGCTGGCCACCACGAGTGCGCTTAAAGGCAAGGCCGCAAGGCCAATCAGAATTAATTTGTGGGTTGTTTTCATAAAAATAGAATTGATATCAGGTCCATGAATGAGAAAACCTTGGTTTCCGGAGTATCCGTTGTGTTGTCGCTTGACCGTCTTTGAGGGTTGAGGAAAATAGCGGGCAATGGTTCATCGAGCGTGGCGAGGCTAAGATGATGCGAGAAGGCGACGAGGCTTTCCACTGCGCTTTGCAGAGACGATTTAATGCCGTTTTCATGGGGACGACTTTATGCCTGAAAGCGAACACCGTAAATGGAACCAAAGTTCCAATATGCCGGAGTAACCCTGCTCGACCCAATGAGAGGGCGCGATGAGTTTGGCAATGAAAAAAATATTGATCATCGAGGATGAACCGGAGATGAGGCGCAACCTTGTGACGATTCTCCGATTGGAAAAATATCAGCCGTTGGATGCCCCGAACGGCAAGCTTGGCCTGGAAACAGCCCGCGCCCAGGCTCCCGATCTCATCCTTTGTGACGTCATGATGCCCGAAATGGACGGCCACGCGGTGTTGCTGGAATTGCGCAATGACCCTGCCACTATGAACATCCCTTTTATCTTTCTAACTGCGAAAGGGGAGAAGGTGGATTTCCGTGCCGGCATGAACCTCGGCGCCGACGATTACCTGACCAAACCCGTGGCCAAGGCCGACTTGCTCAACGCCATCCGGGTGCGACTCCAGCGACGTCAGCAGCAGGAACAGCTCGGAAAACCGAATTTCGAATCTGCTGAACCTTTGCTCAAGCTCGGTGTCACCCCGCGCGTTGCCGAGGTGCTCCTTTGGGTGGCCCAGGGAAAAACCAACCAGGACATCGGCACCATCCTGGGGATCAGCGAGTCAACGGTGAAAAAGCATTTGATGGAAATTTTTGAAAAGCTCGGCGTCGAAACACGTGGAGCAGCGGCCCTCCGAGCAGTCGAAATTCTCAGCCGCCCCACTCAACCGTCCTGACCTTTTTTCTAGCTGGCTCCAACGGAAAGAACTTGCTCCGCCCACGAGCTGAGCGCCCACGCCTTTCCGGACCCATCGATTTCCATTTCTCACTCTCAACGACCACGGCGTTGAATACCTTTGGTGGTAGGCGATGTCCGTGATCGGGACGGGTCGCAATTTTCGAGCTCCTGCAAGGACGTTCGCTCACCATCACCCACCCTCCGCTCACCCCATTGCACTCTGGCCAAAACAAGCCATTTTAGCACAACAAGAAAAATGGCAGAAAGGGAACACACTAGCCGGGCTGACGCTGACAGTAGATTTGCGAAACGGGTATTGATCACTGTGCTGGTGGTGCTTGCGACTGCTGGCCTGGTGACACTCATCTGGTTTTCTTTCAACCTTTGGCTGGTGCTCTTCGCCTCTATTCTCTTTGCCATTTTCCTCCACAGCCTTGGCCATTTCGTCACCCGGTTTCTGCACATTCCTCATCCGTGGTCGTTGTTCACCGGGCTCCTGCTGTTCCTGGGCTTGCTCGTGCTGGCTGGGTGGCTATTGGCCAAACCTGTTCCCGAGCAATTTCAGGAATTACAGAAACGAATACCTGAGGCGGTGGACCGAACGAGAACACAGCTTGAAAGTTTTCCGCTCACCCACAATCTCCTTGATCAACTTCCTTCCGGTGCGCAAATCAGTGCCGCTTCCAGCCAAATCACCCAGAAGGCTCTCGGTTTTTTCCGCGGCACTTTTGAAGGGCTGGCTGGGCTGCTCCTGATTTTCTTCCTGGGCCTCTACCTCGCGCTCAGCCCGGAGACATACATCGATGGCTTCGCCGCACTTTTCCCCAAGGGAACTCGAAGCCGAATAAAAATGGTTTTCAAAGAGCTGGGTTGCATTCTGCAAAGTTGGCTCCTGGGTCAATTTCTTTCCATGACCGTGGTGGGAATTTTGATTGCGGTCGGATTATCCATAGTGGGCATCCCACTCTCGCTGGTGTTGGGAATCATCGCAGGTATTTTGGATTTCATTCCCATCTTTGGACCGATCATCGCGGCGATACCGGCAGTGCTGCTCGGCTTCACGCATAGCCCTCTCCACGCTCTTTATGTGGTGCTGGTGTTTGTGGCGGCTAACCAGATCGAAGGGCACCTGCTCATTCCATTGATCCAAAAGCACACGGTTGCTTTGCCGCCTGCCCTCACTGTTTTTGCCCTGACGCTTTTGGGCACTCTCTTCGGCTTCATGGGGCTGCTGCTCGCCACTCCGCTCACGGCCACAGCCATGGTGCTGGTGAAGCGCTTTTACATCGAGGATGTTCTGGGAGACAGGCAGGAAGCGGTGGATTCACCCTGATTTAAACCTCCTCCAGAGGCTGGCTGGCGTCTCCAAATTTCGGCAGGCGAACATTCATTTTGTCCATCAGAGACAAATAGAGCCGGCACATCTGACGATTGGGTTTCTCCTTATAATCAAGCACCCGTCCGCCTTTCAGCCGGCCGCCAGCACCGCCGAGCACAATCACCGGCAATTGATTGGCATCATGGTTCCCATTCAGCATGCTGGAGCAAAAGAGCAGCATGGTGTTGTCGAGCAATGTGCGGCTTCCTTCCTGAATGCTTTCCATTTTGCCGGCAATATAGGCGATTTGCTGCATGAAAAATTGGTTCACCTTCAACCAGTCTGCCGAGTCGGAATGGGAGAGCAGATGATGAATCATATAGTCCACGCCCAGGTTCGGAAAACGGAGCGAGGAATGATCGTTGTTCAGCTTGAGGGTGCAGATGCGGGTCGTGTCCGTTTGGAAGCCGAGCACCATGATGTCGCACATCAGCCGCATGTGTTCCGCAATGTCCTGTGGAATGCCATCGGGCGGACGCGGTATATTGGGCTTGGAAAGCGTGGGACGCCATCCCTGCAACTGCCCTTTCTTACCGGCCTGATTGATCCGTTGTTCCACGTCCCGGACAGAGTCCAGATATTCATCGAGCTTGCGCTGGTCGTTGGAACTGATCTGCCGACGAAAATCCTTGGCGTCGGCCAACACTGAATCGAGCACGCTCTTGTCGCCTCGGCTTACCTCATCCTTAAACAACCGATCAAATGCCAGCGCAGGGTAAATTTCCAAGGGGGTCGGGGTAGTTGGCGAGCTCCAGGAAATATGGGAGCTATAAAGCATGGAGTAATTCTTGTGCACGGAGGGATTTGATTTCTCACATCCCAACACGAGGCTCGGTACCTTGGTACTGTTGCCATATCGCTGTGCCAGCAACTGGTCGACACTTGTGCCCGAGCGAATTTCACCTCCAGATGCCAGGGGCGCGCCCGACAAGAGATTCCCCGTTTGGGAACTGTGAATATTTCCTTTGGTGGCCTCGACGTTGAAAAGGCCGCGCACGAAAAGCATCTTCTCGCGGTAATCCTGGAGCGGCGCAAGGACTTTGCCCAGTTCCATGCTTTTGCCTTCGCCCTTGGCCCACCATTCTTTGCTGTGAAATCCGTTGCCGGAAAAGAGAGCCGCAAAGCGCACAGGAGCTTCACTCGAATGAATGTTGGAGGCTGGCTCATCACCCCAGACTGGCAGTGATTCGAGCCAGGGCAATGCCATGGTGACCCCGAGACCGCGGAGGAAGGTTCGACGAGTGAAATGGTGCTTTATCATAGCTAGTCCTGGTTTGACGTATTCTGCAGCCTTAATCTTCGTAAACTCCGTCGCGACCACGAATTTCGCGGAACTGACGACTTTTGACAATCATTTCAACGGCGGTTCCAACCTGATAATTGTTCCGTTTCAGCTCGTCACGGATCTGTGTAAGTAATGGCCCATCTGAGAGTTGCACCGCCCGACCCAACGAATAACCCAGCAGCTTTCGACAAAACTGTTTCAAAAAAACATCCTGTTTTTTAGTCAATAGATAGCGTCGCAAACCTTCAATGCCGTCCAGTTCAGCACCATCCATCGCTTTCACGCGGGTGTCGATGGGACGATCCCCGAGATCCTTCTCTCGCCATCGGCCAATCGCATCGAAGTTTTCCAAGGAATACCCAAAGGGATCGATTCTCCGATGGCAGCCGTAGCACCGCGGGTCGCTGCTGTGTTTCTCCACAAGCTGACGGACAGTGAGGCCTGCAAGTGCCGCCTCGTCATCAGGTAACTTCGGCACGTCCTTCGGTGGTCGAGGCAATTTGTCGCCGAGCAACACTTCAGCCACCCAATTACCACGCAAGATTGGGCTGGTCCGGGAAGCCCCTGACTGTTTAGCCAGGGTGGTCGCCTGGGCTAAAATACCGCCGCGTGAATATTTCTTTATCCCGTCTACGCGACGCCATTCCGCTCCTTTCACTCCAGGAACGCCATAATGTTTTGCCAAAGGTTCATTGAGGAATGTGTAATCCGCATCCAGCAGGTTGAGGACAGAGCCGTCCCGCTGGAATAAGTCGGTGAGAAAACGGATGGATTCCTCGTACATGTCGCCACGCAGGCCGATGAAGGTGGGAAAGTGTCGCTCACTTTTTTCATCCAGGGTGTCAAAATCCCTTATGTGCAGCCATTGGCAGGCGAACTCAATGGCGAGACGCCGGGCTCGAGGATCGCGCAACATGCGCTTAGTTTGAGCCGCCAGCCCATCCGCGCTGCGCAGTGTACCCTGGGCAGCAGCGATTTTCAGTTCCTCATCAGGCATCGAGGACCACAGGAAATAACTGAGCCGATTTGCCAACTCCCAGTCGGAAATCGGAGCTGGTTCTGCCCCAGGGCCTGCTTTTTCCAAATGATAAAGGAACGCAGGCCCAGTGAACACGCGCGCAAGGGTCAGCCGGATCGCCTCCTCGTGGGACAATTCCTGTGCTCGGAGTTTCTGATAGAGCCCCCGCAACTCCTTTGCCTCGCCGTCCGCTAATGGACGGCGGTAGGCGCGTCCGGCAAGCGCCAGCACAGCCTCCACATGCTTTGGCTGAGTGTCGACGAGCAATTGACGGAAGGCTGCAGCGCGTTCCTGGATAGGTTTGCGCAAAGGCTCAAAAACTTTCGGATCCGCATCCTGGGTTGCAAATTGCCAAAGCTGCTCGAACGCATCCACCAACGTGAGGGCATCCTGGCTGATGTAATGCAGTTCATCCCAGAGACGATCCAGCTTCGCCTTTTGCGCGTCGTTCAACATCAGCCGCGCAAGCTGGTCGTCTTCCCGGTAATACAAAGTGAGTGTGACCACCTCATCGACAGGCACAATTTTAGTGTAACAAAGGGCAGCTGGAAAAAGCTGACGGAATTCCTCGAAACCTGCTTCGATGCGCTTGCGTGCGGCGCTACCTTCATTGGCGAGAATCGGTGTGGAATGGGAGATTCTTCGGTTGTACGAAGTCCAGGGCCCGCTCGCCTCCGTAACCGCCATTGAGCTTGGAAACAGGCCCGAATCCATGCTGGGCTTGTTCGTGAGCACTTGGAGCTGCACGCTGCCTTCCGCGCCTGTCTTGCTTTCCAGCACGCCGGTGGTAACAAATTCACAGCCAGCCACCAAATCCGCGGGCAGCCGAATTTCCAGCAGCGAAGGCGCGCGCACACAAATGCTATCCGCGTCTACCTTGGCTGCTCCGTTTGGATGTTTGCCGAAAGCGGCAGCGTCCAATCCCCAGTCCAGTCCTTGTTCCTTAGTGCCCTGCGGCCTTTTACCGGAATTATCGCGCTTGGCTTTCGCGCCGGCGAACAATGGCCCGTTCAACGACGCAAGCTGGCGATACAACGCGGCGTCAGGATTGTCCTTCCCAGCGGGCGGACCCGAGGTAAGCAGCTTCTGCACTTCATCAGCCAATCGACTCTTTTCCTCGGCCTGCTCGGCCGACTGCCACCGAGCCAAAAGCGATCCGGAAGGTATGACGGGTCCGGTTTCACTGCCTCCAGAAACGGGCTCGGTGTAGAAATGCCAAATGCCTTCGTTGCCGAAGCGATCGGCATGTGGGTTTCCAGCGAGCACATCTGGCGAAATGTCCTGGTTCAGATTCCATTCCCTCGCATTGTCTTCACTGCTCTTTAAGGAGAGTTCCACATCTGTCAAATCACAGGAATGGTCACCACGAGGTCCAATGAGGAGAGAAATCAGGTCACCTTTTTGAACCGCAATTTTTTCAATGGGTCCAACCTGAACTTCTTTGCTGCCTTGCGCGGTTCCGGCCGCGAGCCGTTGACGAGTGCCGCCGCGGCGCAGTTCCAGCGACCAGGTGACTCCGTTGCCACATTCCGGATGCGCATGGGTAACCTTGGCTTGAATTCGCATCGTGGAAGCTAACGGACTAAGCCATCCCACCGCAGCCTGGAGCTTCGGTGAAGGATGCACTGCCACGCCGTGGGCTTTCATGTTGCCGGGAATGCGGACGTGCTGGGTGGAAGAATTCGCAGTGAGGTTTGGAGTTGCAGCCGGGCCCCAGCCTTTAATGAAATCGTAACCGGAGGCGCTGTTGAAAGTGTTGGTGAAGTAACCGGTAATCTTTAGTTCACTGCCTGAACCGATGCCCAAGTACTCCAACCATGCCTTGAGGACAGTGGCTTCCACTCCGTGCTTGCTGGCGAGCTCAGCCGCATCGTAATGACCTGGGGTCGAGGTTGCCTCGGAAGCCGCGGCCAGTGATTTTGCGGCGGTGCTAAACGTCTGCTCGCGTTGTTTGGCGAGTTCACGACTGACCTCTTGCACGTCGCGCAGCAAAAGGTTGGGTTTCCCGGCTGCCACAAGGCGTGGCTGTTGCCAAACCACGTAATCATTCGCATTTCCATCGCCAGCGTCACCCGCCACCAGGTAAAGAGTAATCTCCTTCGCATCTGGTGTTGCCGGCAACTTGAGCCGCACCTCCTGCTTGGAGGTCAGAGGGCTCGCGGGCTCCATCCATGCTTTGGGACCTCCGGCTTTTCCAATATGGCCGACGCTTGAAAACTTCCAGAGAACCTTTTGCCACTGCGCGATCTCAGTCGTCAACCCGGCCACGTCCTCCGGTTTTGCCGTTTGCCAGCGAGTTCGAATGCGGTCTAACAACTGGGAAGGTTCGCTTCCGGACAACTCCTTCCACAGAATCCCAAGGTATTTCGGGCTCAGTCCACGCTCCTGGGCCATGCGTGCAATGGCTGCTTCATCCGATTTCCCGGCGGTTCGCATTGCCAACGTTGCCGCCAGATATTTCTCCAAGGGCAACCGGCCGCCTTCATTGGTTTGGAAAATGATTCCTTGCAGATTTACCTTATCCCCACCCCGAGGGTCCGTGAATTCGCGATAGAAACCGCGAATTTGCACGAGCATTTCCTCCGTCAAATCCCGGCGGGTGGCGGCGGCTGAAAACCGAAGGCCATCCGGCAGCAACACGGCATGGGTGGCGATGTTCTTGCCTGCATCCAGATACTTGGTAATCAGGGACGGTGACATGACCAGGGCGTTGCCTGTGTTCATGAAACCTTCCCCGGCCGCGCCATCGATGGGAAACTCGCGGGCCGGATCGAGGGAAGGAACCCCGGTTAAATCGCGGATCGTGTAAGTGTATTCAGCGTTGCTCAACCTCCTGAGCACAACTGGACCAGGATCCCCGGCGCGCGCTTTGGAGACTTCCTCCAAAACGTTATCCACCCAGGCGCTCAATCGCTCCTTGTCCGCTGGGGTGGGTTGCGGCTTGTCCTTTGGGGGCATCTCATTGTTGGCAAGTTGTTCAGCCACTCCCTGCCAAACCTTCGGATGCCGCAATACCTCTTTGATAGATGAAAACCGCTCCAGATCCAGATCGCCCTTTTGTTTCTCCGTCGTATGGCACTTCAGTCAGTAATCTTTGAGCAGCGGGCGAATGCTTTTGTTGTAGAATTGCGGATCTACAGCGCTCGGTTCTGCAGCGCTGATGGAACTGCAAACCGCAACCGCTGACACCAGGATGGCAAGTCGCCCAGAAAAAGATTGAGAAGATGGCCTAAGCATGATTTTGCGTGATATTCTAATTGTGCCGAAGGATTGGACGCCGCGCAGCACATTTTATTGCACCCAACTCAAAGCTGGTTTGGCGCAAAAGGAGAAATAATGAGAAAGCCTCCAAGCCGGAGGGGCTGGAGGCATAACACTGGAAGGAATAATATTGAAAAACTGCCTTAAATTTCCCCAACCTCGGTGGGGGCGTTCGCTTCCTGATTTTTATAACCGTATTCGTTGAGCTTGTTGCGCAACGTGCGGATGCTGATGTCCAGGATCTTTGCCGCATGGGTACGATTGCCTTTGCAATGTTCGAGGGCAGCGAGGATGTGATGTTTCTCGATTTCGCTGAGGGTTTGAAAATCGGCGGACTGTTCGGCGGTTTGAGTAACAGATGCCCCCATGGGCGTGGTCATTGAAAAGGTGGCCGGCCTCGCGATAGGGGTCGAAATCTCCATCGTGTTAGGAGTAAGACCAAGGTGTGCGGGTTCAAGCACCCCACCCTCATTGCAAAGGATGACCGCGCGCTCGATAACGTTCTGCAGTTCGCGGACGTTCCCCGGCCAATTGTGCCGTTGCAACTCTTCCATGCAAGCGGGTGACATACCGACCACGTGAATGCCGTGCTTGCGGACGAAACGTTCGCGGAATTGAGTGGCAAGAATCGGGATGTCCTCTTTGCGTTCACGCAAAGGCGGGACGATGACCGGGACAACGTTCAAACGGAAGTAAAGATCCTGACGGAATTCCTTACGTTCAACGCTTTCTTCGAGCTGCCGGTTGGTGGTGGCGATAACACGAACATCAACCTTGATGGTACGATTGCCGCCCACGCGCTCCAGTTCTCGCTCTTGGAGCACACGGAGGAGTTTGGCCTGCACTTGGGGAGAGATTTCGCTGATTTCATCCAGCAGGATCGTCCCGCCATGGGCAAGCTCGAAACGGCCTTCTCGCTTTGTCAGCGCACCAGTAAAAGCACCCTTTTCATGACCAAAAAACTCAGATTCGATCAGGTTCTCAGGAATAGCCGCGCAGTTGACTTTGATGAAAGGAGCGTCGCCTCGGGGACTTTCGCGGTAGAGAGCGCGCGCTACCAGTTCCTTGCCGGTGCCGCTTTCACCCTGAATCAACACTGTCGCCTGGGTCCGCGCCACCTTGCGAATAAGCTGCCGAAGCTGTTCCACCGGCTTGCTTTGACCGAGGAGTTCAAAGCGGGATTCGTCGTCTTCGCCGTGGCTGAGGAATTGATTAACTTTGACGAGCTGAGTGTGTTCTTCAGCTTTCTTCAGAACAACCGCGAGCTGTTCGGGCGAAAAGGGCTTGGTCAGGAAAGTAAACGCGCCGTTGCTCATGCACTCCACGGCCATATCCACGGTGCCGAAGCCGGAGATAATGACGACGAGGGGCTTAACCGGGCGGGACTGGAGTTGCTTCAGGAGGTCAGTGCCGTCTCCATCGGGGAGCTTCACGTCCACGATGATCAGATCGAAGTTGTCCTTGGCCAGAAACTCCTGGGCGGCGGCGATAGTGCCCGCGGAAGCAACATCGTACCTCTAGTAGCGGAGTTGCTGTTCCAGGTTCTTGCGAACGACAGCGTCGTCTTCTAAAACGATGATTTTCTCGATCGGCATCGGCCTATTTGATATAAGGAAGTGGCACGATTGGGAAGAACGATTTTCATCTTTAGAGGAGCGAAAGCGGACGGAACTGGCGATTTTGCGCAGAAAAGCCAAAAGGACCTTCGGTTCCAAGCCTGCCAAAATAGGATAGACAAACTTGTGCGCGAGGGGCGTCATGGTTAAAAGCATGACGTCGCCGACTCATTTGGAGGCTCTTTACGACGAGCATGCCCCTGCCCTGTTCGGTTTTTTGCTGAATCTGACACGGAACGAGGCGGATACCCGGGATTTGATGCAGGAACTGTTCTGCAAGCTGGCATCACGCCCGGAACA
>JAQGOV010000347.1 GCA_028293425.1 Verrucomicrobiales bacterium
ATCAGCATGCCCCAATTCTCCCCGGCTCCTTCGTGATGGCGCAATTGCTTCAGGATTTTCCATCCACCGGCCGCCAGCATCGTCGGGATTCCGACCAGGAACGAGAACTCTGTCGCAGCCGGCCGGCTCAACCCGAGCAGGAGTGAAAACAGAATGGTTGTTCCCGACCGTGAAGAACCAGGAAACACGCCGGCAAGAATTTGGCCCAGGCCCACAGCCACCGCTACGGCCCAGGTAATCTCCTCGGAACCCTTTCTGTCCCCCAGAAACCTTTCAATTACCAGAAAAAGGATGCCACCCACCAGCATTGCGATCCCGATTGGGATGGGATTGTCGGGTAGCTTAAACCCCATTTTATCCACGATCAGCCCGAGAACGGCCGTGATTACAAACGCCGTCACGAGCTTTGCGAGATAATCACGAGTCCGCGGCTCGCGCCACTTGGTTAAGAGGTCTCTTATCCGATGGGAGAAGAGGGGGATCACAGCGATGACCGCGCCGCACTGGATGACGATGTTGAACAAGTCACTCTTCTCAACTCGCAACCAATGCTCAAACAGGAGCAGGTGACCTGTCGACGAAACCGGCAGGAACTCGGTGATTCCTTCCACGATCCCGAGAATCAAAACAATTAACCAATCAGGCATGCGAGGTAGAGACGAAAATTTCCGAAACTTGGCAAGCGACAAATGCAGCGAAAGCCGCCGCTGCCGGCCCAACGGCTATTGATCGAGTTCGGCTAAGAGCTGTTCCATCTCGGCTTGAGGCCCCTCATGGTGCTGATCGATGGCCAGCTTGAGAGCGTGCTCGAAACAGTCTTTCGCCCCCGGCTTGTTGCCCAGTGATAGCTCGCATTTCCCCAGCAGTATTTGCACCACCATCCAGTCCGGCTTGCGCGCGAGTGCCTGCTCGAACTGTGACTTGGCTTCGCTGAACTGGCCCGCATCAAAATAGGCCTTGCCCAGGCTAAAGCGGGCCAGTTCATTGTTCGGATACTGGTCCAGGAGCTTTTGATACTTCGTGATTAGCTCGTTCATTGATGCAGGTTACCGAGGTCGGACAATCATCTCTTCCACGATTGCCCTCGAAGGAAGCTGGATGCAAAAGAGGGCGCAATCCGCAATATCCTCCGCCCGCATCATTTTGGAGCGTGACGCGGCATCAGGCACCACTGGCCGTTTTTCAAGCAAGGGGGTATCGATATCACCCGGAAAAATGGCACACGCACGCACGCCTCGGGATTTTTCCTCGGCATTGATGCTCTGAGTCAATCCAGCAAGGCCAAACTTGCTCATCACATAAGCCGGACCTGCCTTGGGACTGGCCTGCTTGCCTGCATCGGAAACAATGTTAACGATGGTGCCAGAACCGCGCGCGCGCATCTGTGGTAGAAATGCCTGCACGCAATAGTAAGCGCCGTTGAGATTGGCATTCATCATCGCGTGGTAATCTTCCAGCGAGAGAACCTCCAAGGCGCGCTTCGGAGCATTCGTGCCTGCGGCATTCACTAGCACTTCAACTTCCTTAAAGGCACCAAGAACCTTTTGTCCCATTTGCTCCACCGCGTTCGAGTCACCTATGTCACATGGAACAACGAGCATCTGTTTGCCGTGTGCACCGGCTAATTTGACAGTCTCCTGAAGCGCCTCCGCACGCCGACCAAGAACGGCCACACGCCAGTCCATCTGTGCAAGTTTAAGAGCAATAGCCTGCCCTACGCCACTGCCGGCCCCGGTAATTACTGCAATTTTCGACATAATCCTAGGTCTCAGATTTATTTCGGCATTTCAATCCATTGCCCCAGTTCGGCGGAGCGGAGTGCGCCGTCCATCACGGCTTGGGCGCGTGCTCCGTCGAAGAAGCTTGGGACACAGGGACGCTGATTGCGGATGGCATCGATGAACTCCCAGGCCTGGTCGTAGCGGAAGGAGACCAGCGGGTCTCCCACCTTTGGGTCGCGTGGGGAGCCGGGCCAGGTCCAGAATTCTTTTGGCACTTCGATCGGCTTCATGCCGGGGCCGCCGAGTTTGCCGTATTGAAGTTCATTCCACTTTCCGGTGGTGAACTCGAAGGAACCTTCGGTCCCGTTTAACTCGACATAATCGAGGCTGCGCCAACTCTCGTTGCGGCCACTGGCTAATTTTGAGCTTTCAAGAACACCCGTCGCGCCACTTTGAAAATCGGCAATGATGGCAACCCAGTCATCGGTATCGTTGGGCGCACCATCGCGCATCGGGGTCAGGTTCTTGACATTCGCGACGATCCGCTTCATGGGACCTACGAGATGATGTGCGAAGTCGATCCGGTGGGAAAGCATGTCACCGAGTTCGCCAGTCCCAGCTAGCTTCTTGATCTGCCGCCAACCCACGTTGCGCGTGCCCCAGTCCTGGAGCCGGCAGGAGCGGTAGTGGTAGGGCTTGCCCATCTCACCCTTCGCAATCAGGTGGGCCAGATAGCGCATGGCGGGAACGAAGCGGTAGGTAAATGCAGTCATGTGGCGCACCCCGGCTTTTTCGGCCGCGTCCGCCATGGCTTTGGCATCCGTGTAGTTCAGAGCAATTGGCTTTTCGCAGAGCACATGCTTGCCCAACGCAATCGCCGCAAGGGCGATCTCAGGATGGAGAAAGTTTGGCGTGGCAATGATGATCGCCTGCACATCGTCCCGTTTGACGATGTCCTTGTAATTGGTGCTGACGGTTTGGACGCCCGTCTGCTGCCGAGCACGCTCCAGCGTGGCTGGGTCCGCATCGCACAAAGCCGTGACCTTAACATCCTGGCACAGAGCCAGACCGGGGAGGTGATTCTGCAGCGTAATCCCGCCGCAGCCAATAATGGCGACGCCAATTGTTTCCATAAATTAACGGGAAAGCATGGCTGCAGGAGGCTTCCAAATCAATGCTGAAGAAGTAAGGCGCGGAACACGTCCGCGCCTTGGTGATTCTGGAGAAGGAGATTAAACGTCGAGTTTCGTCCAGGCGGCGTTCTTTTTGGAAGATTTTACGACAGCATCGATGAAGGCCATGCCACGGATGCCGTCCTCAATTTTGGGAAAGTCGTTGGCGGGATCGTCCTTGGCGAGCTTGCGTTTTTCGGAACGCGCGCAGATGGCATTCGCGAAGTTTTTGTAAATGTTAGCGAAGGCTTCAAGATAGCCCTCGGGATGCGCGGGAGGTGTGCGGCCGGCGGCTTTGGCGGCGTTGCTGAGATAGCCATTGGCGGTGCGATAAACCTGCATCGGTTGATCGAGCCACTTCACCAGCATGGTGTTCGGCTCGTTTTGATGCCACTCGATACCGCCTTTTTCACCGTAGACACGGATGTTCAGGTTGTTTTCCTCGCCGACGCTGATTTGGGAAGCATGTAAAACACCCTTGGCCCCGCCCTTGAAGCGCAGGAGCACGTTGCCGTCATCGTCGAGCTTGCGGCCTTTGACGAAGCTGGTGATGTCAGCGGCGAGTTCATCGATCTGCAACCCAGTGATGTACTCCGCGAGATTCTCGGCGTGGGTTCCGATGTCGCCGATGCAGCCAGCAGCGCCGGAGCGCTTGGGGTCAGTGCGCCAGGCGGCCTGCTTTTGACCGGAGGCCTCGAGGTTGGTCGCGAGCCAGCCTTGGGGATATTCAACGACCACTTTGCGGATTTTGCCCAGCTTGCCGGATTGCACCATGTCGCGAGCTTCCTTCACGAGCGGATAGCCGGTGTAGTTATGGGTTAACCCGTAGAGCAGACCGGTCTTCTTCACGATCTCAGCGAGCTTTTTGGCCTCGGCTAGGTTGAAGGTGGCCGGCTTATCGCTGAGCACATGAAAGCCGTTTTCCAGCGCCATTTTAGCGGGCGGGAAATGCATGTGGTTCGGCGTAACAATCGCCACAAAATCCATGCGCTGGTCAGCGGGCAGAGCGGCCTCGGACTGGATCATCTCTTGGAAGCTTCCGTAACAGCGGTTGGGCGGAAGAAAAAAGTCCGCGCCTGAGGCTTTGGATTTTTCAGGATCGGAAGAGAAAGCGCCGCAAACGAGTTCGATTTGCTGGTCCATGGCGGCGGCAATGCGGTGCACCGCGCCGATAAAAGCGCCCCGGCCCCCGCCCACCATTCCGTAACGAATTTTTCTGCTCATAATTAAAGTAGTGATTGAATACGGATACGCGCACTTTATAGTAACGGTGAAAGGTCAAGTCAACGTGTGACTTGGGCGTGTATGCAGATTCATTTGTTAAAATCGAAGATCCATCGGGCAACGGTGACCGCGGCTAACGTGAACTACGAAGGCAGCATGACCATCGACGCCGCTTTGATGGAGCAGGCTGGCCTTTATCCTTATGAGAAGATTCTGGCCAGCAACATGGCCAATGGGCATCGATTTGAAACATATGTCATTGCCGGGGAACGCGGTTCGGGCTCGATCGTGCTGAACGGAGCAACGGCTCACCTGGGCAAACCCGGAGACTTGCTCACCATCATGAGCTACACCTGGGCGGAGGAGCCGATGGCCAAACGATGGCTGCCACAGGTGATCGTGCTAGGTCCAAAGAACGCGATCATCAACCAGCGGGGAACTCACTGAACCAAGGTTCGGCACCGCACTTCAATGACGCCAGCCCAAGACCACCCGCTATTTTTGTTTTATTGTTCACCGGAGCTTTCCAACTCGCTTTCATTTCAAAGGGACAACCAGGTTCGATAAGGGATTAAACATTATGCTCTTCACCGTCACGGATATCGCCAAACACCTTCAGGGAGAAGTCGTCGGGGATGGATCCGTTCAGATCAAAGGATTCGCACCAGCGGACACGGCCAAAGCCGGAGACCTCACTTTTGCCGAGAACGAAGCCTATTTTTCTCGAGCCGAAGCCAGTTCGGCATCGGCGATTCTGGTGAGCGGCAAATTCACGGCGCAAACCAAAGTTCTTATTCGGGTGGCAAATCCCCGAGTCGCTACGGCCAAGGTACTCACCCTGTTCTATCCTGAGCCGACCTTCGCCCCGGGCGTGCATCCGAGCGCCGTGGTAGCTTCCTCAGCGCAGGTGGACCCAAGTGCCCACATTGGACCGCACTGTGTGGTTGGAGAAAGGGTTCGCATTGGGGCACGGTCTGTTTTGCAGGCCGGGAACCACATCGATACGGATGCGCAGATTGGAGAAGATGTTCGGCTGTTCCCAAATGTAATCATCTACTCTCGCACTCAGATTGGCAACCGGGTTCGGATTCATGCGGGCACGGTTATTGGGCCGGATGGTTTTGGTTACGTGTTTGAAAAAGGGGCGCACATGAAGGTCCCGCAGATTGGCAATGTCATCATCCAGGATGACGTGGAGATTGGAGCCAATTCCGCGATCGATCGAGGAGCATTGGGAAGCACGATCATCGGGAAGGGTACAAAAATGGATAACCTCGTCCATATCGGGCACAACGTCATTATCGGGGAACATTGCGTGGTCGTGGCGCAGGTGGGCATTGCAGGCAGCTCACGGCTTGGAAATTACGTCACGCTGGCGGGACAGATTGGCATCGGTGGACATCTCAAGATTGGTAACAAGGTGACGATTGGAGCTCAATCCGGGGTTATGCACGATATCCCGGATGGAGAAACCTGGCTGGGAACACCCGCCCGCCCCGACATGCAGATGAAGCGCAGCTATATTGGTTTGCTGCGGCTGCCTGACCTTTTGCGGAAAGTCCGCGAACTAGAGAAGCGACTTGAGCAGGTCACCCAACCGGCTGACAAGTAACCGACTCCGCGGCATCTCGTTGCCCCGAAGCGTCCTTCGACCAAAAGCCGCTTGGGTGGAAATCCTCCCCTGCAAAAGGAGAGGAGCCAGTCCAGACTGTATGAAGGTCTTAACGAAGGAGCGAGATATGGAGCTAAAGCTTTCCGAAGCAATTGTGGTGATTACGGGCGCATCCAGCGGGATAGGCCAAGCCACAGCCCTCCGTATTGCCAAAAGGGGCGGAACGCTCGTACTTGCTGCCCGAAGGCAGGAAGCCTTGGAAAAGGTAGCCCGCCGGTGCCGGGACTTGGGTGGAAAAGCGATTGTGATTCAAACCGATGTCACCAGGGAAGAGGAGGTCCAAGCCCTCGCGGAACGTGCGCTCCAGTCCTTTGGACGGATCGATGTGTGGATAAATAATGCAGGGGTCTACATGTTATCCCGCTTTGAAAACACCCCCGCGGATGCCTTCCGGCGAGTGATGGAGACGAATTTTTTCGGTTACGTGAACGGCGCGCGAGCGGTTTTGCCGCAATTTCGCAGGCAGGGCCATGGCACGCTTATTAATATCTCCTCCGTGCTTGGGAAGATAGGGTCACCTCTGGCCACTGCCTATGCCTCGAGCAAGTTTGCGGTGACAGGGTTTTCTGAATGCTTGCGAAACGAGCAACGAGATATGCCGGAAATCCATGTGTGCACAATTTTGCCGGCCACCATAGATACACCGATATTCCAACACGCGGCCAACTACACGGGGCGTGAAATTCAGCCGCTGCCGCCGGTGCATCGAGTGGTCGATGTAGCCAAAGCGATTGTGCGGTGCATACAAGAACCTGAAGATGAGGTATTTGTTGGGTTACCGAAACCTGTCGCAGCCTTGGCTCGAATGGCGCCGGGCTTGACGAGCCGCGTGATGGCCCGTCGGATCCGAAAACACTTCAAGAATGCTCCGAGGCCATCGAACTCAGGAAATTTATTTCAATCCAAACCTCCTTACGGCCGCTCAGAAGACGGCGGGAGGAAAGCCAAAGGCCGCCGAACCGGAAGACTGGTTGCAGCATTTGCG
>JAQGOV010000353.1 GCA_028293425.1 Verrucomicrobiales bacterium
ATCGCCCCAGTTATAGACCAACTGAGCTTTGAAAGTCTGGCCTCCAGCCCTGCCGCCTTGACCAATTTTGATTCAGAATTAACTCAGATTCCCCTGGCCACTTCGGCGGAATTTCTGAATCAATGCATTTTCCACCGATCGATCCGAGCTAATCTGACCTATCGCCCGATTCGCGGTCATTCATGTCCCAACTCTGCCGTTTCGCCATCTCCGTTACCTCCGTGTCCGCCTGTTAAGAATCCGGCTGCCCGCAACCACGGTCAGGCGAAGGAATCTTGGCCCTTGGATTTTCTGCCCCCATGTTTCTGCCACAGTTTCGGTTCCCATGCCCCTGCCCAAAATCATTGCACCAAATCACCCGCTTATAAAACGGAACAAAACGGAACTCTCATCACAAAAATGGAACGCCCATTTCACCCTTTGAGATCTCAAATTTTAGATCCGAGATCCGGAGGCAACCACCCGACCACTCACCCGCTTTTCATTCCCATGCAATTGCCAAGCATGTCCTTGCCTTCCATCCCCTATTTCCATGCCACACCCAAAACTGGAAATTTCTGTACTTCTGTACTCCAGAAAAAACTGGACGCTTCCCAATCAACCACTTGCATCAAAAAGAAGTCCAGAATTCCAGTTTCTTGTCCCCTGCTCCGCCATCGTCCTTTGCGCCTGGGCGTCTTTGCGTTCAACCCTAAATGGTACAAAACGGTACGAATTCTCCCAAAATCGGCACACCCCTCCGTCGCCGTGTGCACCGAATTTGCACTCCCCCACCCAGGAAATTGCACCGTCAACGACCGAGTCGCTCACCACCAACTACTTACAAAAACTCGGCAGTGCAAAAAGAACGCAATTTTCATTACTCGTCCAAACATCAGGGCGAACAAAATGGTACGCGAGCGCCATCAAATCCATGCCCCCGCCCAACATGCCTCTGCCTCCGGGTTGTGGCACCGAAATGGTACGAACCAGCACAATTTCACCGGAAATCGGTACTGCTTTAGCCTTTGAACTTTCGACAAGTCAGTATTAGTTAGCGTTAAAATTATGCGCTTTTTACTCAAACTCTCTGATTCCCATCACTTTGCTCTTTGCACTCTTTACCTGCCCCCCAAAGCCGGATAACCTGCTTGTGGACTCCCCGAAAAGGGCGGATTCCACAAGTTTTGCATTATTATGAGTGATTGGGAACAGTTGCCCAGCAGCGCAAACCTTCCCTTCGTGGAAGGTTTGTACGCAGACTATTCGCGAGATCCCGCCTCCGTTCCGGCGGAATGGCGTTGTTATTTCGACCAGATGAAGAATGGGGAACCGGCCTCCCAAGTCCGTCGGGGTCCCTCCTTCCGGGCTTACAGCCTGTTCAACCCTCCGACACCAGCGCGCGCTGAGTTGCCCTCCCGCAGCGATGTCGAAGGCAAAATGGCTGGCATGCAGGAACGCGTGGATCAAATTATCCGCGCCTACCGCATCCTTGGCCACAAAATTGCCCGGATCAACCCGCTGGGATTCACCCGCACCTATCCCACCGAGTTGGACCCCGAGTTTTATGGCTTCAGCGTCATGGACATGGAGCGCGTCTTCTCCTGCGAAACCCTCCATTTCGACGAACCGCAGACCCTCGGCAAAATTCTCGATCGGCTTTGGAATACCTACTGCCGTTCCATTGGCGTCGAATACATGCACATCGACGACCTGGTCGCCCGCAAATGGCTTCAGGAACGAATGGAAAGTTCCGAGAATCGGATTCAGCTCACTCGCGATGAGCAAATCCGCATTCTGACCCGCCTGACGGATGCCGTTACTTTCGAAGAGTTCATCCGTAAAAAATTTGTCGGCGCAAAAAGTTTTTCTCTGGAAGGTTCGGAAAGTCTCATCCCTCTCTTGGACCAGGCCATCAACCGCGCCGGAGAACAGGGCGTAAGAGAGGTCGTTCTGGGCATGGCCCACCGTGGCCGCCTGAACGTGCTGGCCAACATCATGGGCAAGCACCCACGGCTGATCTTCCGCGAATTCGCCGATCAGCCGAGCAAGAACTTCCGCGGTTGTGGCGACGTTAAATACCATCTCGGTTACAGCAGCGACTGGCAAACCGTCACCGGTCAATGCGTTCATCTCTCGCTCTGCTTTAATCCGAGCCATCTGGAATTTGTGAACCCGGTGGTCCTCGGTCGCATGCGTGCCAAGCAGGACCGCGTTGGCGATCTTGAGCACACGAAGGGCTTGGCCATTCTGATTCATGGCGATGCTGCCTTCGCCGGTCAGGGGGTCATTCAGGAAACGCTCAACATGAGCCAACTGAAGGGCTACAGCGTCGGTGGCACCCTGCACGTAGTTGTTAATAATCAGATTGGTTTCACCACCAGCCCCGAAGATGGACGCTCCACCAACTACGCCACCGATGTGGCGAAGATGCTCCAGGTCCCCATCTTCCACGTGAACGGCGAGGACCCCGAGGCTGTCGCCCAGGTCGTCAAGCTTTCCATGGATTTCCGCGCTGCCTTCCAGCGCGATGTTGTCATCGACATGCATGGCTATCGCCGTCTTGGCCACAACGAAGGCGATGAGCCTTCCTTCACCCAGCCGGTTCTCTACGCCGCTATCCAGCAACGCAAGCCCGTCCGCGAAGGTTACCTCGATCATTTGCTCAAGCTGAAGGGACTCAGCCGGGAAGAAGCCGATGAAATTCTGGCTCGCCGCCATGAGCTTCTTGAAACCGAGTTATCTCGCTCCAAGAGCGAGATCGATCAGCGTCAGTCACAGCAGAACGGGGCTAGTGCGGGATTATGGGCAAAATATACAGGTGGCCCGGAACCGCGCGACAAGCAGGCCAGGACTGGTCTCGATCTGTCGGAAAGTTCCGCGCTGCTGGAAGCTCAAACCAGGCTGCCATCTCATTTTCATCCGCATCCGAAGATTAAAAAAATTCTGGAAGGCCGCAGGCAAATGGCCAGGGGCGAAGCACCCCTCGATTGGGCAGCGGCCGAGGCCTTGGCTTTTGGCAGCCTCGCGCTGCAGGGACATCGCATCCGCCTCTCCGGCCAGGACGTAGGACGCGGCACTTTCAGCCATCGCCACGCGGTGCTGCACGATTTCGAGAACGGGCATACCTACATGCCCTTGCAGCACCTCGCTCCCAACCAGGCCACGGTGCAGATTTACAACAGCCCGCTTTCTGAAATTGGCGTGCTCGGTTTCGAATACGGTTACAGCCTCGATTACCCGGATGGCCTGGTTCTCTGGGAAGCGCAATTCGGCGACTTCTGGAACGTTGCCCAGGTGATTGTGGATCAATTTATCGCCAGCGCTGAAGACAAGTGGGGCCGCTTGAGCGGGCTCGTTCTCCTGCTGCCTCATGGATTTGAAGGCCAGGGACCTGAGCATTCCAGCGCTCGCCTGGAGCGCCTGCTCATGCTCGGTGCCGAAGAAAACATCCAGGTGGTGAATCCTACTACCCCTGCCCAATATTTTCATTTGCTTCGCCGCCAGGTTCTGCGCAGTTGGCGCAAGCCGCTGGCTGTCATGTCTCCCAAAAGCCTGCTCCGTCATCCGGATGTAGTGTCCACGCTTGACGAAATCGCAAACGGTGCTTTCCAGCCAATCATTCCAGATCCGATTGCGCCCGAGAAGGTCAAGCGCGTGCTGCTCTGCAGTGGTAAAATCTTTTACGACCTCAAGAAACATCGGGACGAACAGAAGGTGGAGGACGTGGCCATCATTCGAGTGGAGCAATTGTATCCTTTGCACAAGGACACCTTGGAAACACTCATTTCCGCTTACGCTGCTGAGACCCCGGTTTTGTGGGTTCAGGAAGAACCGGAGAATATGGGTGCTTGGCGCTTCCTCATCGCGCAATTTGGGCAGCGGCTTTTCAATCGACATCCGTTCGCCGGCGTCACGCGCGCCGCTTCCGCCAGCCCCGCCACCGGGTCAGCTTCTATGCACAAGAAGGAGCAGGCAGAAGTCGTTCAGCAAGCTTTCGCGTAATCCATCCAATTTTGCAGGCTAAGGAAAAAAGAATTTAAACCATGCCAATTGATATCAAAGTGCCGGAAGTCGGCGAGTCCATCCGGGAAGTGGAAATCGGTGGATGGCTGAAAGCCAAGGGTGACTCCGTTCAAAAGGATGAACCCGTCGTGTCTCTCGAAAGTGAAAAGGCCACCATTGAGCTCACTTCTCCTTCCGCTGGAGTGTTGACCAATATCCTGAAGAAGCGCGGCGAAGTTGCCAAGGTAGGCGAAGTGATTGCTCAAATGGAAACAGGCCCTGTAACTGCCCAGACACCGGCACCCGAAGTGAAAACAGAGGCAAAAGCTGCACCCGCCACAGCTCCCGCTGCTCCGAAAAAAGCGACCGAAGACGCCCGCATCATGCCCGCCGCTCAGCGCGTTATGTCCGAGCAAAACCTCCGTCCTGAAGACATGTCAGGCACCGGGCCTGGCGGACGCGTCTTGAAGGAAGATGTAGTGCGCCACCTCCAGCAGCAAGGCACTCCTGCCCCGTCTGCTGCCTCCGCTCCCTCAGCCCCGGCCCCTGCTCCGTCCGCTCCAGCCTCCGCTGGAACGCGCGAGGAAGAAGTCGTGCCCATGACGAAGCTGCGTCGCACCTTGGCCGAGCGCCTCGTGCAAGTGCAGCAAACTGCGGCCATGCTCACAACCTTCAACGAGGTTGACATGTCAGGGGTCATGGATCTGCGCAAGCAATATGGCGAAGCGTTCCTTCAGAAGTACAACGTGAAGCTGGGCTTCATGTCGTTCTTCGTCAAAGCAACGATCGAAGCGCTCAAACAGTTTCCTGAAATCAACGCCGAGATCCGCGGCGCCAACATCATTTATCGAAACTACTTCGATATCGGCGTGGCCATTGGTGGCGGACGCGGACTGGTTGTGCCTGTGGTACGAAATGCTGAGCGCTTGAGCTTCTCCGAAATCGAGATGGCCGTCGGCGATTTTGGCAAACGCGCCAAGGACAACAAACTTAAGCCCGAGGAACTTCAAGGTGGCACATTCACGATCACCAACGGCGGCGTTTACGGCTCCCTGCTCTCGACCCCGATTTTGAACCCGCCTCAAAGCGGCATTCTCGGCATGCACTCGATCCAGGAACGTCCGGTTGCCCGAGACGGTGCAGTGGTCATCCGGCCCATGATGTACGTGGCGCTCACTTACGATCATCGTATTGTGGATGGCCGGGAAGCAGTCACTTTCTTGAAACGCATCAAAGAAATTATCGAAGCTCCAGCCAGAATGCTGCTGGAGGTTTGATCCGAAACAGGAGCAACATCACATGGCTGAACAGGGATTTGATTTGGTCATTATCGGGGCTGGCCCAGGCGGTTACGTCGCCGCCATCCGCGCCGCCCAGCTCGGCTTGAAAGTAGCCTGCGTGGAAAAAGAGCCCGCCCTTGGCGGCACCTGCCTGCGCATTGGTTGCATACCCAGTAAAGCCTTGCTCGAATCTAGCGAACTCTACATCCAGGCGAAGGAAAGGTTTGCTGCTCATGGCATCCGCGTTCCCCAGGTGGACGTGGATCTAGGCGTGATGCTCAAGCGCAAAGATCAGATCGTCCAAACGCTAACCAAGGGCGTGGACGGCCTGTTCCGGAAAAACAAGATCACCCGCTTCCAAGGCCAGGCTCAATTGGCTGGCCCCGGTCGCGTCCTCGTCCAGAGCGAGAAGGAATCAGTCGAACTGACCGCCAGGCATATCATCATTGCTACCGGCAGCAAGCCAACCATACCCAAAGGAATTGAATGCGACGGAAAGCGAGTCGGCACGAGCACTGAGGCGCTTTCCTACAACCCTGTTCCAAAGCACCTGGTTGTTATCGGTGCCGGCTACATTGGCCTCGAGCTGGGTTCGGTTTGGAAACGGCTTGGCGCAAAGGTCACTGTGCTCGAGTTCCTGGATCGCATCCTTCCCGGCATGGATTCCGAAATCGCTGGCGATGCGCGTAAAATTTTCGAAAAGCAGGGACTGGAATTTCGCCTGAACACTCGCGTGACAAGCGCTCGAACCGATAAGGATTCTGCAATTGTTGAATGCGAAGGGTCCGAGTCCATCACAGCCGATCAAGTTTTAGTCGCGGTAGGCCGCCGTGCTAACACTGACGATCTCGGGTTGGAATCGGTGGGCCTCCAGTTGGATGAACGTGGTCGCATTCCCGTCAACCCTCATTTCGCTACCACTGTCCCCGGCATCTACGCCATTGGCGATGTTATCGCTGGCCCAATGCTCGCCCATAAAGCCGAAGAGGAAGGTGTCGCCTGTGTGGAACACATCGTGACCGGCTACGGACATGTCGACTACAACACGATCCCTGGAGTCGTGTACACCGACCCTGAAATTGCCACCGTTGGAAAATCCGAGGATGATCTCCTCAAGGAAAAAGCCCCCTACAAAAAGGGCATCTTTCCGTTTCGCGCCAATGGCCGCGCCATGGGCCTCGGGCAAACCGAAGGCAAAGTGAAGATTCTCGCCAACAAGGAAACCGACCGCATCCTCGGCGTGCACATCATCGGACCGCGCGCCGGCGAACTCATCGCTGAGGCTGCCGTTGCCATTGCTTTTGGCGCCAGCAGCGAAGACCTCGCCCGTACCTGCCATGCGCATCCGACTTTGGCCGAGGCAGTGAAGGAAGCAGCGCTGGCTGTGGATAACCGCGCCATCCACATTTAGCACGCGCTAGCCGAGGTCTTTTCGTGGGTCCAGCGCATCATTGAGCGTTTTGGCGTCAAGCCCGGAAAGTTCTACCGCGACCTCGCGCACAGTCCGATTCGTTTGCCATGCGACCTTGGCAATGTGCGCCGCTTTGTCATATCCGATCAATGGTGCGAGCGCGGTGCACATCGCAAGGCTCCGCTCCACATTTCCTTCGCACCGCTCAACATCCGCTTCCAGCCCTTCAATACACCGTGCAGTGAATACCTGCACACCGTTCATCAGTAACTCGATCGACTGAAGCAGATTGTAGGCAATCAATGGCAACATGGTGTTGAGTTCAAAGGAGCCAAAGGTTCCACCAAACGTAATTGCCGCGTCATTCCCAATCACCTGTCCTCCCACTTGGACCAGCATCTCTGACATTACCGGGTTCACCTTACCGGGCATGATGGAAGACCCGGGCTGTGTTGCTGGAAGCCGCAGTTCTCCTAAGCCGAGCCGCGGTCCCGAACCAAGCCAGCGAATGTCATTGGCAATCTTGATCAAGCTCACCGCGACTGTTTTGAGAGCCCCACTCGCTTCGACGGCCGCATCCTGAGCCCCTTG
>JAQGOV010000685.1 GCA_028293425.1 Verrucomicrobiales bacterium
CGGTCGGGAACCGCCCCTTGGACAATCGGGAGACGGCAACCGTTCCACACCCGTATGGGCCGGGGAGCGTGCGCGGGAAGGGATCGAAATTCAGGGGTTTCGCTAACGGGTCTTGACCAACTTGGCGGTCTGCCTTTGTCCGCCGCAAACCGCCTCGAGGAAATAAACGCCCTTCGGCAAGTCCCCGCCGAAGCCGTGCCTTTCCCCTCCATCCAGACGGCGCTGTTCCAGGATCCGGCCCGACAAATCCCGCAACGCGATATCGCTCGCGGCCGGGCCGTTGGTGATCAGGGCCTCGTCCTGGAAGGTGTTGGAGGCGAGTTCGAAACCCCGGAAGGCGCGGACCGGTTCGATGCCGATGGAATTGGATTTCGAGTACACCCGCACATAGTCCACCCGCATGTCGTTCGGAAACACCGTGGTCCCGTCGGGATTGCCGGGCCAGCCGCCGCCCACGGCCACGTTGAGGATGAGGTAGAAGCGCTTGTCGAAGGGTTGCCCCCGGGTGGTGGCGAAATACTCGACGTCATCGATCAACCACCGTTGTTTGCCGGCTTCCCACTCGTAGGCGAAAACGTGGAAGTCGTCCGCGAAAGTGCCGGAGGCGAGGGTCTTGGAGGATCCCTGCTGCGCGTTTCCGTTGGCGCTGTAATGGATGGTGCCGTACACCTTGTTCGGCTGATGCCCGAGCAATTCCATGATGTCCATCTCGCCGCTGGACGGCCAACCGCCGTAGGCATCGTCCGTGGGCATCATCCAGATGGCCGGCCACATGCCCTTTCCCTGATTCAGCTTCGCCCTCACTTCCATGCGCCCATAGAGCCAGTCGCCCTTTCTTTGCGTGGTCAGCTTCGTGGATGAGTAATTCCGGCCGCCCACGTTTTCCTTGAGGGCCCGGATGACCAGGGATCCGCTGTCCATGAAAGCGTTTTTCGGCGAATTCGAGTAGTACTCAAGCTCGGAATTGACGTTTGCCGGACCCACCTGGTAGGACCATTTCGAGGCATCGACCGCGGTGCCGTTGAATTCGTCGGCCCAGACCATCTTCCAGCCCGGCTTGTCCTGGGCCCCACCGGATGAAACCAAAGCCATCAGGGCCAGCCCGGTCAGTAGTATATTAGCGGAATGGTTCTTTGGAAATCCCACGATGACGCTCCTTTGCATGTGATGGTCCGGATCGCATGTCAGTTTCCCCTCCTCGCATTATAGCGGAAGCTTCATGTCCATCGGGTATAGTATCGGCGAATGTGTGTACAATATCGGCAGGGCCGGATCGGGCCGTTTCACGGGCTATTTTAAGGGCCATTCTGTATGAACGCTATTAGCATGAAGCGCAAATTCCTGAAACGGTTGGTGAGCCAGCCCGCCCTGGAGCTGCTCGAGTACCTTCCGGACACCTATTTCTTCGCCAAGGACGCCCAAGGCCGCTTCATGGCCGCCAACAACACCTTCGTAAAAGGTGCCGGCCTGGAGAATGAACTCGAACTCATCGGAAAAACCGACCTGGAGGTATGGCCGCGGCATCTGGCGGAAGGCTACCGCCGCGACGACCGCTGGGTGATGCAGCACGGCAAACCCATCATCAACAAGTTGGAACTGAGCAAGAACTCCAAAGGGGGATCGGATTGGTTCTGCACCACCAAGATCCCGTTGCTGGATCCGCAGGGCGCGGTGCAAGGAGTGGCGGGCTTCGCCCGCGACGTGAAGAAGGCCCATTCCTCCTTCAAGCCCTACATGGAAATGTCCAAGGTCATCGAATACATCCTCTCCAACTATTCATCCCCCATCAGCCTCAAGTCCCTGGCTGCCATGGCCGCCATGTCCCCCAGCCAGTTCGAGCGGCGCTTCAAGAAGAACTTCGGCGGCACCCCCACCGAGTACATCCGCTCCATCCGCATCCAGGCGGCCTGCCAGTTCCTGGCCGAGGGAACGCTGTCCATTTCGCAAATCGCCTTCCAGACCGGGCATTACGACCACAGCCATTTCAACCGCTACTTTTCGAAATACATGGGCCAGTCGGCAACGCAGTACCGTAACGCGCACGCGACCGGGAAGGGCTGAAGCCCTCCGGACGCGGCTGCGGTCCGCCTCCTTCCCGGGAAGCGGCGGACTTGGGTTGGGAAATTCCCTTGACCAGGGTTAAGAAATTCAAGGCTTGCCCGCCAGCCGCCTCCGCAAGCGGCTCAGGGATTCGGGTTCGATTCCCAGGTAGCAAGCGATGTAATGCAAAGGGATGCGCTGGAAAAGCCCCGGCTGCTCCTTCAGAAGCAACAGGTAGCGCTCCTCCGGCGTCCCCGTTTTGGACAAGGTCGTCCGTTTCAAGGTGGCGAAATAAGATCGTTGGATTTTTTCGACGTGGAACGTCTTGTACTTGGGAAACATCTCCTGGGCGCGCAGGAAACTCTCCCGGGGCAGCAGCAGCAACTCCGAATCCTCCAGCGCCTGGGCATGGTAGATGGTCGGTTTCTCGAACAGGAAGCTTTCCAGATCGCCTATCCACCAGTCCTCGGTGGCGAAGTTGACGATGCTTTCCTTTTCCTGCTCGTTGATGAGGTAACGCCTGAGGCACCCCTTGTTGACGTAAGCGGTGGCGTTGCAAATCTCCCCGGCGCGGAAGTAATGCTCCTTCTTCCTGACGGTACGGCTTACCCAGGATTCCAGGAACAGCCCGATTTCATCCTCCGTAAGTCCGACGTTGACGCGGAGCATCTTGAGGAAAAGCGGAC
>JAQGOV010000403.1 GCA_028293425.1 Verrucomicrobiales bacterium
CTCCGCTGGGTCTGAAACGCGGCAGGTCTCTAACAGATCACGGACATCCGATTGGGTTTTGTTCGTGCCGTTGTCTAGCTCCAGTTCGGAATCAATATCCTTGATGTATCCTTCGTAAAGGTTGCCGGTAGCGCTCTTGAAATGCTGCTTTAGAAACCGTTTGTTCATGGCTTCGATCACAACATAAAGTCCAAGGTCGCGGCCGTTGAGCACGACCCGGGCATGTGTTACGCGAGCGGCCGGCAAACCGGCATCACGAAACAACTGTGTTGCGAGCAACTCTGCCGCATAAGTCGGATCCTGCACGGAATTGTTGAACATCAGCTTGGTCAGTCCGAAGTACTCCTGCTTGGGTTCAAACTCATCGAACTTCATGGCCAGGCTTGGCTTTTCGTCGACAGGGCGGAAGCTGCCCATTCCTTTCAGATGCACGGCTACGTTTGTCAGCACTCGACCGCCTTCCCGCACAGTAGCATGCACGTTCGTGCGCGAGTAGCGCCTGAGGGAGAGCATGCCTTCCTCAGGGATCTCGATTTGGAAAGTCCGCACCTTTGGGTCGGCAAAGAAGTCTTTGCTGAGTTCCTTTTTGCTGGAGGTTTTTTTGTGAGGAGCATCGGCTGCCCAAAGCCTGCCTGTTCCGGCCAGAACAACGCCCAGGAGCAAGAATGTGACGCAGCCCTTTGCCCATCCCCAGTGTAAGGCATCCACCTCGGTTTTCATGTGCTTGGAAGAATTAGGGCACCATCAATGGCGCGATGCAAGTCTCAACTGGCCCTCAAACCTGGACGGGCTGGTCTCGGCCCGGAAAGCCTGGATTAGCTTGGAATCCCCCTAAAGCATGCAGGGAGTTTCAGTGCATCACCAGAGATCTTTGTTTCGATCCATTGGGTGATAAATCGTTACAAAGTGTGATATTCCGCGATTTTGGCAATGGCATGTTGGGCAAAGGCATGAGCTCAAGACCCAGCGAGGGATTCGCCCTTCTGGTTGTATGTCCAGGGGGAATTTAGCCGTGAAAGCGTTAGCATCCCTGATTCTATTGATGTTTTTTGCACTTCAGAAGCGTTAACCCCTTGTGTTTATTGCTCGAAAGTGAGGTTTACGTGCGAGGAGATGGCAGATCATTGGGGTTTTCGCAGTGGCCAATGTCGGATTAGCCGTTAGGAAAGCGTTAAGGCAGCCGTTAGCTTTCGGCCTGTGACGGTTTGGATCAAGGATCGCTGGTCTAAACGCGGATCAGGCGAGGAGGGATTGGAAAATGCGTTCGGCGGCGGCTCTGGGATTCTCGGAGGCATAGATGGGACGCCCGACCACAAGCCAATTGGCTCCAGCCAGAATGGCTTCGGGGGCACTGAGGGTGCGTTTCTGATCGCCGGCAGCGTCGGTGGAGGCTCGGATTCCGGGGGTGACGAGCTGCATGCTGGCGGGGAGGAGTTGGCGCAGGGCCGTTATCTCCAAGGGAGAACAAACCAAACCGCGCAATCCAGATTGGCTGGCCAAACTGGCTAACCGTTCGACCTGTTTACCAACATCACTGCCAAGGCCGAGTTCGCTCATCTGTGAGCCGTCCATGCTGGTGAGGACGGTGACGCCAAGGACGAGAGGAGCTTCTATGGCCATTTGACGCGCGGTTTTCTGGGCGGCGGTTTCGGCGGCCTTCATCATTTCGGCTCCACCGCTGGTGTGAATAGTTAGCATCTGAACATCGAGGCGGGTGGCAGCGGCTACCGATTTGGCGACGGTGTTGGGAATGTCGTGAAATTTGAGGTCGAGGAACACGGCTGCGCCGGTGGCGCGAATGCGGCGGACGATCTCGGGTCCGGCGCTGGTGAAGAGTTCGCTGCCAATTTTGAAAGCGCCTACAGCTGGAGCGACCTGCTCGGCCAGTTTGATGGCCTGGTCGGCTGTTGCGACGTCGAGGGCTACGATGATCGGGTTTCGCTTTGCGGTTGCAGGCATAGTTTCTTGTTTGGGTGTGCTACACCGAGTGCTTCTTTAGGTAGCGACTCGAAGGCTCGAAAGCAAGATTTGAAGCTGATCTGCGCCTGCGACCTTGTCTATGTGAGCATGGGGACCTGTCATAGCCCCTAGTCATTCTCCACGCCCTCTGGGAAAAGTTTCGGAAAATAGTATCCGACAACTTGCATTGGAAATTTTATTCGAAGCGGTTTTCCTGGACCTTCGGAAGCGATCAAATCTTCCTCAAGAAGCCTTTGAAGCAATCTGCGTGCGGTGCGCTCGGGCTTGTCGAGTAACTTGGCAGCCTCTCCCCTCGACACTTCACCTCGCAGGAAGCAATCTCGCAGTAAAACAGCCATTTCCCGGGGCAGCCCGTGCAACGCTGAAAATCGCTCTGCAAACGAACAGATCCGTTTGTCAATGGTTTCAAATTCCAGTAGGGCCGACATATACCGAATCTGGTCGAGGCAGACCTCTAAAAAGAAACGACAAAAATCAACCAGCGCTTTGAGCGAAAGATTTCCCCTTCCATCATAGTCATTCCACCGCTTCGCGTCCGCTGCGCCCAAAGCAGCAAAGTACTTGTCTCGATGCCTGGCTAAACCTCTTGAAACGGTCCAAAGACCATGACTGGTTAAATGGATCCTTCGGAAATAAGCATCCGTAAACAAGCGGGAGACCCGACCATTGCCATCGAGGAACGGGTGTATCCATGCTAATCGATGATGTGAAGCGGCTGTCGCAATGATCCTTTGAACCGCGGTCAGGTTTGAGGGTTCATAGACGGACTCGAATCGAGATAAGAATTCAAGGAGTGCAGTTGAACTGGGCGCAACATGCTGACCTACCTCAACCTCACCGCTCCGCAGTTCTCCAGGATGAACCCTTTCATTCAGGCCGGTCTTCGTCTTTACAATTTGGAACTCATCCGGAAGCCGATCATAAAATTCTTTGTGGATCCACCGCAGAAAATCAGCGCTGCAGATTCTGGCGCTGGCATCTGCCTGGAGTTTTTCCTCTATGAGCGTTTGCACTTCGATGTGAGCTTTGCTCTCCAGTTGTAAAGCCCGTTTGGCAGGATCCATTGAGAGGTCCTTTCGCAGGGCCCGCTCGATGTCTAGCGGGTGCGTATTATGCCCCTCAATCAGGTTGGAATAATAGCTGTTCATTGACCTCACCAATGCGGCCACCGCCAAGCGGGTGATAGGGTGCAAGCGTCCACTTAACTGCCCTGCCGCGCGAACGATATTTACCGCGAGTTCTTCTAAAGCCTTGTCCTGCTCAGGAAGCATGGGCTCCATTGCGGTCGGAGATACGTAAACGGCTGTAATCATACGTTCAGTGCTTTGGCCGGTCATCTGGCCGGTCATCTGGCCGGTCTAATGCTCTCACGTTCCAACCATATTTCATACCATTTTGGCGTAAAAGATTTAATAAATTGCATTTTAGTTGAAATTGTTGCCCTAAATGTCATCTTGCTATGGCCGCTCTGCCTGCGCTCATTTTGGCCGGTTCCATGGCCAAATTCTGTGGTGGTTTATGCACAATCCACGCCGACTTTTTAAGGAGCAAGTTGAGGCGGATTTGGCGTAAAATTTGGCTACGCCCATA
>JAQGOV010000440.1 GCA_028293425.1 Verrucomicrobiales bacterium
GTGGCATTGTTGTCCTGCATCACCACAAAGGCCGGCAGGTTCTGGTTCTCCGTCCCAAGGCCATAGGAGACCCACGCGCCGAGCGATGGGCGGCCGGCCAGGATCGAGCCCGTGTTCATCTGGCAAATGCCGGAAGAATGGTTGATGCCATCGGCCCAGCAGGAACGGATCACGGCCATCTCATCCACGCATTCGGAAAGATGCGGGAGCCAGTCTGAAACCCAGATGCCGCTTTGGCCGTATTGTTTCCAGGCCCGCTTGCACGCCAGCAGGGGCGAGCCGGATTCACCCATCGCGGTAATCACTTTGCCAAAACCTGGGGGGAGTGGCTTGCCGGCGAGCTCGTTCAGCTTCGGCTTGGGATCGAACATGTCGAGGTGGCTCGGTCCTCCTTCCATGAAAAGGAAAATGACGTTCTTCGCCTTGGGCGGAAAATGCGGTGGATGCGGGAGCAGCGCCGTGGCCGGACTGTCGGCTGCCGCGGCAAAGAGCGGATTATCCCGGAGCATCCAGGTCAGCGCCAATGAGCCAAAGCCAGCCCCGCCACGGAGCAGGAAGTTCCGGCGAGAAAGCGGGGAATAGGGAGTGTTCATGTTCGGGTTACTCCACGTAAAGGAATTCGTTCGCGTTCAGCAGCACGTGACAAAAATCCACGAGCGCCGCTTGTTGAGGGTCCTGCTTTTTCGGGGCCGCCATCTTAATCTTGATGTTCAAACCGTGGCCGGAGGAATCGCGATGATAGTTCGAAGCGGACTCGAACTGCCAATACCCCACGGTGTTCTCGGTGATGCCTTCAGAGGTGAGGAGCAGTTGCTCATGGCGCAGGGCCACATTGGAAAGGCGGACGTCGTCAATCAGGCCATCCCACAGATGATTGTTCTGGCCCTCGCGGCCGCCCATCACGAACCCGGCATGGGAGGCGAGCGGCAAGGTCATGGCATGAGCGATATGCGCTGACTGCATCGGCTCGTCATCATTGGAAAGGTCTTTCGCGAAAAAGTTAATCCCATTCTCATTGGTCTGACTCAACTTCACGGAGACTGCGACGAAGTAGGGACGGTTCAGCTCGAGGTTGAGGCCGGAGAAAACGGGCTCATATTCACTTCCTTTTTTCCCCTGTCCGCAAAGTTGCAGAACAAGCGTCTGGGGCTTGTTCATCGATTTTTTGCTCGTCACGCCAAAAGCCCAGCCGGGATGTTTGTTGTTGCTGTCCCAGTGGGAAGCGATCGTGCGCACCTGGCCGTCTTCATAAACCGAGCGGAGCAACACAAAGGCTTCCACTGTGAAATCCTGCTGGGGCAGGGCGGGACTATTCGGCACTTCAAAACGGTCCATGGGACCCGATGGACTCATGACCGCGGCCTTGTCTTCGCGGTAAGGCATTTTCTCGGACATGTAAGACACCGAGGTTGCGCGGACGGGAGCCACTTGTTTCAGATCTTCGCGGAGGAACTTCAGGGCGGCCATGCGCTCCCTGGTGGAAGGAGGGCGGTTAAAGACGAGTTGATAGGCGCGTTCAACGATTTCTTCATTGCTCTCGGAATTTTCCTTGAGCCGCGCCGCCAGAGCCCGGGCGCGGGCCAGGGTATATTGGCTGTTGAACATGAACAGCGCCTGGGTTGGCGTGGTGGTAACGTTCCGCAGCGATGTGCTCGCGAAAGCCTCGGGTGAATCGAAAACTTCGAGGAGCGGGTCGTGCGTGTTCCGCATCACCTTGGTATAAACCGAGCGGCGGGGCTTGGCGGTGTCCACGGCCGGTCCGCCCATGTTCGGGTCCAATTCACCCGTGGCGGCCAGCATGGCGTCGCGCACCTGTTCGGCGTCCAGCCTCCGGATATTCATTCGCCACAGGAGCCGGTTCTCGGGGTCTTTCAGCCGGGCGGCTTCGGAAGGGGCGGTGAGCGCGGATTGCCGGTAAGTGGAAGAAAGCAGGATCAGCCGATGCATCTTCTTGAAGCTCCAGCCCTCCTTCGTAAAGCGGACCGCCAGCCAATCGAGCAACTCGGGATTGGATGGCTTTTCCCCGAGCCGGCCAAAGTCGCTGCTGGTCGTGACCAGCCCGCGACCAAAATGGTGTTGCCAAATCCGATTCACGATTACGCGGGTGGTGAGCGGGTTATCCGGCTGAGTCAGCCAGCGGGCCAACTCGGAACGGCGGCCAGTGGAGTTAGGCGCGTTCGCCGGGCGCGTAATCGTGGCAGGCTTCTCGTTCAGGATGGTCAGATATCCGGGCTGGATCGGCTCCTTCTTCTTCGGAATGAACAAGGGCGGGGGAGTGGGGCCAATATCCGTGACGGTGAAAGCCTTGTCGTAAGGCTTTGGCTTGAACGGGTCGAATTTGGCCAGCTCTTTGCGCAAGCCGTTCAGCTTTTCTTTGTCCGTGCCTTTGATGCGGCCGTCGAGGCGATCCCATTCAAGGGTGATCTGCCGGAAGGCCATGGAGGCAATCTGCTCCTCGTAGGGGGTGCGCTCCGTTTTTGGCTTCGCCAGCAGCGCCTGGATGTCGTCCGGAAACTTGGCAGTCGCGTCCTTGGCGGCCTTGTCCCGGTAAGGTTGTTCCAATTCGGCAATCTGCTCGCGGACGTCCGTGGTCATCGCTTCCCATTTGGCAAGTTGCTCTTTGTACTCGGCCAGCTGCTTGGGCGACGCCAGCACCATGTCCTGCCGCGGCTGGAATGAGGCAAAGAAAGCCTGGAGCCGGTAGTAATCCTTTTGCAGGATCGGATCGAACTTGTGGTCATGGCAGCGGGCGCACTGCATCCCCAGGCCCAGGAAAACGTCCCCGGCCACATCTGTCATGTCGTTCAGGATCGTGGTCCATTGCTGGCGCGCGTCGCGATTGTTGTATTCGTAAATCCACAGGCGCAGGAAGCTGTTCGCCACGTACATTTGCGGATTCTCCGGCTCCAGTTCGTCCCCCGCGAGCTGTTCCTGCACAAACCGATTGTAAGGCTTGTCCTCGTTGAATGCCCGGATCACGTAATCGCGGTAGGGCCAGGTATTCGGCCGGTAATCATCGATCCGATAGCCGTCGGATTCCGCGTAGCGGACGAGGTCCAGCCAATGGCGCGCCCAGCGCTCGCCATAACGAGGGCTGTCGAGCAAACGATTGATCAGGTGCTCATAAGCGGCCGGGGAAGAATCGCTCACGAAGGATTCCACTTCCTCGGGGGATGGAGGCAGGCCCCACAAATCAAAATAGACCCGACGAATCAGGGAACGCTTCTCCGCATCCGGCGATGGCTTCATCCCTTCGGCTTGCAGCTTCCGGAAAACGAAATGATCGATCGAGTTGCGGCACCAGCCCTGGTCTTCGACTTCGGGAATCGGTGATTCCTTGAGCGGCTGGAACGACCACCATTGGCGGTCCTCGTCGGAGAACCTGCCGCGAACCGCCACGGCTTTGGCCGGGTCCTGCCCAGGCCAGGGCGCACCAAGCTTGACCCACTTTTCCAGGGCGGCAATTTGGTCCGGCGAGAGCTTTTTGCCCTTGGGCGGCATCTGCAGGTCTTCGTTTGTATAGCGAACGGCTCCGATCAGAAGGCTCTTATCGAGATCGCCCGGAACAACGGCCGGCGCGG
Organism: Verrucomicrobiales bacterium; assembly: GCA_028293425.1. Taxonomy (GTDB): domain Bacteria; phylum Verrucomicrobiota; class Verrucomicrobiia; order Limisphaerales; family JAQGOV01; genus JAQGOV01. Next base: position 3,582 of record JAQGOV010000440.1, read on the forward strand.
TGTCGCCCCCTTTGAGCAGTCCAGCCAGGGAGTCCACCACCAGCCCGCCTTTGATTTTGTCCGAGGAATGGCTGTGACATTTGTGGCAATGCTCACTCAGGATCGGTTGGATGGTGCTCGTGAAGAACTCGGCATCAGCAGCCGAGACCGGTGCAGCCGAGGTGACTGGGAGACTCGACGCAAGGCAGCCCCCCAGCAGGAGGACGCGGATCCATCGGTTGATGCGAGGATTGGCCATGCGATGTGCTGGAAAATAGCATCGTGCCACAAAGGATTGAAGCCCAAACTGTATCGGTTGTTTTGCCCAGAAGGTAGGGCAGGGCGGCTTTATCTATAGTGAATGTAGGAAACGAGGTGACGAGTTTCTAACCTCAGGCCCAACGGGCCGCAATTCCTTAGTCCAGTCCGCAGGGCTGGGATTAGGTCCCCATCCCATCACGCGGCCTGAAAGGCCGCAATATCCCACGAACGTGAAGCCTTTTCATCGGGCTGCGGTCGTCCCGGCCGCAGCACCGTCGTTCGGTTCGGCACTGTCCCTGATGCAAACATCATTTTTCCTCCATCACA
>JAQGOV010000460.1 GCA_028293425.1 Verrucomicrobiales bacterium
GGATGATGGGCGGTTAAAAAGAAGGGCAAGGTCTTGATTAAGAAAGCCCCCAGCAGCGCCAGGAGGAGGAGGCCAACCAGGCACCCACGCCAGGTAGGGAGCCAAATGGGACGCCTTTGCACACAGCCGAGGAGGGCTTTGCGCTTTTCAAGACGCTGGTCCGTCCGGGGAACTTCCCCGGCTGCTTGCTGCCTTTTAGATTCTTTCGGCTTGTGCGGTTTCACGTAAATAGTGCCCAGTCCGTTAATATGCTACACTCATTGTGTTGTCGGACGCCCCGATTCCCGTCACCCCGGCCCGCTCCTGAGAGCACTATGTCGCGCTGTAGCACATCCCACAGTCTCCTCAGTAAATAAGCCCAAAGCCAAGCTGAACAAGCAGGTTACTTCTTCAGGGATTCCAGGTAGGAGAGCAGCGAAGCCAGATCTTCAGGGGTGAATTTATCGAGCAGGCCATTTGGCATGATGGAGGTGTCGCGTTTGCCGCGCTCCTTGATCTCCTTCTTGGCAATGGTTGTGGTGATGCCCGCAATATTGCGGAGGTCCAGGTCGTCCCCTCCTTCGCGGGTCACGAATCCTTCAAATTCATCGTCCTCCTTGGTTTTAATCCACTGGGTCTCGAAGCCCTGCGCGATTTTAGCACTCGGCTTGAGAATGCTTTCGCATAATTCAATGCGCGAATAGCGGGTAGCGATGCCACCAAGGTAAGGTCCTTTGGGCGCCTCATCGGAGTTGACGGTATGGCAGGCCACGCAACCGGCTTTGGTGAACATCTGCGCGCCGGATTTCGTGTCGCCCTTTTCCTTTGTGGCCAGAGCAAGCAATTGTTCATATTTCATGGACTCTACCAGCGGGCGTCCAGTTCCAGCGCCTTTTTTGTCCAACTCCATTTGTTGCGCGGCTTGCTTTGCTGCCTTGGCGATTTGGGGCCGGGTATCGGCCTGCAAGCTGCGGACCTGAAATGCATAGGCATCCAGGCGCAGCTTGCCAACTGCTTTGAGCAACGCTTCAGCGCTTTGCGGTTTGGACCAACCTTGATCCACGACCGCAGAAGCGAGCGCTTTGGTTTCTTTGCTCGAAAGCTTCTGGGTAGCGAGCGACGCCAGCACGCCATAAGCGAGCACTTGCCTCGGGGCTGGGCCAGCTCCTGCGAGTTTCACGAAGTAAGCCACGTTTTGACCATTGCGAATATCGCGTGCGAATTCCTCCCAGGCATTGTTGACTTCACCAGGCAGCTTCTCCTGGGACAAGGCGGTGATGACCGCGTCCAACGCTTCGGATTTTTTGGAAGAATTTCGTAAGGCGCGAATGGCCTTGGCCCGCAGGGCGGGCTCTTCTTTGTCAGATGCGGCCACTTCCGCGAAGAGGCTAATCGATTCATCGGGCAGAGTGCCTCGTCCCGACAATAAATCCACGGCTACCGCACGGAAGCCAGGGTCCTGCTTGGCCAGTTTCATGACCAACGGTGTCATTTTCGGGAGGTCGACACGGTTCTTCTGCAGAGTAACAACAAACCAGCGGAGCGTATCGGCATCCACGGAGTTCAATGCGTTCCGCAAGACCTCTGCAATTTGTTCAGACGACTCCCATTTGACCGGCTTGAAGTAAGGCCCGGTTGTGTCGGGGCGGGTGCCCCACCATTTGCCGTCCCAGTCAGCCTCGCGGTTATAAAGCCGTGCGAGTGACCGCAGGATAGCCCGCTTCATCGTGGTGTCCTGAACTTTCGCGAGCCGCTCGATCAGACCGTTTACCACCTGAGGCTCATGAAATGCCTGCAAAACCTGCGCCGCACCCCACGCCAGATCGGAACTTCCCGGGGAATCAAATGCCTGCATGGCGGCATCTACCGCGTGCAGAGCCACGAGGCTCTTCACAGCCGCGTGACGGATGACCACATCGGCGTCGGCCGTAAGCGGCAATAAAGCGGGTGCCACCTCGGCCTTTCCGATTCGGCCCAAGCCGATGACTGCTTGCAAACGCGCCCGGCCATTGGGATCAGTGAGAGCCTGGGTAAATGCCTTTACGGGTACGGAAGGGGCATCCTTGGGATTATCGGCCAAGGCTCGCAACGCGTATTCGCGCACATCCGGTTTTTGAGTGAGACGGACCAAAGCTTGTTGTGCCTTTGGACCAGTTAACTGTTCTAAAGTAAAGATTGCAGCCACTCGCACCGGAATACTTTCCTGCATTCCAGCGATTCGTTCCAGGCCGGCGGTGAAGAGGCCTTTAGCTCCGCGACGCAGAATCTCCCGCTGGGTGTACAACCGCGCGACCGCGCTCGGCGACTTGATGAGTTCAAGCAATTGGGTGTCGCTGGCTTCCTTCAGGTTCGGGAACGGTTGAGGTTTGTAGCCTTCCGGCTTTACTTGAATGACGTAACCCACGTTCGGTCCACCATAATTAAAGCCGCCGTTGGCCCAGCTTGAAATGTAAAGGCGGGACTGGCCGTCAACATCCATGTCCGTCGTCCGGGGAATATCGATGAACGACTCCTGCTGAGCCTCGAAAGTGGAGCCGGTGGCCTTCAGCGGATGCCGGTAAACTTTGCTCCGCCCCCACTCACAAGTGTAGAGGGCATGACCATAACCCTGGGGAAATCCCGGTTCATCCAAAAAAAGCGAACCGCAAGGCGAGCCGCCGCCATAATCCGCCAGCGGCTGGATGATCTCATCCGGAGCATTCTTAAACATGGAAGGATATCCATAATAAGCGGACATGATCACGTGGCTGAGGCGCACATCCCAGCCGCCCCCATCGTTCGTGTTGTCGCGCGTGAAGAGGTCCAACTCTGGTGACACGGCGACATCATAGATATTGCGCTGGCCGCGCGAGACGATCTCGAGACCACTGCCGTCCGGCCTGATCCGCACAACCCCACCGCCGTGAAGCTGGATTTTGGCGCCGTCTTTGCCCATTGCATTCGTGGCTCCGTAATCACCCACCGCGATGTAAAGAAAGCCATCGATGCCCATCCGCATCCCGTTCACGGTGTGGTCGGCACCGCGGAATTTCAGATCGAAGCCAAGACCTTTAAGCAGCACTTCCGAACGGTCGGACACCCCGTCGCCATCTTCATCAATAAATGCCTCAAGCAACGGGGGGTGCATCACATAAAGAATGTTGTTCTCAAACCAGACACCACGCGGGCTGTCCATCTTTGCGAACACGTTGAACTTGTCCGCCTTGCCGTCTCCATCGGTATCAATGCAGCGGACGACGCGACCGCGTTCCGGCTTCGCATCGAGGGAGCCATTCTCGTCAACGCCCACAAACAACTCGCCTGACGGGGTCGCTGCCAAACAGGTGGGATAGCCAACATCCGGCGGCGCGGCGAACAGGGTGCCTTTGAAGCCGGTCGGGATTTTGACTCCCTTTGGCAAGCCGGAAGCATCGAGGGGTAAGGGCTCGGCTTGTTTCGGTTGGGCGGCGAAAAGCGAACTTGTGCCGCCCAGCAGGGCAGAGGCGAGCAGGCTGAACTTTAAAACAGACATCGTTTGCATGGTTGTGAGTTGCTCCATCCGCGCTTGAGTTGCGCAGATCTCGCACCACTCAGACTGTAGAGGAACCGCGTACATTCATGCGGAAGTTTACCTCGAGAGCGGCTCTAGAATCAGACACTGCCTCGAATAATCGAAAATAACTTTAAATTCGCGCAAGGCTGCCCAACCGATGTGACCAGCCATTCCCTTTTCCGCGGGCGACCCGCTGGTGAAAAAGCTCGTGGACGGTTTCAGGACCCGGCTCTTTCCGATGAGCAACTCCGGCAAATGTCCTTCCCGGATTCCCGCGCCTCCACCGATTCCACGACGTTGGGTTCCTGAGGTTTCGCCCGCGGCCTCCAGCAGATGATTTGCCTCGACAAAATCGTGCGCCAGGCAAAGGCCACCTGTGCAGCCCATATCGAGCTCAAATTGCCCTCGGACTGGCTCACGATGGGGCAAAGCCAACGTGGCTTCCAGCACCGGAGTTTGCTGTCGTATTTTGAATGGAATGATTTCGCCGTTGCCGCTGTAATTAAACGCGGCTGGTTCGTGCAGCGTCACCTTTTTGGCGTCGATCTCCACGACGAATCTGCGGAAAAAGCTGGCTCCCAGAATTCCATCTTCCCGGCGCGAGCCACGATCCGAGGGCAGGGCAGCGGTTCGCCTAGGATCATACCGGAGGCTCCCAAAGGTGAAGGCTGCTTCTCCGTAAATTGGTGCTTCCTCCTGGCCGGCGATGCCCATAATCCTGGTGGCACCCGTGCGTTTCAGGCCTGCTTCCTCAGCCAACTCGGGTCGGAGCGTATTCACCGTGAAACCTGTATCGAGCATCATTGAAACAGGTTTCTCAACCCCTTTGAGGCGCGCCTGGATATAAACGTGGCCACGCTTGAACTCAGCCACTACGTCTGCCGCAATATTCGTGGACGAGTCCTCCGCCCGAAGGGGAGGAACTACCACTAAGCCCATTGCTAAAACAAGAAAAGCCATGCCTGTGAGTATCATCCGCATCACGCTCGACCATACACCCGGTGGCAAGGCGATGCCGGGTTTTTCCGCAAAGGCAGGTCAATCGGTTCAAAACCCGCTCGACAAAGCCTTTGTCCCTATTACCTTCTTTGAGAAAATTTATATGACAGACCCCCGTTACACAAAGTTGGCTAATCTCCTTGTGCAATATTCCACGGCCCTGAAGAAAGGGGAGAAGGTCCTGATTGAAGTGTTTGACGTCCCGGACGAGTTCGGAGTGGAACTGATGCGCGCGGCCCGCCGGGCTGGCGCTATCCCTTTGATTGAGGTGCGCCACAGCCGGGTCAGCCGCGAGATAGTTCGTGAAACGAACGAAGAGCATGCGGCGCTGGTCCGGGAGATCGAACTGAGCCGGATGAAGAAGATGCAGGCGTACATTGCCGTCCGAGGCAGCGCCAACGCCAATGAATCTTCCGACGTGGACAGCAAGCGCATGGCCCTTTACTCGAAGGTCTTGCGGCCGGTTCTCAACTACCGCGTGGATAAGACTAAATGGGTTGTATTGCGCTGGCCCAGTCCGAGCATGGCCCAGGCTGCGGGGATGAGCACTGAAGCGTTCGAGAATTTTTACTTCGACGTTTGCACGATGGACTATAACAAGATGGCCAAAGCCATGGGGCCGTTAGAAAAGCGCATGAGGAAAGCGGACCGCGTCCACCTGAAGGGCCCCGGCACAGATCTCACGTTCAGCATCAAGGGGATTGGCGCCAAGATGTGCAAAGGCGATCGGAACATCCCGGACGGCGAAGTGTTTTCCTGCCCGGTGAAGACGTCGGTGAACGGAACCATCCAATTCAATACCCCGACCCTTTATGCGGGCACGCGGTTTGAGAATGTGCGGCTGGAGTTCAATGATGGCAAAGTCGTCAATGCCGCTTCCAACAATACGAAAAAGTTGAACGAGATTTTGGATACTGACCCGGGCGCTCGTTATGTGGGTGAATTTTCACTTGGATTTAATCCCTACATCATGGATCCGATGACGGATATCCTGTTCGACGAGAAAATTGCGGGCTCGCTGCACTTCACCCCGGGCCAGGCGTATGAGGATTGCGATAATGGCAATCGTTCTGCGGTCCATTGGGACATGGTGCTGATCCAGCGCCCGGAATGGGGCGGGGGAGAGGTCTGGTTTGATGGCGAATTGATCCGCAAGGACGGCCGATTCCTGCCGAAAGACCTCAAGCCGCTGAATCCCGAGAATCTGAAATAGTTTTTCATGGCTATTTCACTGGAGACTTGGGAAACCGTCCTGAATCACTGACACTGTCGAACGCAAGACTCTTCCGCCTGATCGGTTTACATAATTATGGCTCTCGTTAAAAGTCCGAAAGAACTGGCCCAATGGATGGACCTGACCCTGTTGAAGCCGGATGCGGTGCGTGGCGACATCGAGCGCACCTGCAAGGTGGCGCGGGAACTCAAGCTTCACGGCCTTTGTGTGCATGGCTCCAGGGTTCTGTTTGCGAAAGCCATTCTCGAGGACACTGATGTGCTGGTGATCACGGTGGCTGGATTTCCGTTCGGCGCCTCGGATACGGACACCAAACGGTTCGAGACGGAGGTGGCGGTCGACAACGGCGCCCAGGAAATCGAAGTGGTGGCAAACCTTGGCTGGCTCAAGGAACGCGAGGATTCTAAAATTGTGCGCGAATTGTGCGATGTGGTGGAGGCCGCCGACGATCGGCCAGTTGGAGTCATCATGGAGGCATCCCTGCTTTCGAACGAGGAGAAGACCAGGCTGTGCGAGATGGCCATTGA
>JAQGOV010000539.1 GCA_028293425.1 Verrucomicrobiales bacterium
GCTGGCGGCAACCTCCCTGGATGACCGAGGCGGAGTACAAATCCCTCCTTGAAACGCGCGGCTTGCATGGGGCGGTGATTGCGATGTCCACGGAGAATTACCAGCGGGCGTGCTCGCAGGATCTGTGGATGCGGTTCGTCCTCGGTTGTTTTGCCGGTTTATCAGTCGGAGGCATTGGGCTCGCCTATCGGAACATTGCCAAGACCTCCGAGTTGCAAATGCGGCTCGTTCGCGCCAGCGAGTTAAACAATCATTTGAAGGAGATGAATTTGGCGGCGGCTGGGCTGGCGCACGAGACACGCAATCCTTTGAATATTATTCGCGGCCTGGCCCAGTTGGTTTCCAAGCAGGACGATGCCGCGCCAGAGATTCGGAAACGGCTCCGGGAGATCGTGGATGAAACCGACCGGGTCACGGCTCAGTTGAATGAATTCATCAACTACTCACGTCCGCGAGAGGTGCGGCGTTCGGTCGTCACCTTGGGCTCGGTCATCTCCGAGGTCGCCAGAGCGCTCAGCTACGATGTGGAGGAGAAACAAATCCGGCTGGAAACCTCGGTGAACGGCTTGGTGATCGAAGCGGATGAACAGCTTTTGCGGCAATGTCTTTTCAACTTGCTCTTGAATGCGACTCAGGCAGTGGGAGAGCACGGGGAGATTCGAGTCGTGGCTTCCAAAGGCGAAACAAACGACGCGATGATTGAAGTGATTGATGACGGTCCGGGCGTGCCGGAGCATCAACAAAAAGAGATTTTTAAGCCTTACTTCACCACCCATGAAAAGGGGACGGGCCTTGGCCTCGCCATCGTTCAGCAAATCGTGCTGGCCCATGGCTGGGAAATTCATTACGAACCCAACGAGCCCAAAGGCGCCATTTTCCGCCTCACCCATTTAAAAGTCGTGCACAAGAGTTAACGCATGTCCCCTGAAGCCGGTTCCAATCCTTCCAAGCCTCGCCGAATCCTGGTGGTGGATGATGATCCCAGCCAGCGCAGCCTCCTTGAATCCTTTCTCGCAGGGCAGGGGTTTGAAATCGTCACCGCGGCCTCAGGCCAGAAAGCGTTGGATACCCTGCGCACTCGGGGCGAGTTCAGCATGATGATTTCGGATGTGAGAATGCCCGAGATGACTGGCCTCGAAACGCTGAGGCGGGCTCGCAAAGAACACGAGCATTTGCCCGTGCTCCTTGTCACCGCTTACGCTGACATCAAGGAAGCGGTAGGCGCGATGAAGGATGGAGCGGTCAACTATCTGAGCAAGCCGATCGATCTCGACGAACTGCTCGCTTCCGTGCGGCAGGCCACCGGCTTGTCGCGTGATGCTGAGCTGGCGCTGGGGCTGACGCTCCCGCTCCCCGGCAACGTCATTGCGAAAAGCCCGTTGATGCAGGCGCTGTTGCGCGACGCTTCGCTCATCGCTCCCTCGGAAAGCCGGGTTTTGATCACCGGCGAAAGCGGCGTAGGCAAGGAGGTTCTCGCCGATGTGATTCATGCCTGGAGTCCACGCGCGGCGGGGGTGATGATTAAGGTGAATTGCGCCGCCATCCCTGAAACGTTGCTGGAAAGTGAACTTTTTGGACATGAAAGAGGGTCGTTTACCGGTGCTACCGCGCAACGGATCGGCCGCTTCGAGCAGGCGAATGGCGGAACGATTTTCCTCGATGAAATTGCTGAGATGTCTTCACCCCTGCAGGCAAAACTTTTGCGTGTCACGCAGGACGGTGGATTTCAACGCGTTGGCTCGAATACGGAAATACAATCCAATGCGCGAATTCTCGCAGCCAGCAACCGGAATCTGGAAGAGGAAGCCAAGAAGGGCCGATTCCGGGAGGATCTCTTTTACCGTTTAAACGTGGTGGAGTTAAACATCCCCCCGTTGCGAGAGCGCCGGGAGGACATCCTCCCGCTCGCCAGCCATTTCATCTCGGAGCTAACCAAAGGCAAGGCTCGCTTCACCTCCGCCGTGACGGAGTGCCTGGAGCGCTATGCGTGGCCAGGCAACGTGCGCGAACTGCGCAACGCCATGGAAAGGGCCGCCTTGTTGTCGCGAGGGGAAATGATCCTCCCGGAACATTTGCCCGCACGTGTCAGTGCGACCGTTCAGACCGCGGCAGAACCGATGGATGCAAAAAGGCTGGAGGAAATTGAGCGCGAAGCTGTGATCCAGGCCTTGCGTCAGAACACATTCAACCGCACGGAAACAGCAAAGGCGCTCGGGATTAGCCGTCGCGCCTTGCTTTATAAACTCCAGCGGTTGCGGGAGCAGGGGTTCGCGGTGGATCCGGTTTAACGAGGTCCGCCCGCTTCCGCGTTGTGATTACTTAATCTTGCTGCTGCCGTCCGGAAGCTTTTCCTTGTGGGCTTCGTGGCACGATTTGCAATTCTTCATGACGCCCTGCGAGGTCGTCTTCACTTCGGCCCAGTCGCCTTTCTTGGCGGCGGCGGAAAGCAAGCTCGCGGCAGCCGAGGATTGCTCGGACCATTTCACGGCGTCGTCCGCTTTGCGGGCGGTCCAGAACGGCCCCATCTGCTTGTAGATTTCGGCCACACGCGCTGCATCCTTGCTCAACGCGGCTCCGTCCTGGGCCTGGATGCTGTTCTTGAAACGCTTGGTGGTTCCTCCAACTTCCTTCATCAGCTTATGGAAGCTCTCATCAGTCAGAGTATCCGCGCGAAGGCAGAAAGTGGAACCCAAGGCAAAAAGGAGAGAGATTGTTAAAATGCGTTTGGTCATGGGTCTGTTTTTTAGCGAAATACCCCTTAAAAGGCAAACAAAATAGCACCAAATTCCCTTCTTCATCTCACCCTCTAAGTCTCTCACTTCGGCCTGTCTCCATCTTCTTCTGCCCACTTTGTCTCCCATTCCGGGTCCTCGTTCTCTGAGGCTGCCTCAAAAACGGCGGACACCGGTCATTTTGTGTTTACCCACGCCATCACAAAAACCACCCGCGTGTCCTCGCAAACTCCGTAGGAGTGTCATGTCTATAGAATCGCAAGCACCAATCCAATCTCTCTTTTCAGCGGCGCGGCGGCACAAATCTCTCGGGCTTCAAAATCTCTGCCGCCGCGCCGCTGAAAACATGCATCCCTTACAGCCCTGTGCTCGGCTTTGGTTCATTGCTAAGTTATGACCGCGACACCAAAACCGGAGGGACTCGTCCAAACCGAGACCTCGAAATTAGATTCCCAACGTTGCCAGACGGAGAGCGAAACGATCGGGAAGAGGTGGGGCCTAAGCGTCAACGGTTCGACCCATCAAAGGAGAGTGAAGGGAATGAGCAGCCAGTCTGGGCGGCACGATTTTATTAAACAATTTTGTAAACGAGATTTGTGATGTGACTGAGTTTTCCGCGAACAATGCCCAGCGCCGCGGGTTCCTGAATTTCCTGACTCGGGACGGCTAAGTGATCGAAAGGAATGCCCCGGCCGCCAGTCTACTGTTGGAGGAATTTTTTCGGGAAGCTTGCAAAAGTGTAGTAATCTGATAATCTGATTTTGTGAAAGAGAAGAGCATAAGCGTTACAGAGGCTGCCCGCAACTTTGCTGATTGCCTTAACCGCTCTCACTATCAGGGAGTGACCTTTATTTTGCTGAAGAATGGCAAACCTTTTGCACGTATCATACCGGACGGGGAAAAGCGCTGTACGGGTGCGGATCTCGCAGATGCTTTAAGCACGACATCCCTGTCGTCCGAGGATGCGCAAGAGTGGGCCTCTGACCTGAAAATGGCTCGACGAAAGCTTAAACCACCTGCAGCAAAATGGGACTAATCCTGGATGCGGATGTCATCATCCGCGGCGAAAAAGGAACGTTTGATCTTGTGGGTTGGCTCAACTTCCACAAAGACGACTTCTTCGAAGTTGCGGCTATTACCGTCGCGGAACTCTGGCATGGAGTTGAACGTGCCACAGGAAATAGAAGAGCCCGCAGGGAGGAGTATTTAAACGCTGTGTTGTCGAGTATTCCAGTCATTCCTTATACCGAAACTACCGCCTATGAACACGCAAGAATCTGGGCTTTCCTATTGTCCAAGGGAAAAATGCCAGGCTATTACGATTTGATTGTGGCGGCGACAGGAATTGAACACGGTAGTACCGTTGTCACCTTCAACAAACGCCATTTTGAGGACGTGCCGGATTTGAAAGTCGTGGCCCCATTGTAGCAATTTCTGCAACCTGCGGTGACCTCAATTTCGAGGTGTCGTTTCTAGCCCTCGCCTCGTGCAGTCGACCGACTTAGGCCGCTCGCCTTTCCCCCTTCGCCCTCAGTAGGCTTCGTGGTAAATGTCGGGTCCGCCGGGACCCTGTTGACACGTTTTCGGAGGAACCATGCTCGTGTTTGTCACCGAAGTTGAGAGTTCAATATCCCGGAGTCATCTACCATGTGATGAGCCGAGGGGATCGGCGAAAAGACACTTTCCCGAGCCCTTTCCCCACCGGAAGCGAGGAAATATCCGGTTTTGTTCGGATAAATCAGGCAATGAATCAGAACCTCTCCGGTGTCGCGAAATATCTGGAAATTCCAGCCCCCGTCACTGCCGAAGTAAGGGCGTGTTGCCCAAACAAAGGGCTACCCTCGTCCCAGGGGCAGAAATGCACGAGGAGCAGAAATGGTAGAGTTCTTCGGCCGCTCCCACCAATCCAACGTGGGTTTCCGCCTTAGGCAACACGCCCGTCGTTAAGGCAGAGCGTTGGTCAGCTCCTCAATTCCAGACTGCCAAGCCAATGCTTCAAGTCGATACCCATGCCCAAATCCCCTGGTCCATTCGCACCTTGGGAAAGCGTTCAACCATTGCCCACTGTCGCACCGGCTCTCAGGAGAATGTCCATCATATCATCCGTCATGCCTGGAACATTCCGGACAGCTTCCATGGAGCTGAACGGCCGATGATCGCAAATGGCTTTTCCCAAGTCTGCCGGCAAATCCTGAATCGCGCGAATGTCGTTCTCATTGGCCTTATTCAGATCGAAAAAAGCCGTGTCCATATCTGCCGAGCGTTGTGCGGAAGAGTGATACTGTTGTTCTTGTTTTTCCATAAATGCCTCCGTTTCTAGAGCAAGCTACAGCCGACCTGCCGGAACTCCTAGTGCCAGTCTGGAAGACCCGACGCATGAGTCCGGAAGTAACCACCGGTGGTGGAAAAACTCTGACAAATATTGGGGTTACGCAGGGTTTTTCCGTATTCCATCTTCGACGTCCACAAGATGTAATGGGGCACGCTAGCTGTCCCAATAACATTCAAACCAGACTTCAGTCGTATTAAGGCATATGAAAAAGCAGATAAATCTTCCACGGATTTCCGGAGTTAACCGACGTCAATTTCTTGGGCAAACTGCCGCCTTGGCCGCCGGATTGTCCCTTGGTGGAAATCCCATTAGCGCTGCGCCGCGGAACAAAGTCTTGCCCCTGCCCAACAAATCGGGGGTCGATCATATCGTCGTTGTGATGATGGAGAATCGGTCTTTCGATCATTACCTCGGCTGGCTGCCGGGTGCTGATGGCAAGCAGGCGGGACTGTCATACGTGGACCGCAACGGACTGGTGCAATTTACCTTTCCGTTAGCTCCGGATTACCAAGGCTGTGATCATCCAGATCCCGACCACTCTTACCAGGGAGCGCGTGTGGAATATGATAACGGAAGGTGCGATGGCTGGTTGCGAGCTGGAATGAATGATATCTACGCCATCGGTCATTATAACCAGGCCGATCTTCCCTTTCTGGGCAATGCTGCTCCGGGATGGACCACTTGCGACCATTATTTTGCGGCCATCCTCGCGGGAACTTATTCAAACCGAATTTACCAGCATGCCGCGCAGACAGACCGGTTGGACAATTCGCTCTTGCCCATCTCAAAACTCCCAACCATTTGGGATCGACTGGCGGAGCACAACCTGAAAGGGCGTTACTACTTTAGCGACTTTCCATTCCTGGCGTTGTGGGGAACAAAGTATCTGCCGATCGCGAGGCCCATCGATCAGTTTTATGCCGATTGCGCCGCCGGCACGTTGCCGCAGGTTTCGTTTGTGGAACCAAGCTTCGTCGGGGAAGAGCAGGGGCTATCCACCGACGATCATCCCCATGCTGATATCCGCAATGGGCAGGCGTTTTTAAATCGAATTTACGAAGCAGTCACATCGAGTCCAAATTGGGCCAGCACGGTCATGGTCCTTAACTATGACGAATGGGGCGGCTTCTTCGACCATGTGCCTCCAACACGCGCCCCGATCCCTCCGGCTGACGCGGCCCTGGGGAGTGATGGGCTCCGCGGTTTCCGCGTGCCGGCCGTAGTCATTTCGCCTTTCGCGCAACGCGGCTACGTGCCACATGGGATTTATGACCACACCTCCGTGTTGAAGATGATTGAGTGGCGCTGGAATTTAAGACCTCTGACCATTCGCGACTCCACAGCCAACAACTTGGCCGAAGTGCTCGACTTTAGCCACCGGAACCTCGCAGCGCCTCGCTACTCAGTCCCGCAAGGACCGTTCGGTTCTGTTTGCCTGAATCAACTGCCAGGGGCAGGGGAGTTCGAGGGATGGATGGATTACGTGGCCCAGCTTGGTTTTTCGTCGTTGTAAAGCTTTCCGATTCAGAAGCTAAACGGGGAAACACGTGCCAGGTTCGCTCCGGCGCTTTTTGTTTACGCAGTCAGAAAATCTGGTTGTCCCCAGTCCGGTTTGCAGTCATCTTGCTCCGGTCCGGTCACTCCCGGATGATTAGCAAACCATGATTGCAACTGGAGAAGCGGGTAGTCCCGCGCAGCCATATCAAATCCTGCCAAAGACCACGCCCGAGGGCGCGGCGCTCGATGGCGATATGCTGGAAGTGGCAATGGGCCCGCAGCATCCTTCCACACACGGAGTCTTTCGGATGGACGTGGTGCTGGATGGGGAGACGGTGGTGAAGCTCAAGCCGGTATTCGGTTATCTTCACCGCAATCACGAGAAGATTGCGGAAAACGCCTCCTACCTTGCCGCCATGCCTTACACGGACAGGCTGGACTACTTTTGCTCCCTCACGAACAACTGGGCTTATGCGCTGAGCGTGGAAAAATTGGCCGGGTTGCAGGTCCCGGAACGCGCCGAGTACATTCGTGTCATTACGGCGGAACTGACCCGCCTGATCAACCATACCTGCCTGTGCGGATTCCTCCTCCAGGACATGGGCGCATTGGGAACGCCGCTCATGTATGCGTTTCGCGAGCGCGAAAAAATTCTCGATCTATTTGAATCCCTCACCGGGGCGCGGATGATGTGTAACTATATGCGTTTTGGAGGCTGCCGGGTGGACTTGCCCACCGGTTGGCTCGAAGAATCGCGAAAAGTCGTGGCGGACTACTCAAAATTTTTGGATGAGTTCGAGAACCTGCTTTCCACGAACGAAATCCTGATGGCGCGCACCCAAAAAGTGGGAGTTTTGCCCGCGGACCTCGCGGTAAATGCCAGCATCACCGGCCCCATGCTTCGGGCCAGCGGTGTGAATTACGATATCCGCAAGGTGGATAAGTATGGCATCTACGAACGGTTTCCCTTTCGCGTGCCGCTCGGAGATCACGGGGACGTTTATGATCGGTACATGGTCCGCGTTCTTGAAATGCGTGAAAGCCTCAAGATCCTTGAACAAGCTCTCAAAGATATCCCAGCGGGCCCCATTATTGATGCCAAAGCGAAATTGCGAGGTTTCCGGCCAAAAGCCGGAGAAGCTTACGGCCGGATCGAGGGTCCCAAAGGTGAACTTGGTTTTTACCTGATCAGCGACGGCGGGCCGAACCCCTATCGCTATCGAGTCCGGCCGCCCAGCTTGATCAATCTGACGGTGCTTGAGGACATGTGCATCGGTCACTCCGTCGCGGATGCGGTTGTGATCCTCGGCAGCGTCGATATCGTGCTCGGCGAAGTCGATCGTTAGAATCTCCAATTTAGGAACGGCAGGACTTTGAGATTGTTCTCGTTGATCTGATTCCAGAGGCCGAGTTGCAATCCGTTCATCCTCTCAGTCAGGTTAACCAAACCCAATTGCACGCCATGGACGGAGGAAGCCTTGTTCACTAAACCAATTTGAGCACCGGTGATTTCTTCACCGACGTAGCTGTAGATAAGGCTCGCCTGGACACCGGTGAAATCCCGGTAAGTCATCGACACTGCTGCCTCTTGCAGTCCGACGGAATCCTCCAGGACTCGTGAAACGATCCCCGAGGACCAGCCGTATGCGCTGCCGCCCACTCGCTGGTAGCCGTAATAGCTCCATTGCACGCCGCGCATGTTGCCGTCGACCAGGTTCACCAGCCCGGCTCCGAAGCCTCTGAAATCACCAGTTGTTTGATTGGCAATTCCCAGATCCAATCCGGTCATATCAACGTTCCGCCCGTAAAGATCCAGCCGCAGCCCGCGCACGGATTCCTGTTCCGGGATCAACTCCAGGCTGGGAGGCCAAAGGGCGAGTTGCACGGGGTCTTCCGCCTTTGCTACTCCACCCGATAACATAGTGACAAGTGCCAGCCCGAATCCAAATTTTGTCAGCTTCATTTCCACGGCGTTCCTTTCTTGATGATGTTTGTAACTCCAGGCACGAGGCCATGCGCCTGCCCTTAAGTTGTAGGTATGAATCCACTCGGCAATGTGGTCAAGGCATTTTGCTCTGCAGGCAAACTCATCATTATTCAGACGATTGGGGCCGGACTGGGGTGTGGACCTAATTGCCCGCTCATCGAGCTTAGGTATGATTTGCGCCCTAACCAATCTCCACGCAGGCAAAAAAGGAATCGCGGATGAAATCGTTAACAGCGCCCTGGCTGCACCGAACTGAAACTCACCGCATTCTTTGGTGCTTTCTGATCTTGAGCCTGGCTGGATCCACCAGGGCTGAATTCGTCGCGTCCGTTTACGGCGGGGTTACTTTCCACCAGAATGGTGATCTGAGGCTGCAGCAAAACGACGGCACGGATTTGACCTTCCATGACGTTGGTTACAAGAGCCAGAACTTCAATTCGCCGCCATACTATGGAGCCCGACTAGCATACTTCCTTGGGGATCGTGCTCGTCTCGGGTTCGGAATTGAATTCTTCCATGCCAAGATTTACCTCGATAACCGTGCCAGCGCGCAAGTGACCGGTCGTCGAGGCGGGGTGCAGGTGAACGGTTCCGAGCTGATCCGCAACACTATCGAAGATTTCAGCAACTCGCATGGCCTAAACTTTCTGACTGCGGACGTCATTTATCGCTGGTTCCTTGCCGAACCAGGCCAAGGGTTTCTGAGCAGGCTGCAGCCTTATGCAGGTGCAGGGGCAGGCGTTCTGATTCCGCATGTGGAAGCGACCATTGGCGGGGTTCGGCAGGAGAATTATCAGATTACCGGCCCGGGGGCACAAGTCTTCGGCGGCATTAGTTTTGATTTGGCCAAGCACCTTTTTGTTTTCTCAGAATACAAATTTTCCTATGCCAGGCTAAATGGGGAAGACGTCCCTGGTGGCCGGATTACTGCGGATGCGTTCACACATCATCTTGTGCTTGGGATGGGCCTGAAGTTTTAAGCCGCATCCCAGCAAGCGGTTTGAGTCGCCCAGCCGCGAGGTCGTCACGAACAATTCCGGCAGACCGCACCCCGGTGAAAAGGAGAGATTTTGGAAGGGCTGTAAGCCGAGTTTTGTCTGCGCCTCCGAAGAGGCGGAGAGAATCATTTGTCTGAGCAGCCAGTACCCGAGACGCGACTTTCGTCGTGAAGCAGGCGGCTTCAACGTCTCCTATTTGGCCTTGCTCCCGATGGGGTTTTCCGTGCCTCCTCGATTACTCTTGGAGCGGTGGGCTCTTACCCCGCCTTTTCACCCTTACCTTCCGCTTGCGCGGCTGGCGGTTTATTTTCTGTGGCACTTTCCGTCGAATCCAGATTTCCCTGAACTCTCCCGCGTGTATCCCCGGCCAAACCGAGGTTACGTGGCATCGCGCCTTGCGGAGTTCGGACTTTCCTCCCCGAGCTTTTAAAGGCCCGGAGCGATTCTCCACCCTTCCAAAATCCGTGGGCACTATACCGCATGCATGCGCCGAAACAAGTTAAACCGATGAGCCGTGGAATTCGTAGAAATGATATTTGGAACAGTCCAAAGAGGCTTCGATTGCAGAAAGGAACTCAGAAACCTGCACCCGGTTCACCGTGACGCTTCATGGTAAGGCTGATGGGCTCGGTATAATCCCATCAACTGCTGGTTCATGCTGAGCAGCCCCTGCTCGCCGTTCTTCGCCGCCAGGTCGCAGGCTTTTTGCACAGCCAGCACGGCGTCGTCGAACCGGCCGGCTTCCGCATATGAAGCGGCCAGCGCCCCAACAAATGCCGGCACTCGATAGCGCGTCAGGACACAGGCTTTCTCCGCGAGTTGGACGGCCTGAACTCCGTTGCGCAGGGAATCATACGGAGTGGTCGCGAGCAGCCAGGCGAGGTTGCTCAAAGCCTCGGGAAGCTCTGGATCGCTTTGGATAGCGAGCCGATATTGAGCCAGCGCTCCAGCGTGGTTCCGTTCCTCGTAGAGCTTTGCCGCCAGTTTGTAATATTCATCCGCGGGGTCAGGTTTGACTTCGGGAGGCGCGGGAGGGCGAAGAATTTGGAACAAGCTGCTGAAATCGTCCGTCCACAGCGGCACTTTTTCCCAGTCGGGCCGGGGAGGGCGGGAGGCCTTTTGGATGTCCGGAGAACTAATGGTCTCCGCGCTCCGCGAAAGTAAAATCCAAAGGGAAGGGAGAGTCGCGGTTTTGGTCGTCGCGTGGGGGATAATGGCGGAATGATAACCAAATTGCCGGGCAAGTTGCAGAACGACTGGCTCGAGATCCAGCATCCTGTTTGTGATATGGATCGCGATGACACCATTGGTTTTCAAGTGCCGCCCATATGCGGCGAACGCTTCGCGAGTGAGGAGATGCACCGGAATGGCATCGCTGCTGAAAGCATCAAGGGCAAGAACGTCAAAGTTCTGGGGCGGCTCAGCTTCCAGGGAAAGGCGAGCGTCCCCGAGAACCGTTTCCACTCGGCCAAGGCAGTCCGACAAATAAGTGAACCTCGAAGCAGCCAGCCGCTGGACCTCAGGGTCAATCTCATAAATCCGGACATAGTCCCCGGCTTGCGCGTAGCTTGTGAGGGTGCCGATACCCAGGCCAACCAGGCCGATGCGCCGGCTGCCGGCCGGGAAAGCCCGCAAAGCCAGCCCGGCGCCACCGTGTTCACTGTAATAGGTTGTCCGCCGGAGCGAGAGGAGAGGTTCGGTAAACTGCATTCCATGGAGGGTGCGGCCATGAAGGAGTTGGTATTCATGCGATTTGGGATCACCCTTGCCATACTCCTGGACCGTGAGCACGCCATAAAAGTTCCGGGACTGGGAAACCGTGGCCTGCGAGCCTTTCCGCGCCTGGAACCAAAGACTGAGGCCGAGTGCTACCAGCGCGGCTGACCCCAGAGCGGCTGTCGCCTGGCGCCATTTTCCCGATTGGAAGATGGGCGCGACGTGACCCTGCGTTGAACCAACCTGGGCCGACGGGTTCAGTGGCGACGATGGAGCATCTGAATCCAAACGTCCCATCCGTGGATTGTCCCGAAACCAGCTGATTAAAAAGAGAAGGCCGCACAGCAATAAGCCGAAGTGCAATTCATAATAGTCATTGAAGACCAGTGGAGCTACGAGAGCGACGAGCATGCTGCCTGCGGCACCCCCGGCGGCGATCATCAGGTAAAAGGAGGTCAGGCGGGCGGGTTCGGGTTTGTGTCGGCAGAGTTCTCCATGGCAAATCATGCAGCAAACGAAAAGTCCGCCGCAAAAAATCAGCAACTGCAGCCAAAGGGGTGCGGTTTGTCCGTTGGCAAGGGCCCAGCAGAGCGCGGCCAAGGCTGCGCCAAGCGCGAGCGCAAACGGGAATCGGGCATACCAGCGCGGGCTATCGAAGGTGATCACAAAGCTCAGAAGATACAAGGCCAGCGGCAAAACCCAGAGGAAAGGAATGACTGCTACTTCCTGGCAGAGCTTGTTGGTGGTGGCCAGGAGCAGGATGGAGGCGCAAGCGGGCAAAGTCAGCCAGAGAAGGCGGGTCATGAACGAAGGTCCTGGGTTCTGCAAGGAGGCGTGCAGTCCAGTTTTGTCGAGGGCTGCTGGCTGCGCAGGATTTTCTGCACTCGCCTGGCCACGGGACTTCAAGAGCTTAAAGCCGCAAAACCCGCAACAAACCGCGAACACGGCCAAACCCCATCCCCACCCGCGGGCCTGGGCGGTGCGAGTGAGATGTGTCTCGAAGAAGAATGGATAGCTCACCAGGGCCAGGAAAGAGGCTGCATTTGAGAGGGCGTAGAGCCGATACGGAGAGCGTCCGGGATCCGTTTGGCTAAACCACTGCTGCATGAGCGGCCCTGTGGACGAAAGGACAAAATAAGGCAACCCCAGGCTCACCGTTAACAACCCCAGGATGAGCAATACCGGGTGGCCGGGTCCGTGCGGTTTCCAGGATTCCGAAGGCGTGATGGGAAGCAACGCCAGCGCCACGAGCAGCAGGGCGAGATGCACAATCACCTGGGTACGCGGCTTGAACCAGCGTGTGAGGAGATGGGCATAAGCATAGCCCCCCAGCAGAAGCACCTGAAAAAACAACATGCATGTGGTCCAAACGCCGGGGCCACCGCCAAACCAGGGCAGGATGTATTTCCCAATCAGTGGCTGCACTTGGAACAACAAAAATGCACCAGTAAAAATCGTCAGCGCAAAGGCGCTCATCCGAAAAGGATGGGCAAACGGGAGCGGCGAAGCGAGGGGAAATTCCGTGAGTCGAGCCCTGTCTCGAAATCCTTCGACTATTCTGTCACAGCCACATCCATGTCGCGGGTGTAGTAAAGGATGCGTCCGCAGTTGGAGCAGGTCACAATTTCCTGTTCGCCCTGACAGGCTACCACGGTGCTGCGGTTCAATTGCATATGGCAGCCACCGCAAACGCCATGCTGAATTCCCACGACGACGTTCGTTCCTTTGTTTTTCACCAGGCGATCATACCGGGAACGGGTCGAATCATCCACGGTGCCTGCGGCTTCGGCGCGCGCTTTTTGAGCCTCGTCGAGTTCTTTCAGTAAATTCTTTTCTCGCGCGGCCAAATCGGACATCCGGCTATCGATCACCTTCTTGGCCTCGGCGGCAGCGTGGGAAGCGCTTGCCAATTCCTTTTGGGCGGATTCGCCTTGCTCCATGAATTCGAGCTGCTGGTCCTCAAGCTTTTTGATGACATCCTTGCACATCTCGATTTCATGGGACAAGGCACGATATTCTTCGTTTTTCTTGGTCTGAAACTGTTGCAACCCGTATTTGTCGATCTGCTGCTTCTTGCCTTCAACTTCAAGTTCCAGGCGTTTGCGTTCAGACTCGATCTGCTTCTGCCGTGTTTTGGCAGCATCCAGGCCCGCCTGGGTAGAGGTGCCTTTCAGGGCCAGGTCGGCACGTTCGTGCGGGATGTGGGCCAGCTCTTCCTGGACCTTAATCAATTTACGGTCCCGGTCCTGGAGAATAAGCAGTTTTTCCAATACTTCGAGCATGTGAGCCTTTGTTAGACGAGGCCCAAATTATCGGCCAGCGCCAGCCAAGTCAATCCGCTTGAACGGAATTTGCAGATTGCCATTTTTTGAACGATCTGGCACACACCGGTTCCAAAGAATGAATCCTTTTATGGAACCAAAGCGTCTTAAAACAATCGTTTCCGTCCTTGCCGCCGGCTCCGTGCTGCTCTGTTTGCCAATGCCGGGGCTTGCGAAGGAAACTCCCTCCTACCTGGATCTGGCCCGCCAGCTTAACCAGGCTTTCGTGGAAGTCTCCGAGCAGGTGTCACTTTCCGTGGTCGTCGTGCGCGTGGCCCACAAGCCATCCCACATGGACCTGGAGGATGAAGATAACCCGTTTCTGGATATGCTCCCGCCCAAGTTTCGAAAGCAATTTGAGGAACAGCGGAAGAACCGGGATAAAAAAGAAGAGAGCGCAGCCGGTGAGAAGCCGATCTTTGACGGACAAGGCTCCGGCATCGTTGTGCGCGGAGAGGGCTATATTCTGACGAACCGTCACGTGGTCGAAGGGGCCGATGAGATTAAGGTTCTCTTCAAGGACGGCAGCGAGTTCGAAGGGCAGGTAAAGGGAGCGGACGTACAAAGCGACGTGGCAGTCATTAAAATTGATCCCAAGGGCAAAAAGCTTCAGGTCGCAAAACTTGGAGATTCAGACAAGACTCGGGTTGGAGAATTTGCCATCGCGATTGGCGCGCCATTTGAACTCGATTATAGCGTTACATTCGGCCACGTGAGTGCAAAAGGCCGTTCTCGCATTATTCCGGATCGCAGACTCGACCAGGATTTCATCCAGACTGACGCGAACATCAATCCTGGGAACAGTGGCGGGCCACTCGTAAACATCAATGGCGAAGTGATTGGCATCAACACGCTCATTCGCGGCCTGCATACGGGCATTGGCTTTGCCATTCCCATCAATTTTGCCCGCGAGGTGTCCGACCGGTTAATCACTGACGGCAAATACACTCGCGCCTGGCTTGGCGTGGGTATCCGTGACCTCAAGGACGATGCTGAGTACAAGGCGGTGATCACTGGCGTTAACGACGGCGTAGTAGTCACCGAGATTCAGGACGATGGCCCAGCCGCCAAATCCGACCTGAAGCCCAGCGACGTCATCACCGCAGTTGATGGGAAGGCTGTCTCAACAGCTCAACAATTGAAGAGTGAGATTCGTTCCAAGAAAATCGGCCAATCACTTACCCTGGATGTGTATCGGATGATGGAAGGACGGGGCAAAACCATCAAAGTCAAAGTAAAGACCGACGCTATGCCGGAGAGAGTTATCCCCGTGGCTGCGAAACGTCCTGCTGTGCAGGAAGAGTCGGCGAAAACGCTCGGGCTGACCGTGAAGCCCCTGACGAAAGAATTGGCGGAGCAATACGGCTTGGAAAAATCCGAAGGTGTTGTGGTCACTGAAGTCGAATCGGGGAGCGTTGCGGAAACCAAAGGAATCCGGCCCGGCGACGTCATCACGGAAGTAAACCAAAAGCCTGTGAACAGTCCAAAGCAGTTTCGCGAGGTCCTTAAGTCCGCGGACTTGAAGAAGGGAGTCATCCTGAACTTCACCAGTCGCGGAACGAGCAAGTTCGAAATTTTAAAAGAAAGCGGCGAGTAGCCTCCCAAACCGCCGCCTTCTCGCACGTGAGCCAGCTTGCAAAGGCTGGCTCACCTTTTTGTGGCTGGGGGGGACTGAATCCAGAGCTGCTTAGGTCTTCAATAACTGCAACTGACCTTGAAGCTCTGGTTCAGGTGGGTAGGTCAGGTTGCCGTTTACGATTCGTGCGGGTGAAGTGAAAGGATGTTCCTCGACCTTGTTGGGTCCGAGGATGTGCAGCACGCGCGCACCCTGCGCTTTGAGAATGTCCGAGATGAGGGCACGGTGGCATTGCCACCACAAAACCTCGGCGCACATAATCGCAGTCCTATTGGGACCAGCAAACTGTTTAAGCTGCGCGAGGCCGTCTTGAAACTCAGGTGTTTCCATATGGTCTGCATAGCCTCGGAAGCTCAGGTTTTGCCAGCCCATGTTTCGGGAGTCGTGACGGGTCGCCCGTTTGCCACCCAGTTCGGGGAAATGCACATACTGGATTTTTTCTTCTCCAAGAGCTTTCTCCAACGATTCCTGGTTGAAGTGAGGATAACGCCGTGAACCTGGGAAACGACGGACGTCGGCAAGGAATTCAATCTGCTGAGACCGCAGCAAACTCAGGAAATTCGAGAATAGCTTATTCGAGTGGCCAATTGTCCAAATCGTGAGTCCCTCGTTGCCCATAGCAACGAAATATAGTCCAGGAAGTCGCCGAGTTCAAAGGCGGGTAATGCCCGGGTTCAGCAAAGCAAATGGTTCCGACCTATACAAATCCTGATATTATGCCGCCGTTTAATCAGCTACCCGCGACACCCTGTAGAAAGCTCGTGGTGTGATCGGGGCGGCGTTATTTGTCCAGCTCGTCGTCATGCCGGCTGCCACGATATTTCCGCTGAGCGGCTGCCATTGAGGGTTTTCGAGGTCCGGGGTGCTCTCGACACGATAAGTATGACCTCGCACGGACTTCCAGCGGGCTATGGTCTGCCCATTTTTTACCTGAAATGTTGCTAGCCGAAAGAGGTCCCCTGGAGTTCCCTTTAAAATGGTAAAGGAATCATCAATCGCCCCGGTATCTCGCAGGAAAGCTGCGTCCAACCGGTTGCCGTTGATGTCGATAACCAATGAGCCCATTTGCAGCTCGTCCAAAAACATCGCGGGATGATGGCCGACCTGGAAGGTGGCCCAGCCGGAGCTGCCCGCCACCACATAGACGGTGCCCTGATTGGCAGCAGGCCCGGAAGATGGCTTCAGGTAAGCGCCCGTGTCGTTGGTGCGTCCGCTTCCAGAGTCCATGATCATGCTAGAGGTTAAGCTGGATGAATAACCATAATGCCCGTTCAGAAGGTAAGACCGTTCATAGATATGGCTATGGCCGGAAAGGACCAAATCAACTCCGTATCCTTCCAGGATTGGCAGGACATTCTGCCGCATTTCTATATGCTCAATTTCCAAGTCCGAGTCGTGAGAGCCCTTGGTGTAAGGGGGATGGTGAAAAAACGCGATCAGCCAGTCGTTGGTGTTCGCCGCCAAATCCTGTTCGAGCCAATTCAGCATGGGGCTGCCGGGGGTGCGAGTCTGCGTCATCGAATCCAAACAGACGAAGTGAATGTTCGCGTAATTGAACGAGTAATAACGTTCTGTTCCCGAGGGGACGCCTCCCGCTTCGCCGTTCACCGGCTGGGTTACGATATCCAGGAAAGGGAAGCGGCCATTTGACATGGGCGTGTAAGTTTCATGGTTCCCGATGGTGGACCAAAAAACTGTTCTGCGAAGGAGGCTTGTATAAAAATCAAAAACCGCGCGCTGATATTCAGAATCCGCTCCCACATTGTAAGCGTTGTCACCAAGGGCCAGCCAAACATCGGTTTCCCGGTTGCCGGCGTAGGTGTAGTAGGCGTTTCGAACTCCAAGGGCATTTCCCTGGCCGAGTCCAAAGGTCCCGCCATCGCCGATGGCCCAGATTCGAGTAGGTTTGGGCCGGCCAGGAATCGGGTGGGTAATGAAATAATAGCTTCGCCCGCCCGCCAATTGATCATCGAAGGATTCAATGGCGTAATAAAACTTCGTATCCGAAGACAAACCGGAAATCCGAACTTCGTGTTCAGTAGTGAGGTCAAGATCACCCGCCAGCAGATGCAGGCGGTTCTGATCCGTTCCATAGGCGACAAGGCTCGCCATCGGCTGATCGGTGCGCCAGCGAACCACAATGCTCGATGGCGAGCCGGATTGCAGATAGGGGCCCCGGGTCAGGTGGGGCAGGGGAGGCGGACCAATTTCCGCGACCAACTCCAGCGCAAAACTCAGATCCGTGCTGTCAGGCTTCATTTGGTGAATTTCAACTGCCATTACATTCTCTCCGTCATTCAGCAGTCCTGGATTCACCGATTGGCTGAAAAACGTAAACTCCTCCGTGCCTGTGACACTTGAAACCGCCACCGTGCGGTAATCGACTTCTTCATCCGTCATGTTGCTCCGGAAAATTTCGATCCCATTCAAGTAAACAATCCCTCCGTCATCGCGCATCAACCGAACAGTCAGATTAGTGAGGCTGGCCACGTTCGTGGCCTGAAAATGATGCCGAAAATAAGTCGTGATATACCGATTGGATGGATCCGGCCCGTAGCTGATTACGGTTGCCTCAGGGCGGCCTTCCAGGACATCGCCGTACCCTAGTTCCGCCGGTCCCTGGTTCCAGTCCTCGTCGTAGTAATTAAAAGGATCACGCCAGAAAGTTTCCTGGTCGGAACCATCATCGAGATAACGCCAAATGGCGTTTGTCGGGATGAGGGTGGCGGGATTCGCCACTGTCCAAGCCGTTGAAAGTAGCAAAATACTTAAAACGGCAAGGCACATGGAGATGGTTCCACCACGCAGTACGTAGTTGTTGGGCCTCATAGGTGCGGTGCTTGGGACGTAAGAGAAGTAAATCAGAAGTTCTGAGAAAATCAAGCCTCATTGCAAGACCAGTGAACAAAGCTAACAAAAGCGGGAGGATGTTGAGAGGCGTGTGCGCGTTAAATCCCAGGCAAGTAGGACTGTAGAGCAGCCAGTTCTCCTTCGCCCGCAAGGAGGTAGGTTTTACCTCCTTTGGTCCAACTCGCTGTTGCCAATTTGCTCACCTGCTTCAACTCAGGGGCAGGCCGGGACGGAGCATCTTTAACAGCAGCCTGATTCATCACAAAGAGGAAAAGCATCTGGCCGCTGCCCCGGTCAAAGCAAACCATGGAAACGGGATTTGAACGCCATTCGAGTCGTCCCCCGCCAGTGACTTTTAACTGGGTAAGCGGCTTGGGAACCTGATAGTCCGCAGGAGAACCGTGTTGGACCATGAATTGACGCACTTGCTCGAGATTATTTGTGACAATCTCCATCCCATAATGGCGCAGGGCGGAACCGACCATCCGGTTGCGGTAATCGTCAAATTTATCGAGACGCTCTCGACTGAACAACATCGGGCCGAAAGCTGCTAGCAGAAGGATGGCTGCCGCAGCCGCGAGCCAGCCAGGATGTTGCCACCAATGAACCTGAATGATTTTGCGTTCGCTGAGAATTCGTTCTTTTAAATCCGCGGGCACCGGCAACTGGCAGAGCTTCTGATGCACGGTTTTCTGGAAGGCGCAGTGCGCTTCGAACCATTCGCGGAGCTCGTCGTCCTGCCGTGCCAGTTCCAAGGCTTGGGCCAGCTCCCGGTTGTCGCTCTCTACCGAGTGCGGACGGTATAGGAGCAGGATTCTCTTGGCTTCGGGGAGTGTCACGACGCCACCTTCCTCGCCGGGTGCAAAACCTGCGGCGCTTTGGAAAGAAGCAGTTGCATCTGGCCAATGCCTCTTGAGATGCGGGATTTAACAGTGCCCAGCGGGATACAGAGGATTTCCGAAATATCCTTATATGCCAAATCTTCGAGGTAGAACAGGGCAACAGGGGCTTGATACTGGTCATCAATTTCAGAAAGCAACTGAACAACTTTGGTGCCGTCCAACTGGCTTGCCAGGTCAACATCCACGGAGGGCAACTCCGGAGAAGCTTCATCGAGTTCATGATGCGGGAATCGAGTGCGGCGGCGGTGCGATTCCAGGAACTCTCGGTGCAGCGTGGTGAACAGCCAGGATTTCACTTTTTTAACGTCTTTCAGTTGGTGCCCTTTTGCTGCCCAAATATAAAAGGTTTGCTGCGTCAAATCGGACGCATCGCTTTCCGAGCGGGTGAGGCTGAAGGCAAATTGGTAAAGGGAGGCATAATACTGGGAGACCAGTGCCTCAAAATCCAAATCCGCCGTCATAAGACTCGCATCCTCTGTAAGAGTCCTGGCAAGTAAAAAGGTTCCTGAGAAAATGGCCTGCCCGCAAACTGCTGGTGAGCCACGCAGTCGGCGA
The DNA here is from genome assembly GCA_028293425.1 of Verrucomicrobiales bacterium. Taxonomy (GTDB): domain Bacteria; phylum Verrucomicrobiota; class Verrucomicrobiia; order Limisphaerales; family JAQGOV01; genus JAQGOV01. Next base: position 19,527 of record JAQGOV010000539.1, read on the forward strand.
CTCGCTTGAATGGCGAATTTTCGGCCAATACCATGGAACCATCATGTGCTGGAATACCCAAAACCTCCAGCCTGAAAAATCTTTGAACTTCCCGGAACCAGGAAGGGAGCATGTTCCTCTTATGGAGGTGAACCTTGATTGTCAGGATGGCACCAAATCACTGAGCCTGCCCGTCAGCGAATGGGTTGCTCCGGGATTTCCGGTTCGGGTACATGTAGGAGCGAGCGGCCCCAAGGTTCGGTTAACCGCGGATTCCAAGGCCAGACCTCGTCAAAAAGACACAGACCGAACCAGGGGCGGACTTTTGAGCGGTACAATCAGAAACAGATGCTCCCCGCGTTTCTATTCGAAGCGTCTCAGGCGGACCTTCCAGCATCCCACAGGGAGGTTTCAGACCGGAAACCGG
>JAQGOV010000740.1 GCA_028293425.1 Verrucomicrobiales bacterium
TGTTGTCGGTTTGCCAAACCGCTGGGCCGGACAAGCTCCCGCTCACTTGCAGGATGGTCCCCGGCGGCATGCTGGGCCAGGCGATTTGGCCGGCGGCATTGATCGTGAGCGTGGCCACGGGCAACCCGGCCTGGTAATGCGCCAGGATGCGATCGGGCGGCAACGCTTGGTTGTAAACGGCCACTTCATCGATCATTCCCTTCCAATTGAAAGATCCCGCCGAACCATCGCGGGTGGCCCCAATCAGCACGTGGTCCGGCGATGGCCCCGCGTTCTGGAGAACGCCCCCGATGGTCTGCTCACCCCTTTTGATGCCGTCCACGTAAATGGCGGCTGTGCCCCCGCTGAAGACGCCCACGAAATGATGCCACTGAGCGCGGGCTGAGGATGTGTCCGCCGCCGCCTGCCCGAAGACATTGCCGTCACGGTAAAGATTCCAATTGGCGAAATCTCCCGGAGCCAGGTTCAATTCATAGCTGCCATCCCAACGCGCCACGATCGCGTTGTAAGCAGGGTTGTTGTTCGCGCTCGCGTCCAGATTGGCCCAGGCCTCCACGGTCACGCTATTCCCGGGGTGAAAAAGGCCCAGGTCGACCAGGGTCCCGGAAGCGCCATCAAAACGCGCGGCTTTCCCAAGCCGGAACGGGGCCGTGGACTGGCCCAGCGTGATGCCGCCCGTGTAAATTCCATTGCGTCCCCCAGGCGTGCCCAGGTCCGCCGCGTTTTGGGACGCGCTTGATTCTTCAAAGCGATAATAGTGAATGGGCGCATCGACCAAAACGGTTGGCGCGTAACCGCCCGGCACCGTGACTCCGAGCAACGCAGTCTGGCTGGTGGCGCTTCCCGAAGCATTGGCTACTACCACGGAATAACTGCCGCCCTGCGCCAACCCGATATTAGTCAGGGTCAGCGTCCCGGAATTGGCCCCAGGCAAATTCGTTCCGTTTAACCGCCATTGGTAAGTGAGGGGCGCGCTTCCGAGTGCGCTGACGGTGAAGGCCGTGGTCGACCCAATGGGCGCAGAGCGGGTGGCCGGCTGCTCGGTGATGAGAGGCGCGAAGAACATTTGCAGCCCGCCCAGTTCAAGATCAAAACTGATGTCCGAACTGCTGGGGAGCACCTGGTGAATTTCCACCGCCAGCAGGTTCGCGCCTTCCTGGAGAAGCCCCGGACTGACCACCCCGGTGTAAAAGTTGGTCGTCTCATCGCCGCCCGTGGCGGTGACATTGGCCAGGGTATTGAAAGCGACCGGGCCATCCGGCATGCCCGTCCGGAAGGCTTCCTGGCCGTTCAGGTAAACCACCGCGCCGTCATCGCGCAGCACGCGCAGGGTCAGCGCATTAAAGGCGGCCGCTCCCGTCACATTGAAAGCGCGGCGGAAGTAAGTGGTCGTATAATGGTTCCCGTCCGGCCCGCTTCCCACCACCGTTTTTTCGTCACCATCGCCATAACCCAGCTGGGCCGGACCGCTGGCCCACGCCGCATCGTTGAAGGCAGCCGTCCTCCAGCTGGAACCCAGATCAAGGCCCTGATCGAAATATTTCCAAACTGAGCCGGTGGCCACCAGGCTCCGGTTTGTCCGGTAGCCGGTGAGGACATTCACCGAAACAGAGCTGGACAGGGCCGTAAGTCCATTGTTGTCGGTCGCAACGGCGCTCAGCGTGTAAGTGCCCGGAGCGGCATTGGTCCAGGAAAAGAGGTAGGGGCTCGACAGCATTTCGCCGAGCTTGGTTGGGCCTGAGTAAAATTCAACCTTGGCAATGAACCCATCAGGGGCCAACGCGGCCGCTGCCAGGCCGATGGGTGCCCCGGCCAGGAGGAGCGATCCGTTGGTTGGGCTGACAAGAGCCACGGTGGGCGGGCGAGCCTGCACCCGGACGGTAATGGCTCCCGAAACGGCGCTGGCGAATCGATTGTCCGTGGCCCGCGCCGTCAGCAGGTGGGTCCCGGCGATTAGATTGGACCAAACGAGGGAGAAAGGGGGCGCGCTGTCGATTCCGATGGACTCTCCATCCACGAAGAACTCGACCTTTGCCACGGTCCCATCGCTGTCGCTTGCCGCCGCCACGATCGTCACCGGCGCTGCCTGGCCAAAGACGGAAGCAGCAGCGGGCTGGGTGATAACCACGACGGGGCCAAGATTCGGCACGTTCACGGTGCCTGGGGAACGGCCCGCCACAAACCAGTTGGTCGGATCATTGCCATAGCTCGCTGGCAAAAGACGCTGCAGGGAGGATCCCGCCCCCTGATCGGAGGCCGGCCAGGGCGCCCCGTCCTGATATTGGATGCGTTCAATCAAAAGGTAGGGCACCGTCGCAAGCACCGGGGCGTCCGGGCGTTCAAGCCGCACAGTACCCGGGTTGTTATCGAGGATGCCCTGCCAGGGTCCAAAAATCGGAATCGTTTCGTCCAGGTTGTAGGCCGCGCGAAAGGCTTGCAGCGCCGCGGCATCGTTCACGGGATCGAAACTGACCACCAGCAACAGCCCGGAAGCAGCCAGGGAGCTGCCGGCCGGGAAGTCAAAATCAACCTGGCCGCGCAAGCGCCAACTGTTCGTGCTGTGCCCCGGATCGTAAAGCGCTACCGGGCCGGCAGTGATATTCTGCAGCTCGATGTATTGGCCCTGTGGATTATTATTTGTGCCGACGCCCGGGGGGTGATACATGATTTCCGAAACCACGATTGGGCCAACCCGCGGAGGGGAATTGGCGGCCCCCAGGGTCAGGCTCTCCTCGGGCACCAGATCTTCCTGGCCCTGGCTATTGACATAACGGGTGAAGGGCACGCCGTTCTCGGACGCGCCAAAATGGAACCCGTGCAGGTAACCCGTCAGATTGGTCTGGGCATCCCCTGAAAACAGCCAGGCTTCATCGCCCAGCGAACTGAATGCGAACCCGGCCCCGGCGAAATTGAATTGTTCCTCGTTGAAGACGATGAATCCTCCGGCCGGCAGCAGGCTCCCGGGTGGCAGCCGAAACTTTTTCGGGGACTTCAAATCGTCGGTCAGGAACCAGCCACTGACATCGACCGTGCCGGAAGTCGGGTTAAACAGCTCAACACTATCGGTGGGCGGCGGCGTGTCCGTCCGGGCCAGCACTTCATTGATCCGAATCGGCGCGATGGCCGGGGGCGGCAGGTTTGATTGGCCCGGCGAACCGGACAATTCGGCGCTCGGCCGCCAGCTTTGGGATGCGCCCCACGTTTCGGGGAGCGCCAGGGCATCGATCACGACCAGGGAAAAACCCAAGCCATCCGTGACCGGAAACCAGGCCGGATCATAACTGAAATCGTGTATTTCCTCGCCCGAAGCATCCACCAACTGGAGCCGCTCCCCGTTGTTGTCCAGGGATCCTGAGTATTCTCCCGCGATCGGCCGCCCGCCGCCGTAACGGTTGAGGAATTGGCTGGCATTCTTCACCACGACCACCGTCCCGCCCGGCGCCAAGCTTGGAAAGGAGCTGCCCGTAAAATCGAAGCTGATCCCGGCGATGAACCGGACTCCCGCCAGGTTGAGCGTGACGGCGGGCGAGATATTTTTTAGCTCGATGAATTCAAAGTCCTCCGCGTTGGTGCTGCTGGCAAAAGCCGAAGGATGATACATCAGCTCCGTGACCCGCAGGAATTGTTGGGCGGCGCTCGGGTTGCCCAGGTAATTGGTGGCAGCCACGCTCACTCCCCGGGCATCACTCAACTGCAAGGGCTCGCCCCGGGCCGAAAGTTGTCCGCGATAATTGCCGACCACAAAAAGCCCCTGGCCGCCGCGCGGTCCGCTGGCGCGCGAGCGGAACGCGACGATGTCGGGGGAAAGGTAGAGATTGCCATTGGCCGGGAGCACCGTGCCGGGCTGGAAGGTGAAATCGATCCCGCCCCCCACGCTCCACCCGGACACATCCACCGCGACCGAATTGGGATTGCGCAGTTCGAGGTATTCCTGGGCCTGGTTCCCGGAAGCCGGGTTGAACTCAATCGCTCCAAAGACCAGGGCCGGGCTGCCCAGTTGGGCGTGCGGAATGCCGGCCACGTCCGGATAATTGCCCACGTTATCGATGCCGTGGGTTTGGTAAAGATGCTTGCGGCGATCGTCCAGGTATTCCACTTTCAGCCGGCCCATGGCCGTGCTGAGATCGAGCTGCAGCCCGAACCCCGCGCGCCATTTGGCAAAATCGATGCTGGCATCCGCTTGCAGCTCCGCCGACAATTCGTCCAGGCGCCGTTCGTAAAAACGCTGAGCGGGCGGAGTGCCCGGAGGTTGCAGCAACTGATCCATCAGGGTGCGGAGCCGGCGCAGGAACATTTCCCGGGTGGCCGGATTGCCGTAAACGGCATCCATCAGATTATTGACCCCGCCAACATAAGAGCGCCCCTGCGAGCCGAACAAGGGATGGCTAATCCGCCCGCCGTGGCAGCCGTCGTAGGGAAGGCTGTCATCGCTCCCCGACATGCAATCGCTTTGCAGCCCGAAAAGTCCGAAAGTGAGGTCCTTGTCCCAAGGGAGGACCTTCCATAATCCGGTTCCTTCCGTGTCCCGGTAAAGGAAGAAGTTCTTGGCGACGCGATCCAAATCCTGGAAGAGCACTCCGGCCGCGAGATAGTTGATGAGGGCCGGCATTTCAAAGTGATCATAGACAAACGCAGCCCGGTTCGGATTGCCGACGTTGAGCCCGGTGACGAGGTCCTGGAGATCCGAGTTTCCTTCGGTCCGCCGGGTTTTTTTCTCGACGCCGGTGGTCGAGGAATCAAGGACATTGAACATTTTGTAGAGCGCGCCGTTCGGATCCAGGCCGCGGCGCGCCAGATACGTCTCGTCCACCTGTTCCACGAAGACCGCCACGCTGTAGAACGAGCCGTTCTGCTGCACCCGCACGTTGAATGCCTCGCCGGCGGGGGAACCGGCCACGCGGCAGGTTTCCAGGGCGAGCGGCGCGCGAACGTACGCTTTATCCTGGTAGGTCGTGTTGAGATTCAACTCGCTCGCGCGCGGCTGGCCGGGCTGGAAGCGGAAGTGTTCGCCCGGATTGAAATCGAATTTGTAGGGCTTCTTTGCGAACTGCGGGGCCGTCGCGCCGCGCACCCGGCAAAAGACATTGTCGTAGAATTCACCGTGGTAAAAAACCGACGCGCGGGTGCCGGTGGTGGTATCGGTGGCGGGAACGTTCTGGACAAACCAATGAAAAACAGGCAGCGCATTGGTGAGTGCCGGATTGCGGACCACGGTGCCGAGATAGCCCGGCGAATCGTTGGTCGCGGTGTAGGCCGGAAAACGCGACACGTTGGTGCCGGTGGTATCGGTGGCCGTGATGAACCAGCGCACCATCTGGCCCGGGGTCGAGGCGCTGGCCGGAATCGTTGCGCCGTAAATGCCGTCGCCCGCCGCGCCGTCCTCATGCGCGCCGTCGTCCAGAAACGGAATGCTGACTTCGCTGCCAAACATGACGCGGTAATGCAGCGTGGCGCTCGCGATCGGCGCAAAAGCGGAGCGGAGCCGGGCGGTGACGATGAGGTTCTCCCCATCGTCCGGCTCGGCCGGGGTGTGCAAAGGGTCGCTGATGACGGGTCCGACGGCCACCACCCCGGCATTGTTCGCCTGGCCGGGCGTGGGCACCGTGAAATAGCGCGCGAGGGCCGGCCCGTTGGGCGTCACGCCGTCCAACTGCGGCAGGAGCAACAGATCGGGGCTGTTCGTCGGAACGTTTAGCGAGTGAAAGGCCAGCACGTTTGTCCCGGCCACGAGGAAGCCGCGGAACTGGGAGATGTCAAAATCGAGAAAGTTGGTGGCGGACGGGTCCGTGCGGGGGGCCAGCGCCACGGAGTTGAAGGTGGCGTTGGCCGGCGCGTTGCTCCGGGCGATTTCCTGGCCGTTGAGATACGCAATCACGCCATCCTCGAACTTCAGTCTCAGGGTAAGCCCGCTCAGGTCGCCGGGATTAGCCACCGTAAAGGGGACGCGGACGTAAAGGGTGGGATTGTTTGGGTACATCATGCTCTCGACATTCAAGCCAATCAGCGGGAGAAAGTTCACCCCGATTGGCTGGCGATCATAGCCGACACCGGTCGTGCCATTGGTCCAGGAGCTGTCGTTGAATTCCACTTGAGTCCAGCTCAGGCCGAGGTTGTCGTTGGGCGGCACAAAGGCCCGGACGGGCGCGCCCGGGCCGAGCAGGGTGATGGTGGACGCGTCGCGCACCAGCCCATAGGAGACATCCGTAATTTGGGGAGGGAAAGCCGGCGCAAATTGGGTGACCACATTCGTTCCGTCCGGCGCGACCAGGGCGAGGTACTCACCGCCGGCGCTCAGCTTAAAATTCGTATGCAAAGGAAGTCCGGGCGTGCGGCGATCCTTTTGCGAAGCGAAGACGACAAGATAGCCGCCGGGCGGAAGGTTCGTGGAGGGGAAGGACCATTTGGCCAGGTTGTTTGTGTCGTCGGTCAGAAACCAGCCGGCCAGGTTCGCGCCGGTGGCGCTTTGGTTCTGAATCTCGATCCAGTCGGAATTGTTGCCGTCTTCGTCGTTCAGGGTGAGATTATTGGCGGCCATGAACTCGGTAATGGCGAACTGGGCCCGGGCCGGAGGCGCCCAGCCCAAAATTCCCCAGGCCAGAGCGATGCCCGCCAGCACGCAGCTCCCCATTCGTCGCGCGCGGGCGCTGGGCAGCGGGGGCATGGCCGGAGGGGCGGTAAAGGAGAGGATGGAAGGCTGGTTCATTGAAACGTCTTTCGCATCTGGATGGCTGTGGGCTTGGTTTCTCCGGTGATTCGCGGAAAGGAAGGCCGGCTCCGCGCCGGCCCTCCTCGTAGGCGTTATCTTTCTCAGCTCACGGTTTAAAGAGCCTGAAAAACCGCTGGGCGGAGCCAGGCGGCACTTCGGCGGTGAGCTGGCTGCCCTGGACCAGAATATTGCCCGTGTAACGGTCGTAAGGGCCACTGACGTTGGTCGCGGACTGCAGCACGTAGCCTGGGGAGAAGCTGGGCCATGAAACCACGATTGTTCCCCCGGCCGGGCGCTGGACGGTCAACGATTGGGTCGGTGATTGCGCCGCCCGGTAGTGGGCGCGGACCTGCATCACACTCAGGGCAGTGTCGTAGAACGCCACTTCATCGATCGCTCCTTTTAAGTTGAAGGCCGACGAACCCGTTCCATCCCGCGTGGAGCCGATCATGACCCGGTCCGGGGTCGGCCCGAGGTTCTGGAGCACGCCGCCAATGGATTGCTCCTGCCCTTTTACCCCATCCAGATAGACTGTCAGGATGCCACCGTTGAAGACTCCCACAATATGATGCCACTGACCGCGGGCCGGCGGAGTCGCGCTGAAAACCTGGCCAACGGTGTTGGCATCGTTGCGCACGGCGAAGCTGACTCCGGAGTCCGAGTTCAGGGCGAGTTCGTAGCTGCCATCGAAACGCGAGACGACCGCGTTCCAGGGCACCCGGGCATCCACATCCAACAAGAACCAGGCCTCCACCGAAATGGTATTCCCCGGATGAAAGCTTCCAAGATCCACCAGGGTGCCGGAAGCGCCGTCCAGGCGAACGGCACTTCCCAGCCGTGAGGAGGCGGCCGGTTGCGCCAGGGCGAATCCGCCAAGGTAGGCGCCGTTCGCGAGCGCCAGCGAGCCAAGGTCGGCCGCTTCGGTCCCCTGCGCGTCATCCAATGGATAATAATGGATGGGGTTGTCCGTGAGCACGGCTTCCTGGTAGCTCCCGTAAAGCGGCCAGGCCGTGACGTTGAAGGCAACCGGGGCGCTCGTCACCGAACCGGAGGGATTGGACAGGATCACCGCATAAATACCCGCGTCGTTGGTCCGCACATCCTGGATCGAATAATGGAGGTTGGTTGCGCCAGCGATGGCTGTGCCCCCTCTAGTCCACTGATAAACCGGCAACCCGGAGCCGAGGACGGTGAAACTGAAGTCACTGCCTTCCGGGACCGTTCCGCCCACCGGCGCGACGGTGATTTCCGGAGGAGTGGAAGGCACATAGTCCGTAGCCAATCTCAGGTTGTCGATCGCCCCTGCAAAATGGCCAGACGGAACGAGCGGGCTGACCCGCACCAGAACCGGGCCGCTGCCATCCCCTTGATATTGGAAGCTGAACGGAGTGAAGCTCTGGGTGCCCCAGGCTCCCGGGGAACAGGTGAAAGTGGCCAGCACCGTGTAGTCACCCCTCAGCACCTCAATCACCATTCCATCGGTCGCGGCCGTGGCCTGGCTGCCCTCACTGTAAGTAGCTGGAGCAGCCACGAAATCCACGTGATACGTTTGTCCTGATTCGTTGGCTGCGATCGGGGTGGCCACCGTGATGACATTGTCCTGCCAGATCATGGCCGCATAGTCACCGGTTCCTGTCCGGTCCACCCCATGGACGGTGCCCCCGCCAGATTTGTTCCAGCCCGGCAAATTGCCCGTATGGGAAACTTTCAGCCCGGTTTGATACTGCAAGGCGTTTTGGTTGCCAGTGTAGGCGCTGAAATTTTCGTCCAGCAGGGTGGTGGCATAGGACGGGCGAGCGGTTACGGTCACCTGCGCCAGCGTGCTGGTCACCGAACCAGCCGCATTGGTGAGGACCACCGTGTAGCCAGCGCCATCGCTGGGCTTGGCGTCCACGACGGAATAGCTGGCGGTGTTTGCTCCTGAAATCGGGACACCTGCTTTACGCCACTGATAACCACTCGCGCCGCTCGCGATGATGCTCATGCTGAGATTAGCCCCCTCGGCCACTGTGCCGCCGACCGGCTGGCTGACGATGTCCGGCGGAGTTGGCCGCACATAATCGGTGGCCAACCTGAGGTTGTCGATCGCCCCGGTAAAATGCCCGGTCGCGGCCAGCGGGCCGACGCGCAACCGCACGTCACCGCTGCCATCTCCCACATATTGAAAAGCGAACGCGGCAAAGGTTTGTGATCCAAAGGTCCCCGGGTAGCAGGTGTAGGTGGCCAAAACGGTGTTGTCCGGGCGGAGCACGTCGATCACCATTCCATCGGTCTCCGTGGTCGCCTGGCTTCCTTCCCCGTAAGTCGCCGGAGCGGCGACGAAATCCACATGATAGGTTTCCCCCGACTGGTTGGCCGGGAGCCCGGTCGCCACTGTCAAGACATTGTCCTGCCAGATCATGGGCGCGTAATTGCCAGTTCCGCTCCGGTCCACTGCATGGATGGCGCCTCCACCCACCGCGCTCCAACCAGGCACGGTGCCACCGAAGGAAACCTTCAAACCGGTTTGGTATTGCAGATTGTTTTGGTTACCGCTGTAACCATTAAAATTCTCGCTGAAGATCACCGTCGCGTAAGAAGGACGGGCCGTCACGGCCAGGACGGCCGGCGCGCTGGTCACGGATTGTGACGTGTTCGTCACTACCACCAGGTAGGAGCCGGCGGCGCTCGTTTGGGCATCGCTCACCGAATAAGTGGCGCTCCCGGCCCCGGGGATTAGGTTACCATTTTTATACCAGGCATAACCGGTCGCGCCCGTGGCCGCGACATTGAAGGCAAAGGTTCCGCCCTCCGGCACCGTGCCACCGGAAGGCCCGGTGGTAATCTCTGGTCCTCCGACGATCTCAGTAATTTCGACGGCTGCACCGGTCACGTCGCAACCAGCATTGGCCCACGTATCAATCCGGAAAAAAAGCTGATCGCCAGCCCCAAAGGAGAGTCCGAGGTGATCCCGGGTGACCCCCGCGCCAATGTTGCCCGCGCCAAAACCTATAATTTCCGTATCGACTCCGCCGATCCGAGTGCGAAGTTCATAACCGACCCCGTCCCCACAGGTCATTGCTTTGCGGAAGCTGGAATGGACGTTCACCACCATGGCTCTGGGCGCCCTCCAGGCGATGACCAGGCGCGCGGGCGATCCCCCGCCCTTGGGATGCAGGAGCACCTCGTTCGGCGCCCAAACAACTCCACCGGCGCTCTGTTCGACGCCCGTGGTATTCTTGCCGATGCCCCAATAGCCTCCCCCTTCGCTCCACAGAATCGGCGGAGTGGGAAAAGGGATGCCCCACAAGGTTGCGGCGTCGCGGCTGGTGTCATTCAGCAGCGGAAGAAACGTGGGAGGATTATTCGCGAAGTCATCCATCCGGAACGACCAAAGGCTGTCCGCGTTGTTTTCAGCGTAGGTGAAATCCCCCGCCAACGAATAGGTCGCTGGGGTAGCCGCCCGCGTTGGGGTGGCGAGGAGTGCGGCCAGACTCACGGCTGCGAGCAGGCCGAACAGGAGTCTGCTGGGAGTTGAGGGTTTCATGGTTGGTTTATGTTTTGACCAGGATATCTGATCCATTGTGGTTGGGGTTTGCGGTGATTGGGTGGCCGGGCCGCGCAAGCGATCCGGGTTAAAATTTTGTGACATGGTTTCGCCAAAAGTTTTCATAATGCTCCCGGCCCGATAGGCTTCATCTCCCAGACATTCAGTTTTTTGAGCAGGGCCGCTTGTCCCTGGGCGCGCAGGGAAACGCCAAGGCTGTCTTTGCGACCGGGATAAACCCGGGTCGCGAGGTAATGTTTGTCGTTGACGAAGACTTCCACCACGCTGCGGTCAATGAACACGCGCAGCTTCAAGGGCTTGCCCGGCGTGGTCGCAGTCGGCGCTGAACCCCAGTCCCGAGATCCGTAATCCACTTCCACTCGTTCGGGAGGCCGGGTCCACGCGTCTGGAAGGGTGCTCGAACGCGATCCATCCAGGCAAATGACTGCCTTGGTATCGTACCAGATGCTCAGTTTCCGATTGAAGTTGTAAAAAGTGATGGAGGTTTGCTCCTCGGAATTCGGGGAACGCAGCACGTTGAGCTGCACCCAGCGGGAGAGTTGCGGATCGATCTCCACTTCCAGCTCCAGCGAGTTGCCTTGGATGGAGTCGAGCACGAGTTCCTGGTTCGCGGGCAGGACGGTCTCGCCGACGTGCTGGGGCTTTGTCCGGAGCGACGCGATGGCCTCCACAGGCTCGATGCGCAGGCGCTGGTCTTCCCCGAGACTCAGATGCTGCGCGAGTGACATGATCTGATCCCAGTCATCGCTCTGCCGCCCGTCGTTTATGTTCAGAATATTAATCACGCCGCCCTTACCGTCCGATGCGGCCGAGGGCGCATGGACGCCACCGGGCGAAACCGTCCCGTGGTTGAACCGGCCCTGGTGGTAGGAACTAAATCGCCGCTTGGCCTGGTCGTAATTACCGAGGAGATAGTGTCCCCCGAGGGAATGGCTGAAGCCCAGAATGATGTGTTTGCTCCCAATCGGCAGGAAATTAGGGCAGGAGCCTTCGGCCCCATTAAAGAATTCGCCGCCCGGCGCCCAATTCACCAGGTTGGTCGAAGTCCACAAGCCCCGCCCAATCAGCCCGCAATAGGTGTCGCCTTCTTTCCAAATACAGGAATCGCCGCCCCCGCCAATCACAGGATTGCCCTCGATTTTTTCCCAGTTCAGAAGCAGAGGATCCTTCGAAACCGCTACCATCTGCCCTGCCCCGATGCCCGGGTAAAACGCGACGACCTGATTCTGCTCGGCCACCGTGCTGCCCGAAAAGCACATCCGCTCCAGGCCGGGATAGATCGCATAGGGCAGGTCCTCCCAGTGAACCAAATCCTCGCTCACCGCATGGCCCCAATGCTGGCGGCGTTTGGCGATGTCCTTCGGCTGCGGGAACTCATCGGGCGGGTAGGCCTGGTAAAACATATGCCAGCGTCCCTGCCAGAAACAGAGGCCATTGGGATCATTCAACTGGCTTTCCGGACTGACGAAATGATAGGCAGGCCGGTACGGGTCGGCGGACAGCCGTTGTCGCGAAGCGGCGAAACGCCGCATCAGCTGGTTGGTCCGAAGTTCTCGCTGCTGCGCTGACAACGTTCCCGAGAACACCTGTCGTGGAGTGAGCGAAGCAAACCTTTCCAAAACCAGAGGTCTGGGCGTGACCTTCAGGACCGCCTCCACGCTGGTTTTTTTATCCAGAAGAACCGAATAAGCGCCGGCGTCGGCCAGCTTCACGCTCTTAATCTGGTAGGAGGCATTCGTCGCGCCAGTGATGGGATGCCCGTCCTTGCGCCATTGGAAAGTTCTCGCGCCACCGAGCGGGATGCTGAAAGTAAAGTCGCTTCCCGCCGCGACAGTGCCGCCAGCCAGCCGGCTGGGCTTTACGGTGGCTCGCTCCCATGGCGCTCCGTCGATCATAATGTTCGCCCGGCTGATATCTCCGGCAGGATCCCCCCTGGGATCAAACCTGAAAAACACTTGATCGCCTTGCGAGACAACAAGCCCTGTGAGGCTGTTGCTCAAGCCGGTGCCGATGTTACCCAGGGCAACGATGGGCGCATCCATCCCAACGCTTCGCTTCATGATTTTGTATCCAATCCCATTGCCCTGC
>JAQGOV010000553.1 GCA_028293425.1 Verrucomicrobiales bacterium
TTGATGGAATGCCGTCAGGCCAGTTTGAACCTTGGAACGTGGCACCTTAAATTGATTCGTGAAGTATGGCCTCACCTTCACCGGCTTCGCGAGTTCAGGGATGACGCTCGGCATGCCATGATTGCTCACCAGTGTAGATTCCGGCTGCTGCAAGGTTGCCAAGTATTCAATCAAATCGGTGAACTCTCGCGTGGAAAGACCCGCCTGGAGCCCTTCTGGCATAAGTGAAATGGAACTCCCCCGCTGCGCTTTAATGTCAGCAGTCGCTACCGAAACCAGCTTGCCGTCCGCACCCATAAGCTGCACTCCAGCGTCCGTGCTCTGCTTCAGAATGCCTTGCACCTCCACGCCTGCTTTCGTTTCCACAATCACCGTGCCATACCCCGGGGAAATTGTTACTGACGGCATCAATACCGCGTCCACGAGATCGCGCCTGCCAAACTTGTCGCCCACCGCGAATAAATCCGGGCCTGCTTTGCTGGCGCTTCCATCGATGGAATGACACTTCGAACACCCAAGTTTCTGCTCATCCTGGAAAAGTTTCGTTCCACTCGGCACATCTCCCTGGTGAGTCAGTGCATACTTGCGATAAGCTTCGAGGTTGGGTGCTTGGGCAACTGCCGTAATCTGGACGCCTTGATGCAAGACGAAAAGCAGTGGAAAAATCAGAACGTATCGATTCAGGGCTTTCAATTCGCTGGCAAGAGTGCGGATTTTGCCCGGAGCCGGTCAAGTCCCTTGTGGTTGTCCCATCAGTAACGGTGAAACCTGCGCCCAAAAGCAATGAATGATCCCCATGGACCAATCGAGCCATAAATGGTAAACAAATCTCATGATCCAAAACATTCCAGCCCGGCAGTTGCCCTGGATGCTTTGCCTCTGCGCTTCGATCTGGTCTGGCGTCGCCGCCACTCAAACCAATAAAGCCAAAAGCGAGCTTTGGTGGTCCTTGAAACCTGTCGTCCGCCCCACCCTGCCCCATGGCCCTGAATCCAACCCGATTGACCGCTTTATTCATGCGGAACTCAGGAATCGCGGTCTCAAGCCAGTTGGCCCTGCTGATAAGCTATTTTTGCTCCGACGTGTCTATCTCGACCTGATCGGCATCCCGCCCTCCCCTGCGGAACAGGAAGCATTTTTGGCAGACGATTCCGCGGACGCTTACGAGAAAGTGGTCGACCAACTTTTAGCCAATGAGCAGCACGCGGTTCGATACGCTCGCCATTGGCTGGATGTTCTGCGGTATGCGGACGCCGACGAACGGATGACAGCCTCCCCTGGAATTCATTTGTGGCGGGATTGGGTCATCAATGCTCTTCACGACGATGTGCCCTACGATCAGTTCGCGCAAATCCAGTTGACCGGACTTCGCTCAAAGGAGCGCACCCAAATGTCAGCCACAGGTTATCGTTCGCGCAAAGAACCCCGGCCCGGCGATCAGTTTGCCCTCGGCTTCCTGGCCCGTGGCACGGGCGAGGACCCCCAGGATTTGGCCATCTCCGCCGTGGACACCGTTTCCACCGCATTTATGGGCATGACTGTTGGCTGCGCAAAGTGTCATGACCACATGTACGACCCGATCTCGCAACGGGATTATTATGCCATGAAGGCTTTGTTCGATCCGTTGGTCCTCCGCAAAGTCACACTCGCGAGCGCTGCTGACCTCATCGCGAATGGCAAAGCCATGGCCGAAGCGGAGAAAAAGCGCGCGCCGCTGGAAAAAGCTCTCAGCGATTTCGTTGCTCCATATAAAGCAAAACTCTACGAGGAACGCGTCCTGATGCTGCCTCCGGATGCTCAAGCCGTCATTCGCAAGCCGGAAAAGCGGCGCACCGTCGCGGAACAAAAAATCGCCGATGATTACTTTCCCATCTTGCGTATCGACGGCGACAAGCTAAACGAAGCAATGTCCGAGGATGCGCGCAAGAAATACCAGGAACTGCAACAGAAACTGAATGCCGCAAGTTCCGAAGACAATGGGCGCCGCGGGCTGGCGCTGCCAGTTTTTTATACCGTGGAAGTGGATCGCCTCCGCGAGCAGGAGAAGAGTTATGTTCTGACCAGCGGTGATCCGTCTCGTCCTCAAAAGGAGCACGAAGTTAAACCAGGGTGGCCTTTCGCAGCCTCCGAGCCCGATTTTCGGGAGGGCCGCATCGAAGCCTTTGCAGATTGGTTGACCGCGCCCGAGAATCCGCTGTTCGCGCGTGTTGCGGTGAACCGGCTCTGGCAATGGCATTTTGGTGAAGGATTGTTGAAGATCGCAAGCGATTTCGGCGAGCTTGGCGGCAAGCCTTCTCATCAAGCCCTGCTGGATTGGCTCGCCTCGGAATTTGTGCGGTGCGGCTATAACATGAAACAAATGCACCGCCTGATGGTCACCTCCGAAACTTACAAACGCGCCTCGGAAGTTAGTGGCGACTTTGCCGAGAATCAAAAGCTTGATCCGGGCGATACCACTCTTTGGCACTTTCGATTACAACGCCTGGAAGCGGAACCGATTTGGGATTCCATGCACGCTGCCGCCGGGGATCTGGATTTGAAAGTAGGCGGCCCTTCTTTCGACCCGCGTGAAGGCGGTGGTGGCCGAATTCGTCGTCGCGGTCAATCCTCCGACAACGGCAATGCCAGTTCAAAACGCCGAGGCGCTTATATGGTCCGCGGCTATTCCTCCAATCGCGATGTCACCCCGAATTTCCTCCAGGCGTTTGACGTGGATGACGGACGCGCCCCCTGTCCGATGCGCACGCAAACAGTCACCGCTCCGCAAGCGCTGTTTCTCATGAACAGTCCCGATGTTGATAAAGCATGCGCCGAAGTGGCCGCTCGTTTGCAAACGGAAGCTAAGGGTAATTTGGCCTCGGCGGTTGATCTTGCTTACCAGCTTGTGCTCGCTCGTCCAGCTACTACTGCTGAAAAGACAAGCGCGCTCGCCTACCTTGAGAATGACTCTGCACGCCTGAAGCATCTTTCGTGGCTCCTGTTTAATTTGGACGAATTTGTTTATGTCAGATAGCTCGAGGTCCTCAGAAATTTATCCGTGCGGGCGCTTCGCCCGGCGGAACTTCATTCATCAGCTTGGCGGAGGATTCTTGGGCCTTGCCCTGGGTGGCCTTTGGGCGGAAGCGGGCGAAATCCAAAACGCCATCATCGGTCCGCATCACGTGGCAAAGGCTAAGTCCGTCATTTTTCTTTTCATGTGCGGCGGGGTCAGCCATATCGACACCTTCGATCCCAAGGATAACAAATATGCCGGTAAATTCATCGACGCCATCGGCTTCGGCGACAATCTGGCCGCGATGAAACGTCCCGTCATTCCCTGCCTGCGCACCTTCACGCGTTACGGCAAATCTGGCATTCCCGTTTCGGATTGGTTTCCCCATGTCGGCAGTGTAGCTGACGAAATTGCGGTTGTTCGTTCCATGTGGTGCCACGAAGGGAACCATTTCCCTGCCGTCATCGAAACCTCAACCGGTCATCGGGGCCGGCAGTTCGATCACCCCACCTTTGGGAGCTGGGTTTCCTATGCCCTCGGCAGTGCCAACAAGAACCTGCCGACCTTCGTCAATCTCGGACGTCCCTCTTCCCCCGTCCAACTGACCGGCGGTTACCTCGGCGCGTCCGTCGCGGCAACTCCCTTCCAGGCAGGCGAAACCCCCATCCCAAATCTGTACCCGCCGAAAAACGGCTCAAGCGCCGAACGTGAGCGTCAAATGCAATTGCTGCAAAGCATGAATCGAGAGTTCCGCGAACGTTACGCCATTAATTCCGACATCCAGGCCCGTGCCAAGGCTTACGAACTTGCTGCCCGCATGCAGCTTTCCGCGCCGGAAGCTGTTGACTTTTCTGGCGAACCCGATCACGTGAAAGCCCTCTACGGCATCGGTGAAAAAGAAACTGAGGAATTCGGCAAACAACTCTTGCTCGCGCGACGCCTGGCCGAAAAAGGAGTTCGGTTCATCCAAATTTGTCACGCTGGCGGCGGCAACGGCGCTTGGGACTCCCACGGCGATATGAAAAGCCACGCCCCGCTCTGCCGCGCCACCGATAAGCCCATCGCGGGTTTGATTAAAGATTTAAAACAGCGCGGCATGCTCGATCAAACTCTCATTGTTTGGACAAGTGAATTCGGCCGCACCCCCTGGTCGCAGAACACCACCGGCCGTGACCATAACCCAAAAGGTTACACTTCGTGGATGGCTGGCGGAGGCATCAAAGGTGGCACCGTCCACGGCGGCACCGACGAAGTGGGATACAAATCCGTTGATTCACCTCATTACTACAGCGACCTCCACGCCACCATCCTGAACCAGCTCGGCCTGAACCACGAAAAGATGGAAGTCCGCGCCCTCGGCCGAACCATGCGCCTCGTCGAGGAAGGCTCCCCTATCAAGGAAATTACCTCCTGAGCTAGCAAAGCAAGCGAGACAAGCTACTCAATCGCGCCAACCATGCCGGGTTCAAGGAGCAAGCCTCGCTTAGTTCGGCCTTATCCATCATGGCTTGAGCAGTTGCTCTGGACTTAAAGGAAAGCGCCTCACCAGGGGCGAGAGATTTTGGGCCGTTTTTTTGTGCGCAGACTTTTATCCCGGGCACTTCCCGCTCGCACTTGCATACTGAAGGGCGGCTCGACCTCCGCTGGCAACGGCGCGGTTGGCGGCGCTGGTGCGGGCTCCGCCGGGCCTGCTTTCAATGTTGCGTTGATGACTTCAAGCAACTCGCTCCGACCTTGCCCCGTCGCGGATGAACACCGCAAAACCTCCGGCAACTCAGTGAACCAGGGCGCAATGCGAGTCGTAAACGCAGCGATATTTGCTTCCACTTCTTCCGGCGTTCCCTGGTCGGTCTTGGTGAAAACGAGGACGTACGGGATCTTATGGCGGGTCAGCCATTCCACGAATTCCAGATCGTTCTTTTGCGGAGGAAGTCCCGAGTCGATCAGCGCGAAGACGCAGGCCAAATTCGGACGATGCTGCAGGTAAACCTCCACATGATGGATAAATTGCGCCCACTACAGACGCGCCCCTTCCCCGAATCCGAAGCCTGGCAAATCCACAAGCCTGCATGTTTTGTTCATCTGGAAAATGTTTATCAGCCTCTTATATCCCGGCCTGGGGGAGACGCGGGCCAGAGCCTCTTTGCCCGCGAGCATATTCAGCAATGACGACTTCCCCACGTTCGAGCGCCCGATGAAAGCAAATTCCGGCAACGACTCGTCCGGACACGAAGCCAAGTCCGGCGCGCTGCAGTGAAAGATGGCGGATGAAATATGCATAATCAAAAATCAACCCAATAATCTCGCATTAAACGTTCCTCAATGAAACAACCAATTTTGAGGATGGTGGGTTCTGCTTGAAGTACTCAGCATTTTAGCATTTCCCTGTAGTTTGGTTACTATTCAGGAGTTATGTTGGCTTTGCATGATGAATGATGAAACGGAGCAGTTTGGCTGGCGCTTCGACAACTCCTACATTCGCCTGCCAGGGGCGTTCTACTCCAGGGTGAACCCCACGCCGGTCGCTGAACCGCGCTTCGTTCTCCTTAATCGGCCGCTGGCGCAATCCCTCGGGCTCGATTCGGCGGAGTTCGCCAAGCCTGAAGCAGCCGCCTATTTCACCGGCAATCGCATTTTCGCAGGCGCTGAGCCAATTGCCCAGGCCTACGCCGGACACCAGTTCGGCAATTTCGTCCGGCTCGGTGACGGGCGCGCCATCCTGATGGGCGAACACTGCACGGCGGCAGGCCATCGGTTTGATATCCAGTTCAAGGGCTCAGGCCCAACACCCTATTCGCGACGTGGCGACGGCCGGGCCGCGCTCGGCCCCATGCTGCGCGAATACCTCATCAGCGAAGCCATGCACGCACTCGGCATCCCGACCACGCGCAGCCTCGCGGTGGCCGGCACCGGAGAACCTGTCTTCCGCGAAGAAACGCTGCCCGGTGCGGTCCTCACACGTGTCGCCGCCAGCCATATTCGGGTCGGCACTTTCGAATACTTCGCCGCGCTGGACAACACCGACGGCCTCCGTGTCCTGGCTGATTACACTCTTCGCCGTCATTTCCCGGAGCAGATGAAGGCAGAGAATCCGGTGCTTGCGATGTTAAAGGAGGTGATCGAACGCCAGGCTTTCCTTATCAGCCAATGGATGCGTGTCGGGTTCGTGCACGGGGTCATGAACACCGACAACATGGCGTTATCCGGCGAAACCATTGACTACGGCCCCTGTGCCTTCATTGACTCTTACGATCCGGCGGCTGTATTCAGCTCCATCGATCAGCATGGCCGCTACGCCTTTGGTCAACAACCCGGGATCGCCAGTTGGGACCTGGCCCGCTTCGCCGAGGCGCTGCTGCCCATCCTGGACCCGAAACCGGACGCCGCCATCGCGCAAGCCAACCAGGCACTGGCAGACTTCGCCGGGCGCTTCCAGCATCACTGGCTTGCTGCCTTGCGCGCCAAGCTCGGCTTGTTCACCGTTGAACCAGAAGACGCCGCACTCGCCGAGGAGTTGCTCAATTGGATGCACGAGACCGGCGCCGACTACACCCACGCCTTCCGCAACCTCCGCCCCAACCCCGCTCCGGAATCCTCCTTGTCGACCGATGCCAAGTTTGCGACCTGGCACCGGCGCTGGACTGAGCGCCTTGCACGACAACCGCAGGCTTGGGAAGAAGTGAGCCGACTCATGAATGCCCACAACCCGGCAGTGATTCCCAGGAACCACGAAGTGGAGGCCGCGCTTGCTGCTGCTAACGCAGACGATCTCACCCGGTTGGAACATCTGCTCGTCGCCCTGGCAAGACCCTACGAGGAAGCCGGCCAGCCGGGCGCACTGCTAAATCCTCCGCCCACCGGAACCCCGGTTTGTCGCACCTTCTGCGGCACCTGAAGTCGCCTTCCCGGTTCGGTATTTAAGTCTGGGAACTCTTCCGGAAAATAATCCACGTCACCCACGGGTGACTTACCTCATTCCGCTGCCCCACGCTTGGATGGAATCGTCGGCCGCCCAGTCCACCATGCCCATCATCGACACCCACGTTATATAAGATTGCTTCACGATTTCCCCACCCTTCCTTCACCAACACCTCCACGCCTTCAAACAGTTCGGCCAATCCATCTGGAAAAAATCGATAGTAATCATTGAAAGCTGGAGGCCCATGCAATGGATTGTAAGCACACGTCGTGTGTATTCCCAAACCTCCCCGCTTCAGAACCCTTACCAACTCCGCGCCCGCCAGCCACGGCTTCGGCACGTGCTCCAGCACCTGGTGCGAATACACGACGTCGAAACTGTTGTCCGCCAAATGCACCAGCCGCTGGCAATCCATCTCCGGATAAATCGCCCGGCTAATCTTCAACCCCGGCCAGCGCTTCAACACAATCTCATCCAGCGTCGGATTCGTATCGATGCTCAGCCCCGTCACAGGTTCGAATCCCCTGTTCTGCTGTACCCAGGTAAAAATCGAACGCAGCATCTGTGTTTGGGGAGTCCAGAACCCTTTATCTGTAAAAGCATCCGCGCTCAGCTCAGCAGTTTCCATATCGCGCCCATCAAAACAAACCAACCAGTGAATTGCCAGCCGAGAACTGCCTCCGTCTTAATCTCACCCTTCTTCATTCACCAACTTAATCTCCCCGTTTTTGGGCTGCTCTTAATCTGCCATTTCGTCTCCCTGCACGCCCCTTCTTCGGATACGTTCCCCATAACCCCTGTCATAAAAGTTGTGCTTTCCCCCCGCTTGCTCTCGAACACCAAACCTGCAACTCTAGTGCAAATCATATGAACCCCAAAAAAGGAATCACCCGTCGTGACATGATCAAAGGCAGCGTTGCAGCGGCTGCCGTCGCCTTTTCTCAATATCCACTCTCCCTCTTCGGCGGACCCGAAGCCGAAGCCGGCGGCGTCCTGATTCCTTTCCTTGATCCGCAGCCCAACGTCAAACGCCAAACCCGTTGGAGCGAGCTCACCAACTGGTACACCAAAACCGACGATCTCTACGTCGTGAGCCATTACAACATGCCGACGCTCAAAGCGGAGGACCACACGCTCGACATCTCCGGCCTCGTTAAAAAGCCCCAGACCCTCAGCCTTGAGCAGATCAAAAAGCGCAAACGCAAAACCATTACCGCCACCTTGGAATGCGGTGGCAATGGCAACGGCCCCGGGTTTATGGGGGCGGTTGGCAATGTGAAATGGACCGGCACTCCCCTCGCCGATTTGCTCGATGAATGCGCCCCTCTCAAGCGGGGCATTGAAGTGGTTTTCTTTGGAGCCGACAAAGGCAAAGAGAAAATCCGGGATAAAGAATATCCACAAAACTTCGCCCGAAGCATGCACATCACCGACGCCATGCGGCGGGACGACATCCTCCTCTGCTACGAGATGAACGGCGAACCGCTCATGAAAGAGCATGGCTTTCCGTTGCGCCTGGTAGTCCCCGGTTGGTACGGCATCTCCTGGGTGAAGTGGCTCAATCGCATTGAGATCCTGGACCGCCGCTACATGAGCAAATACATGGCCCAGGAATATGTCACGTTGCGGGGTGAAAAACGGGATGATAAGGAAATTTGGCGTCTCACCAGCGTGGCTCCCATGAACGTCAAATCGATCATCGCTCGCGCCGCTAAACTGAATGACAACTCGATCCGCCTCACCGGCGCCGCGTGGGGCGACGGCACACCACTGAAATCCGTCGAAGTAAAAATCGATGACGGTCCGTGGCAGGCGGCTAAAATCGACCGCACTCCCAGGGACAAATACACCTGGCGCTTTTTTACCTTTGATTGGAAGAGCCCATCCGCCGGAGAACATTCCATCGTGTCCCGCGCGATTGATGAAGAAGGCCGAATCCAGCCCGCCGCCAACGACCCAGTCATCGAAATGAAGAAGACCTACTGGGAAGCCAACCAGCAATGGCCCCGCAAAATTAAAATCGAAGGCTAGCGGAGTGCCCGGCGGATTAACCTTGAACACACGTCCATGAAAAAAATCTCCCGCCGCGACATGCTCGGGCAGG
>JAQGOV010000599.1 GCA_028293425.1 Verrucomicrobiales bacterium
TCCCCAAAGCCGGAGTTTACGATCCGTTGCACATGAATCATCCCGACGGTCTGACGCTGGATTCACAAGCGCGTTTGTGGGTCGCCGAAAACGATTATCAGCCCAAGCGCGTGAGCGTCTGGACCGTTGAAGGCAAGTTCGTTCGCGCATTTTATGGCCCAAGCGAATACGGCGGAGGCGGCAGGCTCGATCCGGAAGACAAAACAAAGTTTTACTTTCATGGCATGGAGTTCCGGCTCGATTGGGAGAAAGGCGCGGACCAGCTCGCACGCGTGTTTTATCGGCCAAGCCCAGGCGATCTTGGCTCGCCGGATGGCTATGGCGCAAGTGCCCCACCGGAAATGCCGCATTATCGGAATGGCCGACGCTACTTCTCAAACGACCACAACAATAACCCCACTGGTGGAGCGGGCCTCACGATGCTCTGGCAGGATGTGGACGGTATTGCACGGCCTGTGGCTGCCCTTGGCCGGGCGAGTGATTGGAAAATACTTAACAGTGACAAGTTCAAGTCGCTCTGGCCTACGGGTGTCAACCTCCAGGATGAGCGTTCGAGAAACCCAGCCTTGTTTGTTTGGTCTGATTTGAACGGTGACGGGCAAATCCAGACCAACGAGGTGGCTTTTGAAAAAGCGAATGTCGGCTCTATCACGGTAGCTCCGGATCTTTCCTTTGTGGCCTCGCGCATCGGTTCCAATGCGGTCCGTTTTCCGCCTGTGCGCTTCACTGACGCGGGTGCGCCGGTCTACGACTTGTCCCGGCGCGAAGTGCTGGCTTCCGCCGTGCAAGGGCCCACTTCCTCCGGCGGTGACCAGGCGCTGTGGCACGAGAGTGGATGGACCGTCCTCACAACCCCGCCGAAACCGTTCGCCCCACAATCAATTGGTGGAGCCTTTCGCGGGGAAACGCGATGGGCTTATCCGAGTCTGTGGCCGGGCTTGCATGCATCGCACGAATCGCCGCCTCCCGCTTTCCCTGGCATGGTGCTCGGAACTACACGCTTGCTGGGTGACTTTATGACACCTCGAAGTGGAGATGCAGGCCCGTTGTGGGGCATCAATGGCAACCAGGGGAACATGTATCTTCTTACCGCGGATGGTTTGTTTGTAGCGGAACTGTTCAAGGATGTCCGGCTCGGCAAATCATGGTCCATGCCAGTGGCTCAGCGGAACATGTCTCTCAACTCGCTCACTTTGCACGACGAGAACTTCTGGCCGAGCATCACTCAAACCAAGGATGGCTCGGTTTATCTTTGCGATGGTGGCCGCAGCAGCCTTGTCCGCGTGGACGGCCTCGAGACGATCCGGCGGCTCCCGGAGTTTACGCTCACGTTGAGCGGCTCGGACCTTCAGGCCGCGCGCACCCATTTTGTGGAAGCGGAAGCGCGCCGCCAGCAAAGACTCGGTCGCGGGGTACTGCAAGTTGCGCTTCGATCCACGCCCCCCACGGTGGATGGCAAACTCGATGACTGGGCCGGCGCTTCGTGGGTCGATGTCGACAAATCCGGCATAGCCGCCTATTTCAACAGCGATAGCAAGCCGCACGATGTGACGGCGGCCGTCTGTGTCGCGGGCGATCGCCTTTTCGCCGCCTGGCGTGCGGATGATGCTACCTTACTCAAGAACTCCGGCGAACAGCCCCAAGCCCCGTTCAAAACCGGTGGAGCGCTGGACCTATTGCTATCCACGCAGCCATCGTTGGAAACAAAGCGTAACCGCCCGGCCCAGGGAGACCTGCGCCTCCTCGTCACCCAGGTAAAGGGCAAGACGTTCGCTGTTCTTTATCGCCCGGTGGTGCCGGGAACCAAGGAGCCAGTCGCATTTTCTTCCCCGTGGCGAACCATCACACTGGATCGTGTAGAGGATATCAGCGCACAGGTAGATTTGAGTTCCGTCGTGGAAAAAGACGACAAGGGGAAAGTCAAAACCGCCTCGTATGAACTGTCGGTTCCGTTGTCAGTCCTCGGGCTCAAACCAACACCGGGCCTGGTGCTGCGCGGTGACATTGGCATTCTCCGCGGCAATGGATTCCAAACCACGCAGCGCGTCTACTGGGCAAACAAGGCAACCGGGATCACCGCCGATGTGCCGAGTGAAGCTGAACTGACCCCGCAGTTATGGGGAAGATGGGAGTTCGTTTCTGGGAAGCCTTGAGGAGACCGACAACGTGAGTGGGGTGTTTGGGATCGGTTGGAGCCTCTCTCTGCCCCGCGGTTTCAATCCGAGCCATCGCGTGAGGTTTCGTTCCATTGCCTTTCGATGAAGGACCAAAGTGATGATAAGTGCTAGAAGCGGTTGGAACAGATATTCGGCGCGGGCCTTCCACGATCCCCATTTTGATGGATGGATGTCCAGGGGTGAATTTAGCCGTTAAAGCGTTAGCACCCTTGATTTTATTGACTATTTTGCACTTTTGAAGCGTTAACCCATTGCGTTTATTGGCTGCGATTGAGGTTACCATGGGCGGAGATGGCGTTTTATTGGGGTTTTTGATGGGTCTGGCTTTGTTTTAAGCGTTAGAAATGCGTTAGGAGAGCCGTTAGGAACACTCAAAAAACAATGACACTGCCCGCTGAACGCAGGCAGAGCGTCCACAGCGCGGACCACTTCTTCCCTGATCCGGCGAGATTTGGCTTGCACTGTTTACGACTGCGAGGTTTCTGAATCAGGATACCAAACCCATCGTCTGTAGTGGGAAGACTGGCATGAAGGATTTGCGTTCATTGGCTGTGGGAGTTGGGGTCCTGCTGGTTGGGGCCGCAATTGGGCTTTGGATGCTGACGCCCAAGGCCGCCACAAGGATCGCCTTGCCGGGCGGCGGGGAAATGCAGGTGCTGCAGGTGAGCCTTGGGACCAATCATTTTCTTTCGGCGGAACCGAAGTGGAAACAAGTCGCCCGGAGGTTCACGCCCACAACCATGCAACCCGCGCTAGGTCCGCTTGCAGGTCAAGGAACACAGACGCGGTGGGAAACGCTTGTGGTTTGCCTGAAATGGCCTCCACTTTCGAACGGAAAAGGATTGGGGATCGACAAGGCGGAGGCGATTCTCGTGGATGGCGTTGCCGAAGAAGCGAAAGTGTATGTCCTGTCTGGCGTGGCCCGGTTGACCGTGCCTTGTTTCCAGAGAGATGCAGGGCTCATCCCGTTGAGAGTGTGGCAGGGAACGAACCGGATCGACTTCGTGGTGAACAACCCGCGGCCAAAACAACCGGCAAGCTGGACAGCGCTGGCAGTCCCACAAACGCAACTGGTAAATCGGGCCAACGTTGTTTTCCGAGGCTTCAGGCAGGACCATATGACACAAAGGTCCCAGCAGGCTGAATATAATCCTCTCGTTTCAGTGAGAGGCGTGGATGGAAATGGGATCGGCTGGGTATATGTGAAGAACGTTACGATATTCGACCGGTGGGGTAATTTTCAACAAAGCCGGGAGGGCTGGCCAGGCCCGCCTCGGTTTACACGCTGGCCGCCCGGCAACGGCCCAAGACGGATCTGCGTCCAGGGAGAGGAATACCTGTCAGCGGGCTTTTATCCCGAGTGGACCAATGGCCTGGTACAGCCAATCCCCCCGACCTCCCGGATGTTGGAACTCGGAATTCGGCGACTGTTTTTGACTGGGCCTGGAACTTACGAGATTACGAACGGGACGCTGGCAAGTGCGAACCGCCCTGCCCTCGACACACGCGGGCTATTGTTCGCGGCCGAGGGTCCCACGGGTCGTGACAAGAGACTCATTTTCACGACGCAGACACCTATGATTTACTGTCAGTCCGAAGTATTGCCGGGAATCCCTGCCCCGCGGAT
>JAQGOV010000602.1 GCA_028293425.1 Verrucomicrobiales bacterium
AAGCGCCCATGAAAACGCTTCATAGGAGTTTGCACGATTTTGAACGACCGCAAGGCCTGCGGTTGGCATGGAACCAGTTTAAGACAAAAGGACGCGGCAACGTGGATAAAAAGCCGCAGTGCAAAAATGAAAATATCTGATCTGAAGAACTCGGGACATTGGCCCACGCTCCTCACAGCGTTTCTGTATTTTGATTTCAGTTTCATGGTGTGGACAATTCTCGGGCCGTTAAGCGCGCATATTTCGGAGTCTCTCAAATTAGGCCCAGAGCAGACCGGATTCATGGCGGCTGTTCCAAGCCTTTCCGGAGCGGCGCTGCGAATTGCTCTGGGCCTTTTAAGCGACCGGCTAGGGTCCAAGCGCACAGGGCTGCTGGCGCAATGCATCGTGATCGCTGCCCTGGCCTGGGCTTGGTTAGCAGGCCTGAACAGCTTCCCTGCCCTGCTCGTGATGGGTTTTATGCTTGGATTCGCGGGCGCGAGCTTCGCGGTGGCCTTGCCGCAGGCCGGCAGATGGTACCCGCCGCATTTGCAGGGAACGGTGCTCGGCCTGGCCGGAGCTGGCAACGTGGGGGTAGTGATTGATTCCCTGCTCGCTCCCCGACTGGCCAATGCTTACGGGTGGCGCACGGTTTTCGGGCTGGCGCTCATTCCAGCAGTGCTGGTGCTGATTTCCTACATGATGTTCTCAAAGGAGGCTCCGGGACATGCAAAGTCCCGCAAGCTGAGCGATTACACAACGTTGTTGAAAGACCGAGACACGCATTGGTTCTGCTTTTTTTACACCGTGACTTTCGGCGGCTTCGCGGGGTTGGCGGCGTCGTTGGTGATGTATTTCAAGAGTACCTACGGACTCTCGAAAGTAGGCGCGGGCGATCTGGCAGCACTTTGCACCTTCGTGGGAGTGATGGCCCGGCCAATTGGCGGATTTCTTGCGGATAAACTCGGCGGCACCCGCTCCCTGCAGGTTTGCTATGTAGTCGGAGGTGTCATGCTAGGCGCCTGTGCATTTGCAACAGCGTTGCCGCTGAATGTGGGTCTGCTTCTCGTGGCGATGGCCGCCCTCGGCGCAGGCAATGGGGCGGTTTTCCAATTACTTCCGCAACGGTTCAGCAAAGAAATTGGTACCATGACCGGTTTGGTGGGCGCTGGAGGCGGAGTCGGCGGTTTCCTCCTGGCGGCAGGTTTGGGCTGGTCGCGGGGTGTCACAGGATCCTATGCGGCAGGGCTGATTGTATTTGCGGTTTTCTGCGCGCTGGCTCTGACAGGGTTGCGGACTGTGAAGCATCGCTGGCGCTCCACTTGGGGAGCGATGGCAGCAGCACGCGTTTAACTGGAGCTCATGCTCATGAATACTCTTCCAAAGTTGCCGACTAATGCGCCTTTCACCGCAGAGCAACGCGCGTGGATTGACGGTTTTCTCGCGGGTGTTTTCAACGAGCTGCTTGCTTCAACCACGTCGACTCAGGAAAAATCGGCAACCGCTGAAAAGAAGCAGATGCTGCTCTAGTTAGGTTCCCAGAGTGGTTCGGCGGAAGGGCTCGCCAAAAAATTTGCGAAACAAGCGGAATCAAAAGGTTACCAGACCCGCGTGCTCGCCTTGAACGAGTATGCGAAGGTGGACTGGGCCAGGGAATCGCGCTGCCTGGTGATCACCAGCACCTGGGGAGAAGGCGATCCACCCGACAACGCGACCGCTGCATGGGCCTGGTTGAACAGCGAAGCAGCGCCGCGGTTGGAGCATCTGCACTATGCGGTGCTCGGATTGGGCGATCGAAATTACTCGGAATTTTGCGGGGCTGCGAAGAAATTTGATCTGCGGTTTGAGGCACTCGGAGCCAAACGCCTGGTTCCTCAAGGGGAATGCGATGTCGATTACGAATCGATCGCCAAGGCCTGGCTGGAAACAGTTTGGGAACCGCTCAGTGCTTCGAAGGAGATTACCCAGGGCGCGGCCCTGCCTCAAGTAGTGGTGGACGCAGAAGAGAAGCCGACTTCGACAAGCTACAATCGAGCGAACCCATTCCCCGCACAACTCAAAACCAACCGGCGGTTGAATGGCGCAAGTTCTGCAAAGGATACGCGGCATTTTGAAATCGTACTCGGCGAAAACGGCCCGGCTTACGAGCCGGGCGATGCTCTGGGCGTGGTGCCGGAGAATTGCCCAGTGTTGGTGGAGCAGTTGCTGGCCGCCCTCCATTTCGACGGGGATGAAATGGTCCAGGACGCCCACGGCAAGGAAAGCAACCTGCACACGGCTCTCTTAAAAACCTTTAACATTACTCAACCTCAGTCTTCTTTGCTCGAGGCGGCTGCGGAACGAGCGAAGAACTCCGTGTTGCTGGACCTGCTTGCCCCCGCGCAAAAGGCTGCTTTGGATAAGTGGTTGTATGGTCGTGATATCGTGGACGTGCTGGGATCGTGTTCCGGCGCAAAGTTTACTCCGGTCGAGTTCACCAACCTTCTCCGAAAGCTCCAGCCGAGACTTTATTCGATCTCTTCGTCGCCAAAGGCGCATCCTGGCGAGGTTCACCTGACCGTAGCCGCGGTGCGCTATGAATGCCAGGGCCGGGAGCGGAAAGGCGTTGCTTCGTGCTGGCTCGCCGATCGTGTGGCGCTGAACGAGACCACTGTGCCGGTCTTTATTCAGACGAGCCACGGGTTCCGATTGCCGGCTGACACTTCGCGTCCGGTCATTATGGTTGGGCCCGGCACCGGCATTGCCCCCTTTCGTGCTTTTCTCGAGGAACGACGCGCGGTGGCTGCCCCAGGCAAGAACTGGCTCTTCTTCGGAGATCAACAGCGTGGGTGCGACTTTCTGTATGAAGAGGAACTCACCGCCATGGTCAAGGATGGTTGCTTGAATCGGCTCGATCTCGCTTTCAGTCGCGACCAGGCAGAAAAGATTTACGTGCAGAACCGGATGCTGGAAAACGCCGCTGAGCTTTGGACATGGCTGGAAGAAGGAGCGCATTTCTATGTTTGTGGTGATGCCAAGCGAATGGCCAAGGACGTGGACGCTGCCTTGCACCAGGTGGTGGTGCAAGCAGGGGGCAAGACTATGGAGCAGGCGTCTGAATATGTGGCAAAGCTGAAAACCGACAAACGTTATCAGCGCGATGTTTACTAGGATGAAAACGATTCCATT
>JAQGOV010000634.1 GCA_028293425.1 Verrucomicrobiales bacterium
GGCAAAACTTAATTTCATGGTGTGTTATTGTGGCAAATCAGCAGCTTCAGGCAAGTATAGGAGTGACTCGGGCTCAGTGCTCACAATCCCAGTGCGCTATTAATTTGTTGATCGTTAGAAGAATGGAGGCTTCGAGGCAATCGTCAGGAAACCCTTCCAGGGCAGCAGGTTAGGATGTAAATCCGCGTTCCGAAAAATCTCGAAATATTGTTTATGCTTTTGTCCTCAATGCGCGATGTCCTTCGTTATAGAGATGACATTCGGAAAAGCGAACGATACAAAAAGAACAAATAAGAGCTTATGAAAACAAAACTCAGGTCCATTTGCGCAACGTTAATTCTCTCCACCGCCCTGTGCTCGCAAGCTGCGGAAGCGCCCAAGGCGAAAAAGACATCCCGAGAATTTGAGCGGATGAAAACCATGGTCGGCACCTGGACCGGCAAGACGGACATGGGACAGGGTCCGATCGACATGACTATCCAATACCGTCTTGTCTCGGGAGGCAGTGTGTTGGAGGAAAAATGTTTTGCTGGCACACCAAATGAAATGACCACGATGTATTATGATCAAGGTGGCAAGCTGGCCCTAACGCATTATTGCATGATGGGGAACCGTCCAGCCATGCTTCTGAAGTCTTCGGACGAAAAAACGCTTACTTTCGACTTCGACAAGACCTGTGGCATTAATCCCAAGAAAGAATCCCACATGCATGCTTTGACGCTCCGGTTCGACGATGCCGATACCGTGACCACCAGTTGTGAAGCTCTGATCGACGGCAAAGAAGCCCCGAAGGTTCCGGTCACACTCAAACGCGTAAAATCCTAAACTGCAATTTCCAACTCAAACTCGCTCGCTCCTTCCGGGGACGAGCGAGTTTTTTTACACTGCTGCCAGAGGAGCCAATTTCAGGATGAACAGCCCGGACTGTTCGGCTTGCGTCTCAGCCACCAAGCGAGCCCAAGCCCAACGCCTGCCAGCCCCATGAGCCAATTACGATTTTTATCCACCCAGAACTGCCAGCTAAAGTCTTTGGAACGATCATCGAAAACACCATGCGCTCCATAATCACCCCGGAGCGGAGCCATCAAATTATCCGGCCGGCCTTTGTCCTCTGGTTCCCCGGTGAGCTGCTGGGAACGATAACCTCTCCGCGACAAATACCAGTCCGCAATCCTCGGGGCAATCTTGTTTCCCACAATCGCGACTACTGTCGGAGCCCCGACGTAGACTTCACGTTTATTATGAGTAGCCGCATAAAGAATGGCGTCCGCAGCCACCTCGGGCTGGAAGATAGGAGGAACAGGTTGCGCCTTGTTCGGCAGGCGGCTGCGAACCCATCGAAATTGAGGCGTGTTCAAGGCCGGCATCTGCACCATGCAAACGCGGACTTTGGAACGGTCATGAAGCAGTTCTGTCCGTAGTGAATCCACAAAACCTTGAATGGCATGTTTGGCGGCACAATACGCGGATTGCAATGGAATGCCACGGTACGCGAGGGCGGAGCCAACTTGGATGATGACGCCTTTGTTGCGGGCCCGCATCGATTTAAGGGCTGCCATAGTTCCCCAAACATAACCCAAATATGTGACCTCAGTCACACGCTTGTACTCTTCCGGTTTCATTTCAATCACAGGGGAAAAAACTGAAACCATGGCGTTGTTCACCCAAATGTCAATCGGGCCGAACTCGCGTTCCACTGCGGCCGCCGCGGCTTCGACCTGCCCAGAGTCGCTGGTATCCGTGACACAAACCAAGGCCTGTCCCCCGAGCTGTTCCACCTCCTTTTTTGCGGCCTCTAAACCGTCGCGGCCCCGGGCCAACAGCCCAATGCAGGCGCCACGTTTTGCAAAAGCCCGGACCGTTGCCCGCCCTACGCCGGCCGAGGCGCCTGTGATAACGACCACCTCGGTCTTCACCCGTGAAGCGCCAGGTGGGCTCAGGGTCTGATTAGCACGGTGCTCTGATTCGGTCACAGTCTCCATAAAACGCGTCTCCACCTTGTTCCTTGAGAAGATGAGCAAGCCTAGCTGTTCTGGTGAGGACCAGAAACCTATCAATCGCCCCCGTCGAATTCTCGAGCTTTGGTTGTTTTTATCTCACCTGCAAGGCTCAGGAAATCATTGCATTGGCAGCTACCTCCGACTTAGTTCTCCGTTATTCTCCTTCGTAAAAATAGCGCTCCTTCTTGAAATTTCAAATGATTGACCCCGGCAAAGACCCCATGAGCAGCCGGACCCGGTGCTTCAAGTGAGCCCGCAGGAGATTCAAAACGCTTCGTGATTGGCCGACCCTAGCGGCCATGTTACCCTGACTCGGATGCAAACTCTGACACAAATTATTGCGGCGTTGCAGGCGGAATTGAGTTCTGCCCTGCCACACAACCTGTCCCTCCCGGGAGGCATTCAGATGCAACCGGACCGGGTGGTGGTGGCCCTCCAATTTGAGACGCGCGAAGCGCAAGATGGCCAAGTAGCGTTTTTGTGGACGACTCCCCAAGGCAAGGCAAATGGCACCGCTGACAAATCAATGCATACTCTCAGCCTTGAGTTCAGGGCTCTTTCCGGGGCTAACGGGATGGGTATGAGCTGGCCGCAAGCGCAGGATCCCGCCGCAACACCCCTTAGGCGGCAGAGCTCGACCAAGGAAGATAAGATAAAAGAAGCTTTGTCGCTGATTTTGGGAGCACCGGGCTTTGACAGCTCGGCGCGGGCAACTGTTTTCCGGGAAGCGTTTGATGACCTTTCCGCGGAGCAAGCTGAGTCGGTGATTGAATCCATTTCTGGGGCCGCGCCTGAAAACGACCCCGCCGCCAAACGAGCGAGGGGATTGCTCTTGAAATTGCTGAAGAGCGCGCCATTGGAGGACCTCGAACAGGCGAAGGTGATTTTGGCAGATGTGTTGGTCCAAAATCCTTTGGATTCAGTGCTGAGCCTGGTTTTCCGGGAATGGAAAACCCAGCAGGATTGGCTCTGATTAAAGACCAACTTATTTCAGTCTCAAAAGATCAGCTTCGGTCCAGGCATCCTCGCGCTTGGCGGTCTCTTCCCGGATCCGTTTCACGGTGGACACTGTAACCGGAGCTCCCGTGTTGCCCCATTCCCGTCGAACGTAGGTTAGCACATCAGCAATCTGCTCATCCTCAAGCACGCCCAACGCAGGCATGTCGAGTTCGTAGGCCTGCTTCTTGACCTTAATCGGGCCACGCAGGCCATGCATAACGATTCGAATTAACCGATTCTCGGGCCCGGCAACCCACTCCGAGCCAACCAGGGGAGGCGCCAAACCTTCCTGCCCCAACCCATGCGGCTGGTGGCAAGCCAGGCAGGTCGCTTCATACATGGCTTTGCCGGACTCGAAACGCTTTTGATCCTCCGCGGATAATGCAGGCCCCTTGGCCAACGCTGGTTGCGGTTTCGCCGGCTCTCGGCTGGCCGCGCTAAACTTCGCCCCCTCTTTCGCCAGGTCCAACTCCGATTGACTCAACTTTGCCAGCAGTTCCTTGCTTTGCGGGTCTGGCGCGATTTCGCCAAGGGTCAGCGCGAGTTGAATCTGCACGTCGGCAGCATTGTCTTTCGCCATGTCCAGAACTTTCGCGCGCAACGCGGCTGTTTCAGCCTTGCTGGATTTCAGGGACGTTTCCACGAGCCGCAAGCCAGCGGCACGCACCTTTGGATCTCCATCCCCGAGAGCAATCGTGAGGACCGAGGCGTCCAGCTTTCCCATGCCTTCGAGCACCCACAAAGCGTGGAGGCGATGAATCGGCTGCGTCCCGGAGGCGGCGAGTTGTTTCAAACTTACAACGGTGGTAGCATCGGCTTTTTCCACCAGCAGTCGTTGCGCTGTATCCCGCCACCAGCCATTGGGGTGGGTGAGAGCTTTCACCAACTCGGCCGGACTCGCCTGAGCCAGCGATGGTTTTGGCCCGGGCTTCTTGCTTTTATGGACAATGCGGTAGATGCGCCCCTGGTTCTGAGGTTTGTCGAGCCCGCGTTCCTCCACCTGCTTCCGCAAATAGCTCGTCATGTAAATGCGGTGCTGAAGGATGCCGTGGTACATGTCCACCAGGTAAAGGGCTCCATCTGGCCCTGTATAAAGATTCACCGGGCGGAAACGCTCGTCGGTGGAGGCCAGAAATTCTGAACTGGCATAGGGATTTTTGCCGGTAATGACGCCATCCTTCTCGGTCAAAACATTCCGCTTCACAATGTTGCCCGACGGCTCGCACACGAAGGCGTTGCCTTTGAACTCCTCCGGGTAAATGTCACCGCGGTAAATTACTGGACCACACGCTGCGGTGACCGTGGCGAGCGTTCCATCATCCCGAAGCTGCTTGGGTTCATAACCGCGATTTACGCCCGGGTTTACGCGAATTGGCCATGTAGCCTGATCTTTGGCAACCTGTTCGTTGAGGCCTTTCAACTTCGCCGTCATGCCTCGCTTATTCACATAATAGGAGGGAATAAAATCGGCGCGAAGTTGATCACTGTTCGAGTTGAAGAAAAGCCGGCCAAAATCGTCCTGTGCGATGCCCCATTGGCCCCGATTGATGGTTGGCTCCTTCAACCAGCGCCCATCCGTGTTGCGGAGGCGAAATGTGTAATTGGCGCTGTAAATCCAATTGTCCAGCGCCCAAAGCAATCCATTGGCCGTGTGCTCGGGATTGGCCTGGCTTCCGTAATCTGTTGCAACTTCAATCTTCTCGTCACACTTGCCGTCACCATCCTTGTCCCTGCAGAACCAGAGGTGGGGAGGCTCGGCGACCAGCACTCCGCCCCGCACGAGCGTGAGTGCCCGCGGCATCACGAGGCCATCTAGGAAGGTGGTCCGCTTGTCCATGCGCCCATCGCCATCCGTGTCTTCAAGAATTGTCACGCGGCCGACCGGCTCCTTTTCCCCGATGGCCTCAGGGTTGGGCATGAACCCCCGCATTTCGAGCACGTAAATGCGGCCGTTCGGGTCAAAGGTCAACGCGATTGGAACTTCCACCAGCGGTTCACTGGCGACGAGTTCTACCTGGAAGCCGGGAGGCAGCTTGAAAGTTTTCATTTCGTCGGCCGGACTCAATGGCGGGGCTGGCGGAATCTTTTCCTTGGCAACTCGCATAGGCTGATTGGTAACACCATGGTCGCCATTCTGCGCGAAGGCGGTGGCAACAAGGAATAGGCCCATGAGCAGGGCGCCGAGAGACTTCTTCAAAGCAATCATTTTAACCAATGCCGTTGTTGGCGGATTTGGACGCACCTGCGCACCCATATATTCTGACTCCCGCCGCGGTAACTCTTTAAAATCCTAGGAAGTACCCGCTTCGTTGCCAAGCGTTTAGGATCCTTTCCTTCTGGGATTGAAAGGGTTAAATAAGGGTAGTTGCAGCAAGAACGAACAGATTTGAACGATTCCTGGCCGGAGACGGCCACTCCGCCAGCCCTGGAAACGAATGTGGGCGATGTTTGGTTATCATCGTTGGATTTGCCTCCGGGTGCCTTTGAAGAATGTTCCTCCTATCTTTCCGCCGACGAAAAAGAACGAGCAGCGCGGTTCCGATTTGAGGAACATCGCAAGCATTACGCTGCCAGCAGGGGCCTCCTCCGAAAGTTGCTGGCTGGATACTTAAATACGAAACCGGAAAACTTCGCGTTCTCCTACAACCGGTATGGCAAACCGCTCCTGGACCATCTGTATCCCGAACTATCCTTCAACGTCTCCCATTCTTACGGGTGGGCCTTGTTTGGATTTACAATGGGGACCGAGCTTGGTGTGGATATCGAGAAGGAGCGTCCCGATTTTGCAACCATGGAAATTGCAGAGCGCTTTTTTGCGCCGGATGAGGTGGATGTGCTGCGTTCGCTGCCTGCTGACCTGCGAGCCAGTGCCTTCTTCCATTGCTGGACCCGCAAGGAAGCTTTTATTAAAGCCCATGGGATGGGCTTGAGCATGGGGTTAAACAAATTCGCTGTGGCTTTTGCGCCAGATGTCCCCCCTGCCCTCCTCCGATTTGAACTCGAACCTAATGCGGCCAAGCGATGGAGTATTTGCGATCTGGAGGTGCCGCAGGGTTATAAAGGAGCCCTCGCCATGAAGGCTGCTCCCATTCATGTGCGGCGCATGCGACCTGCCATTAGGCGTGAGTCGCCGTGAAGCCGTAAAACCGAAATTCCCCCGTGAAGCTTGGGACAGGATGCGCTCCCTCATCCGAAAGCGGAACATCCTTGAGAAACCGGGAAGCTGTTTCACTCACCAGGAAAGGAAGACCTAAAGTGCTCGCGACTTTCTCCATCCGGAAAATAAAATTCACCTCGTTGCCGACAAAACTCTCCTCACCCATGGAGCCACCACCACCCATAAACACTTTTCCATGATGAACGACGACCCGAAACGGAGGCTCCGACTTCTGTTGCAGATTTCGCAGCGCGGTCATCGCTTTGGCCACCACGTCCGCTTTCGCACCATCCTCATCCATCCAATAGGCGAAAAAGCCGTCGCCCAGAAATTTGTTAATCGCCCCCGAGTGGTCATCAATGATTTGTTTGCACTCGGCAAGCCATCGACCGGTCACCCGAGGTGCTTCCTCAGGGGAAAGGCGCTGAGCCAATTGAGTGGAAGAAATAATGTCGGCGACCAAAAGCCAGCAACCGCCACTGCGAACAACCAGGAAGGTTTCGCCGCCGGTGGTCGTTTCCCCTCGGCGTTCGCGCTGGACCGTGGAGTTCGAGCGGAAAATGAATTGGAAATCCGCAATCACGATCTGGTCACGATCGTTCAGTCGGCAGGGCTGGCCAACACGGCGTCCGTTTAAATACGTTCCATTGGCGCTTCCGAGATCAACCAGCCAGTACTCGGCCCCCTGAGTCTGAATCATGGCATGCCGACGGGAAACTTTCTCACTCGGAAGCATGACATTGCTGGTGGTGCTGCGGCCGATGAAGCAAGAGCCCTGAACCATAATTCGTTCGCCGTTCTGGCGTTCGAGCCAGGCATCAGGCCGTTGTTGCAAGTCTTCCACGAAGCGCCAAGGTATCATTCGGCTCTCCAGTTGAAAACATTGAATTGGGTCAAGTCCCTATTGAGCCTTTCCCAGAAAGAGGCACTTTCTGTTTGAGGTTCAAAACCAGATCCGTAAACCCTTTCTGCAAGGCGCAGATGGAAACGGACCTAATACTTCACAGAATTTATGAAAAAATTAATGCTCCAACTCACTCTCGCCGGAATAGCGGCAGCCTTCACGGCCGGCGTTTGCCAGGCCCAAAATGAAATTTCTCCAGCCGGACGTTCGGATCTGCCGAGCCAGGGCACTCCAGGGGCTGGTTCCGGGACCAATGCCCTCTCCAGGCCGAGAGCCGCCGCAGGTGCTGCTGCCACCACTATCCAAACGGCATCCACCAACGCCGCCGCCAGCGCGTCGACTCCGATCCTGGCCAGTCACCTCATTGGGAGCAAAGTGAAAACAGCCTCAGGTGAAAACGTCGGCCAGATTGATGATGTGTTAATCGACCAGAACGGCCAGATTCGGCTCGCGCTGCTTGGCGTAGGCGGCTTCCTGGGCATTGGGGAAAAGAAAACGCCCATTCCCTGGCAAGCCATCACTGCCACCGCGACCCAGGATTTCACGCTGAATGTGGATCGCCAGAAGCTCAAAAACGCGCCGACGATTGATAAGAACCAAACCGCGGGCGAATGGGCCACCCCAAGTTTCATGACAGAGGTTTACGCCCATTATGGCATGCAGCAATCCGGCGCCGTGGGCGGCACAGGTACTGGGGTGCTCGGGACAGAGACTGGACATGAACTAAAGAATGATTCCAAGGACCTGAAAGACGACATCAAACAAAAGGGCAAAGACCTTCAGGATGATGTGAAGCAGGGCTCGGACAACCTAAAAAATCGTCTTGATACAAAGTAAAAACGGCTGGTGCCCATCCGCAAGCCCGAGATTCACTTCTCGGGCTTTGTCGCTTTTCGGGTTTATTTTCCAGGGCTTTACTCCTAACCACAAAGCTGCGACGTCTTCACCATGATAACGCCAGAAGAATTGGTGGGGGAGGAGTGGGCCGAATGGTACCAAGTATCCCCTGTCGAGCGCTGGCTTGAAAGCGAGAAGCTCTGGCAATCTTACCTTGAGCTTGGAGGCTCCCTTGATCCCGAACCCGATACGCAAAGGCCTTTCTTTGATCCACGCGAGCAATGTCCGTAAAGAATTGGAAGCCCTGAGACACCGCAAGTAATTCATGCGGCCCTTTAGGCCGTCCTGAGGCGCAAAAAATGCCGGATGTGACGAGCACATCCGGCCGCAAAACAATGCGCTTCTGATTACTTAATTGTAAATGCTGGCAGCTTCACAATCGCTCCGCCTTTAAGCGCCGACTGATGCGAGCAAAGGCCGACGCAAGTCCAGTTAGATGACTCCCGCGCATTCGGGAAAGGTTCGCGGTCCTGCACCAATGCGCTGAGAAACTCATGCGCCAAATGAGGATGCGAGCCACCGTGACCAGCGCCTTGTGTAAAGGAGAGGTGCGTTTTTTTACCAAGATCATAAACCCCCTTCGTGGTGAACGGCTGAATGGCCTTGGGCAGGCGTTTCGCGTAATCCGGGGCTTTCACCAGCTTGGGGATTTTGCTTTCCGGCAGCTTGGCGCGATGCATGACAAGCGGTTCATGCTCCACCAGCGGCCACTCGACAGAAACCTTACTGCCGTAGACGTCGATGCTTTCACGATATTGCCGGGCCACATCGAAGAGCGAACGATAAACGCGGGCAGAAACGTCGCTGTCCTTGAATTTAATATGCGTGCTTTCCACGGCAAAGGGAGATTTGTAATGCTTCACCAATTCCTTGCGAATTGTTCCGGAGCCGAAGCAGGAAACGTATTCAGCAGTCAAGTTGGCCATCGCACAAACTGGTCCCACGCAGTGCGTGGCGTACCACATTGGAGGCAGACCTGGCCAATAGTTCGGCCACCCGTCCATGTCCTGCTGATGAGAAGCTTGGAGGAACTGCAGCTTGCCGAGTGTGCCATTGTCGTAAAGTTCTTTCATGAAGAGGAACTCGCGGGCATAGACCACGGTTTCCATCATCATGTATCTCAGGCCGGTTTTCTTGACCAGATTCACGATTGTCTTGCAATCCTCGACAGAGGTGGCCATGGGCACAGTGCAAGCCACGTGCTTGCCGGCCTTCAGGGCAGCGATGGATTGCCAGCCGTGATCGGGAATCGGAGTGTTAATGTGAATCGCGTCCACATCAGGGTCGGCAAGCACCTGTTTGAGGTCGGTGTAACGCTTTTCAATCCCAAATGCATCGCCAATCGCGTTGAGCTTCTGCTCATTACGCTGGCAGATGGCATACATGTTGGCATTGGGATGGCGCTGGTAGATGGGGATAAATTCGGCGCCGAAGCCAAGCCCAATGATCGCAATATTGATTTTGTCTTTGGTCATAAAAGTGAGGTGAAGTTAAAAACAGAGGCGGGAGGCAGTCCAGAACAAATCCGGTCTTTTTGCCCGGTTTCCCATCGGAAAAGCAATAAATCCAGAGCCAAAACGTTAGGTCAAGGACACGCCGGACCGATAGTATATTGCGCCGGTGCGACTTATTGGTTTGAAAGCACGGGTAAAAAGCGTTAGGTGAATGAGCACGATGCAGCGTTTTAATTCCATTTATGCCCATGGTTTCGTCCGCGTGGCGGTCTGCGTGCCTTCGCTGCGGGTAGCCGACCCGACGTACAACGCGGAGCGGACGCTCGAGTTGGCCAGGCGCGCCTCCGAGGCACACGCTGCCGTGGCACTTTTCCCAGAGCTGGGAATTTCCGCTTATTCGAACGAGGATCTATTTCACCAGGACGCTCTGCTGGAAGCGACCCGAGCCGCCGTTGGCAAACTCGTCAAGGCCGCCGAGCAACTCTCCCCTGTCCTGCTGGTGGGGGCTCCAGTGCAAATCGATGGAAAGCTTTTTAATTGCGCCGTCGTCATTTACCGCGGACGTGTGCTCGGGCTGGTTCCTAAAACGTTCCTGCCCAATTACCGGGAGTTTTACGAAAAACGACAATTCACTTCGGGTCGTTACGCGCTTCGCCGCGAGGTGAGGTTCCTTGGGGAAACGGTGCCGTTTGGAAATGATTTAGTGTTTGAGGCGAGCAACGTGGAAGGCTTCCGGCTGCACGTCGAAATTTGCGAGGATGTGTGGACGCCGATTCCGCCGAGCACCTACGCGGCACTAGCGGGAGCCACCATCCTGACTAATCTCTCGGCAAGCAACATAACGATCGGCAAAGCCGATTACCGCCGCGACCTTTGCGCAAGCCAGTCTGGCAAATGCATTGCAGCTTATCTTTACTCGGCAGCGGGTCCCGGCGAATCCACCACTGACCTCGCCTGGGATGGACACGCGTTGATTTACGAGAATAACGAGCGCCTCGCGGAGTCTGAACGGTTTTCGGACCGTGAACAGATGATCACGGGCGATATCGATCTGGAACGGCTGCTTCAGGATCGCATGCGTTCCACGAGCTTCAGCGATTCTATTTCCGAATGCCGGGAAAAACTCGAAGCTATTCGCCGGGTGCCGTTCGAATTCGAGACCCCGCAGACTTCGGTGCCTTTAAACCGGGACGTGCAGCGCTTCCCATATGTGCCCAGCGATGCTCGCGACCGCGATCAGCGTTGTTACGAGGCTTACAACATCCAGGTGCACGGGTTGATGAAACGCTTTTCCAGCAGCGGCCTGAACAGGGTCGTGATTGGAATTTCCGGGGGCCTCGATTCCACCCACGCATTGATTGTAGCCGCCAAGACCATGGATAGGATAGGCGTGTCGCGCAAAAACATCCTGGCGTTTACCATGCCAGGTTTCGCCACCAGCGACCTGACCCTTAAGAACGCACACCAACTTATGGCTGCGCTCGGCGTGACGGCCGCGGAAATTGATATTAAGCCGTCCTGCATGCAGATGTTCAAGGATATCAACCATCCCTTTGCCCAGGGCAAACCGGTTTACGATATCACCTTTGAAAATGTCCAGGCGGGGGAACGGACCTCACACCTATTCCGGCTCGCCAACCTCCACAATGCCATGGTGCTGGGCACGGGCGATCTGAGTGAACTGGCCTTGGGCTGGATGACGTATGGAGTCGGCGATCACATGTCCCATTACAACGTGAACGTTTCTGTTCCAAAAACGCTCATTCAGCATCTGATTCGTTGGGTGGTGCTTTCGAGTCAATTTGATAAAAGCACCAGCGCGGTTCTGGAATCCATCCTTGAAACTGAAATTTCCCCGGAGCTTGTGCCGCACGGCGCGGGCGACGCCAGCAAGCCCGCCCAGAGCACAGCGGAGAAGGTCGGTCCCTACGAACTACAGGATTTCAACCTGTATTATATTACACGCTATGGAATGCGCCCGAGCAAAGTCGCGTTTCTGTCCCATCACGCGTGGGGCGACAAGAACCGCGGCTCCTGGCCGGACCTGCTTCCCACCACTAAGCGCAACGAATACGACCTTGCCACGATTAAGAAGTGGCTGGACGGCTTTCTGTTCCGCTTCTTCCGCACCAGCCAGTTCAAAAGGTCCTGTATCCCGAATGGTCCGAAGGTTGGCTCAGGCGGTTCGCTCTCTCCGCGCGGCGACTGGCGGGCACCGAGCGATTCCGAGGCCACGGTGTGGCTGGAGGAGCTTAGGGCCAACGTGCCAGACAAAGTCTAAGCCGTCACGGACTCAGCGCTCTTTCGGAGCCGCTGCCTTGACCAACTCCGAGACAATGGCATCCGATAGGTTCCCTCCGATGGGAAAGCTCATTTGAAGCCGGCCCTTGGCGTCGATGATTTGCGTCCGAAAGCCGTGATCAAAAAAGCCGCTTCCGTCCTTGTTAAAAGTGACGTCGGAAAGCCGCGCCAGTTCCGTGATTTTATCCTGCGGCCCGGTGATAAAGCTCCAGTGGGCCGGATCGTAATGGTAGCGCTCCGCATAAGCTTTCAAGACCTCTGGCGTATCAAATGCGGTATCGAATGATACGGACAGGAAGTGGTAATTTGTTGGGGCGTTCGGCATGCCGGCAAGGGTCTGGGAAGCTTCCTGAAAGTTTTTTGAAAGCCTGGGACAATAATCTGGAATGGGACAACGGGTAAAAAAGAACGTAATCGCGAGCGCCTGACCTTTGTAGTCGCTTAATCGAACAGGCTTTCCAAGCTGGTTCGTGAACGCGTAATCCAGTAAAGGATGCCTCGGTTTTTCAGCAGGACTATTGGTCACTTGAGGGCCGGGCGCGGGCTGCTCGATCTGGCGATGACCGATCTTGCGGACATCCTCAATCCAACTCTCGTCCTCGGTCACGAGCAAACGAAACCGGACTTCGTCGCCCGCCTGCAATCCGTCCAGGACTCTCGGTTCCCTGGCCTTAAAGGGCATGGTCATGGCATCCATATAACCCGGAATTTTTTCGTGCTGGATGACCGCCACGCGGCCGGAATCCTTTACTTGGCGAATGATGCCAGCCGTCTCGAAAGTCCTGGCACGGTCCGAACGAGTTGTCCGGCTTTGACACGAAAAGCCGCCAGCACATAACAACGAAAGGAGCATGAGCCCACAGAAACGCATGCTAAATCTTATGGGACGATAGACTAAACGCCAAGGATTCATGAATCATTACGCGATCCAAAAACAATGCCCCAACGCCTTTCGGCATTGGGGCATTGCGCAACACGGGAGGACTAGTATGGACGGAAAATCTGCCCGCGGATTTCACCAGTGCTATTCGCATCTGTGTGGACGTTGATATAGGTTTGGCCGTCCACCAAGTTTCCAGTTTGGGCGGCAGTCAATGGCACAACGCCGGCCAGGTCTCCGGAAACCCCGAAGGCACCTCCATTGAAAGGCGCCAGGTTCACGAGCACACTAGCGCTCGCCGAGAGGCCGGCCGGACCGTGGATATGCGAGAGGGTGGCCGGACCGGTCAGGCCAGCATACGAGGCGCTCAGGTAGAGGTTGGTTCCAACCAGGGCCATCACGGCAGTGCCGGAGCCCGAGGTGAACACCGCTGGACGCTCATTATAACTGTTCAGGAATGCCTGGTAGAGCACGGGCGAAAGCTGGCCGCGTATTTCACCCGCCCCGTTTTGCGTGGTGTGAACGTTCACGTATGTTTGACCACTCAGAATGGCGGCTTTTTGTGAATTTGTAAGAGTGACAGAGCCCGAAATAATTCCATTGGTGCCATTCAGCACCGTCATGAATGGAACCAGGTCAATCAGGACGGGGACACTTTGCCCGCTGTTTCCAGGGCCATGAATGTGGGCCATGACGATGGGCGTGGAGAGATTATTGAACCGCACATCGAAACGTAGTGTATCGCCCTCGAGGCTAAAGGAGCCAAGCCCAGTCCCAGGGGTACTGACCGCGCTGGGTTTCTCAGAAAGCCCGGTGAGGCTGGCTGTCAATGGAACGGCTGTCGGCTTGGGCAGGATCTGTCCGCGAATTTCGCCGCTGCCATTTACAGATGTATGGACGTTGAGGTAGGTGAGCCCGTCAATCACGTACGCGAGCTGCTGGGGCGTAAGGGTCACTGTTCCAGCTAACCCTCCCGAGACACCAAATGATCCGCCGTTCAGCGGAACCAAGTCAACCAGGACACCCGTCGCAGCAAACGCTGACGCAGGACCATGAATATGCGCCAAGGTGGCTGGGCCGGTCAGGTTACGATAGGTGACGTTCAGGGTGAGTTGAGTGCCGACCAATGAAAGGTGGGCAGAACCGGTTCCGGGGGTGATCACCGGGGTAGGCCGCTGGTTAGCTCCATTTAACGTTGCTTCCATTAAGACCGGGGCGATCTGACCGCGGATCTCGCCGCTG
Organism: Verrucomicrobiales bacterium; assembly: GCA_028293425.1. Lineage (GTDB taxonomy): Bacteria > Verrucomicrobiota > Verrucomicrobiia > Limisphaerales > JAQGOV01 > JAQGOV01. The sequence continues at coordinate 13,835 of JAQGOV010000634.1, forward strand.
CTATTGGCTGAGGTGTGAACGTTAACATATGTCTTGCCAGCGAGAATCAAAGCGCGTTGCGCAGGAGTAAGAATAATCGTTCCCGACAAAGTGCCGGAGCTCCCGAAAGCGCCGCCGTTGAATGGCGCCAGATCGATCAGGACTCCCGCGGGGCCTGTTGTGTCTGCCGGGCCATGGATGTGTGCCAGAATGGCGGGTCCCGAAAGCCCGCTATAACGAACGTTGAAGTTCAAAACATTTTCCTCAAGGCTGAAGAGGGCGAAGCCCGTGCCGGACGTTGTGACCGCGTTCGGTTTCTCCGACGCTCCACTCAACGAAGCGCTCAATGGAATGGCAAGCTGGTGAGCGGTATCGAAGACCCGAAGGAATTTGGCAGAGAAGTCCTGAGGTGAAAGCGCGTTACTCACGGCCACAACGAAACTGTCCGCCCAAACCGGTTCCGAGAGATCCGTTTTCCGCTGCAAGGCAAAAGCCCCGCGTCCACCCGTCCAGCTAACAGAAACGTTCGTTCCGTTGGTTACAATTCCGGAGATGCTAATTGGGCTGGGAGCAGGCACGATTTTGAGAATGCGCCCGGTATTTCCTCCAGGGCCAAGCACGCGCGAGCCCAGGATGTAAACCTCCCCGTCGGCATCCTCACCAAATCCTTTGATCCATAAATTAAGCGGACGATCATCCAGACCGATCCGGAACTCGTGAATCCCATTTGTCTGGTCGAGGTAGAAAAGCCTGCCGGAAGGAACAACGAAATTTCCCCAGTCACCAAAAATATAATTACCCCCCAGACCGGCCAACCCGCTTCCGCGATAAACATATCCACCGATGACCGCGGTGCCCTCATCATGGTCATACTGCGCGACTGGATCCTTTAGATCGGGAGGAACTGGCCCGGTTGGATTCGCCGTCACGAAGCCTGCTCCGGAACCGGCATGATCGAAATAAAAGCTACCCTCTTTAACATGCCAGCCATAGTTCCCGCCTTTCACCACCACATCCACCTCTTCAACTTTATTTTGCCCGACGTCGCCAACCCAAAGGTCTCCAGTTGTGCGATCAAAAGTGAAGCTGTAAGGATTGCGGAAACCATAGGCATAAATTTCATCAACCCCATCCTGGGCGACAAAGGGATTATCCAGAGGCACTCCGTATTGGCCATTGGCGGATGTGCGCGCATCCACATCAATGCGCAGCAGTTTTCCATAAACGTTGCTGGTGCTTTGGGCATTTCCATCAGGAAGATGACCCGCTCCCTGATCATCGGCGTTTCCACCGTCTCCAAGCGCAAAATAAAGCAATCCATCCGGCCCGAAGCGCATGGTGCCTCCATTGTGATTGGATTGCGGCTCATCGATGCGCAGAATTTCCCGCCTGCTCCCAGGCAACACCCGGTTGGGATTGGAGGGATCGATCTGCCACTCCGCGATCACGGATTGATGATCATTTTTGACCCCGGGCTCCAGGATGTCCGTGAAATCCGCCGCCGGTCCATTCGATTCGGAGGTGTAAGTATAAATTAAAGGATGAGCAGCAAACTGCGGATGGACAGCCAACCCCAGCAACCCGCGCTCATCGTACCCGATGGCCAGGCTCACCAGCCGGTTGCGCACATCCAATAGGGGCGAAGCGAGCTTCACGCCGTTGGTGATCACATAAACAAGTCCTATTTGATCAGAGACGAAAATTCTTTTGGTCCCGTCGTCTGGAACGGCCATCGCCGTTGGGGAAGCCAATCCGTCGACGACAAAAGCAAGTTCCACCCTGACGTTCCCTTTCACAATGTGGTCCGGAATTGGATCAGCGATGGGGATGCCACTGGCGTAGAACGTGACACTGGTGGAAGTGGTGGTTGCTCCATTATTGTCAGTCGCCACCGCAGTGATGGTATGATTCCCTGGAGCCAAATTCACGGCCACCGAAAATGGGGTGAGGCTGTCCACGCCCAGCGAAGTGACACCTTCAAAGAATTCCACCTGGCTCACGCTTCCATCCGTATCCGAGGCGTTGGCCTGAATTGCAATAAGATTAGTCGATGAAAGCGTGGCTCCATTCGTGGGGCTGGCGATGGAGACAGTCGGCGGCACGTTCGGTGCCCCTGCTACAGTCACCGAGCCGGACATGAATGAGGAGTGCGGAATACAATAGTAAGGATAGTTTCCTGCCTGATTGAAGGCGTACGTAAATGGATGATCATGGTCGAAGTAATCAGCGTCCCAGAGACCCTGCGAACTGGTGGTGGTGTGAAAAGGACCGTCGTTTTCAGTCCAACGCACGCTGTCGCCCAAATTGATGGTCACGGCGGAAGGCTGAAAGCTGTAATTGATAATCTGAACGTCGGTGACGCTGGCTGCACTTGCGCCAACTGGCCCCAGCACTGCCGTCAACAGGCCCAGAATCAGTAATTTTTTAGAATGTTTCATCGTTGATTTCGTCTAGTCGTTTTGGTCATGCATCCGGCGTCCGGTCTCAAACAGTCCTGTTGGATGCTGGAAGGTCCGCCTGAGACGCTTCGAATGGAAACGCGGGGTGCATCTGTTTCCGATTGTACCGCTCAAAAGCCCGCTCCTGGTTCGGTCTGTGTCTTTTTGGCGAGGTCTTGTCCCGGAATCCGCGGTTAACCGATCCCCGGGGCCGCTCGCACATACATGCACCCGAACCTGAAATCCCGAAGCCACCCATTCGCTCACGGGCAGGCTCAGTGATTTGGTGCCGTCCTGACAATCAAGGTTCACTTCCATAAGAGGAACATGCCCCCTTCCTGGTTCCGGGAAGTTCAAAAATTTTTCAAGCTGGAGGTTTTGGGCATTCCAGCGCATCATGGTCGCATGGTCTCGGCCGAAAATTCGTCATTCAAGCGGGTCGCCGCCTGCGTGGCTCACCAGCAGTTTGCGGGCAGGCCATTTTCTCAGGAACCTTTTTCCTTGCCAGGACTCTTACAGAGGATGCGAGTCTTATGACGGCGGATTTGGATTTTGAGGCATTGGTCTCCCAGTATTATGCCTCCCTTTACCAATTTGCCTTCAGCCTCACCCGCTCGGAAAGCGTTTCGTCAGATTTGACGCAGCAAACCTTTTATATTTGGGCAGCAAAAGGGCACCAACTGAAATACGTTAAAAAAGTGAAATCCTGGCTGTTCACCACGCTGCACCGAGAGTTCCTGGAATCGCACCGCCG